>JAFSTA010000144.1 GCA_017450695.1 Kiritimatiellia bacterium | reverse complement strand
TCGGCATTCCGGAAGAAGCCGGACTTTCACCATTTGGGTGAATCAGTTTTCTGCCGCAACCGTGCGCGTTTGAGATCGAAAAGCCGCTATTTTTTGAGACGTTCTCTGCGTTCTCAGCGGCTCTGCGTGAGAACCCAAACGAGGAATCTAGGGTAAAACCACGGAATACACGGAACTCACGGAATACGCTATTGAGGGCAATGAACCACAGACTGACACGGACGCGCCGCGCTTACGCTTGCGCCAATCTAAATCAGGGCGAACGTTAGCCAAGTTCCCCGGAACAACACGGTCTTTCACCATTTGGGTGAATCCGTTTTCTGTCGTAACGTATGCGTTTGTGGGCGAAAAGTCGCTGTTTTTCAACCTCGGTGCCTTCGACGCCTTTCGTGTCCCGCGCAAAGTGCCGTTGGGTGGCGGTTCGGGTGGGTTATCCGGAATGTCCGGTATGACCGGAAAATCCGGAATGCCCACCGCATTCGCGCGGGAATGGAAATGAAGGTGAGTTTGTCTCGCGCCAAGAACGCAGGGGAAACATGCCGCTTCCCCGAATGTTCCGCGCAGAACTGCGGCGTTACAAATGCCCGCAATACCGCAAGTCAACATTACTTTCGTTGCCGAGAGTTTGGGAGACTTGGAGAACACCCCCCTGTCTCTGAAACTCCGAGACTCCCCGTAGCGAAAGCAAATTCCGTACGGCCGAAACGGACGCGATCCACGTCCCCCGGTTCAGTGTGGAGAAAAAACGAGACCCCGCGAAGCGACAAGAGTGTCGCTTCCCCGATGCTCGTAACTTCTAGGCAAGATAACGAACGCCCCACCACCTACCAGGTATCCGCTAACACCTAACCACCTAACCACCCAACCACCTAACCACTCCGTCGGACGCGACGGGGCGCGTCCCTCCCATCTCGTCGCGGCAAGGTTCGCTTGTATGTCGGCGTGAGTTTTGGTAGAATGGGAGACATGGGAAGCACCCACGGAAGTACACCAAAAGGAGGACACGAATGAAACGAATGCTGATGATGACCCTTTGTCTGGGAGCCGCGCTGTGCGCGTCCGCAGGAGAATTGACGCTCGCCGAACGAGGTAAGGCGCCCGCCTACACCATCGTCTATCCCGCCAACGCCTCCGAATCGCAGAAGTACGCGGCGGAGGAACTGCAGCGCTTCCTCGCGGAAACAACCGGCGTTACGCTGCCCGTCGCCGACGACAAGGGCGAGCTGCCGCCCCGCGCGATCCTGTTGGGCGACACCCGGCATACCAGCGCATTGCTCAAGGGGAATGCCGACTGGGAAAAACTCGGCTTGGACGGATTCCGCCTCAAGGCGTGTCCACCGCACCTGCTGGTACTGGGCGGTCCGGTACGCGGCGCGCTCAATGGTTGCTACGAGATTCTGGACAAATACGCCGGATGCCGCTGGTACGCCTCGTGGTACAGCGTCATTCCGCAACGTCGGGCCGTCGCCGTGCCCGACAACCTGGACGACACGCAGATTCCCGCCATCGCCATGCGCGAGACATTCTGGTACGACTACAGGAAGCCAGGGAATGGCGACTTCGCCGCACGGAACCGCGCCAACGGGAACTCGATGGGCCTAGAGCCGAAGCACGGCGGCCACTCCTTCCGATTCGGGAACGGTCTCTGGTACTGCCACACCTTCGAGCACCTGTGCCCGCCGGACGAGTTTTTCGACAAGCATCCGGAGTACTTCAGCGAGGTCAACGGCAAGCGTCTGAAACATCCCAGCCAGCTTTGCCTAACCAACCCCGACCTCCTCAAGCTGGTCACGGAACGGGTACTGGACCACATCCGGAAAGACCCGACCGCCAAATATTTCGGCGTCAGCCAGAACGACTGGCACAACTACTGCACCTGTCCGAAGTGCAAGGAGATCGACGATCTGGAAGAGTCCCATGCCGGCACGATGGTTCGGTTCGTCAACGCGGTTGCCGAGGCGGTGGAGAAGGAGTTTCCCGACAAGGTGATCGAAACGCTTGCCTACCAGTACACGCGCAAGCCGCCGAAGATCACGCGGTTGCGCCACAACGTGATCGTCTGCCTTTGCTCGATCGAGTGCGATTTCGCCTTCCCGATCGACAAGAGCGCCTTCCACCAGAACCGCAAGTTCATCGACGACATCGAGGGGTGGAGCAAACAGACCGACCAGCTATTCGTCTGGGACTACACCACCGACTTCCACTGCTACACGATGCCCTTCCCGAACGTGCTCGCGCTCCAGGACAACATCCGGTTCTTCAAGAAGAACAACGTCAAGCTCCTCTTCGAGCAGGGCGCGTACCAAGGGCGCCACGGTGACTTCGCGGAACTGAAGGGCTGGTTGCTCTCCAAGTGGATGTGGAACCCGGAACTTCCGGCGGAGGAGCTGATGAATGACTTCTTCAACGGCTACTACGGGAAGGCCGCGCCGTTCGTGCGCGATTACTTCGACGCGCTGCACAGCTTTTACCGCGATCCCGCAAACAAGCCGTTGACCATTTTCCTCACGCCGCAAAACCTGAACCTCACCGACGAGTTCCTGACGCGCGCCGCGCAGTTGTGGCAGCTTGCGGAAGAGGCGGTCAAGGATTCCCCCGCCCAGCTCTACAACGTCCGCATGGGCGCGTTCCCCGTTCTCTTCACCCAACTGAAACGCTCCGACCGCTTCGGCGAGGCGGAGGTTTTCCTGACCGCCAACCCCGCCGCGCTCAATCCCCCGGAATCCCTGCGGAAGCTGGCGAAGGCCTGCAAGGAACGGTTGGACGAGGCGCAGGACATCTGGCTGAGCGAATCGAGAAGCGCCCACGATGCCTGGAGGCAGCGGATTGAAAAGATTGCCGCAGATCCGAAACCGATTCCGCCGGGAACGGATCTCTCGCGCGTCACCGTCGAAGAGAAGGTGATCGGGTTGTGCAATCCCGGAAAATGGGGCGCGTTCGTCGATGATCCCGAAGCGGAGGACGGCAAGGCGCTGAAGCTCTTCAACTCCCACTTCGAATGGGCCGCCCAGATGAGCTTCCACAAAGTCGCCTTCGACCCCGGTACCGAATTCGAGTTGCGCGCGCGCATCAAGGTCGAAAAGGAACCGGACTTGAAAGGCGAGGCGTTCTGGTGCGGTATCTACGACCAAAAGGGGAAAAAGGGAATCGGCGCGATTCAACCCAAGGTCGAAGAGGTCGGCGACGGCTACGCCTGGTACAGCGTCGCGACCTGGAAACCGGAACGAGACCACTATTTCTGGATGGGACCCGGCCGCTTTACCAACGGCAAGTCTTGCATCCGCGCCGTCTATCTCGACAAGCTCGAATTCGTGCGGAAGTAGGCTGGTGCGCCCCGTCGCGACCGCCGGGGTGGTTCGGTGGTTGGGTGGTTCGGTGGTTGGGTGGCCATCGTCTAGAATGGCTAGAAGCTCTAGAACCTCTAGCCTACCCGCCACCAACCAAAAACTACCACCTACCAGCCACCACCTACCAGCCACCACGCTTCACCTGCCGCCGTTGACTTTTCCGGGGGAAAGGTGTATCGTTTTGCCCTTTGAAGTTCTGTCTGTCCCTTTGCGTTTTCGGGAGCCGTCATGTCCGACATACTCATAACCGGTGCCAAGCAGCACAATCTCAAGAACATCAACGTGCGGATTCCGCGCGATTCCCTAACCGTGATTACGGGGTTGAGCGGTTCCGGCAAGTCTTCCCTTGCCTTCGACACCCTTTACGCCGAAGGACAACGGCGTTATGTTCAGAGTCTTTCCGCGTACGCGCGGCAGTTCCTCGACCAGATGGAGAAACCGGACGTGGAGAAGATCGAGGGGCTTTCCCCCGCCATCTCCATCGAACAGCACACGACCGGAAGCAACCCGCGTTCCATCGTCGCCACCGTCACCGAGATCCACGACTACCTCCGCCTGCTTTACGGTTCCATCGGACAGGCGCACTGTCCGCACTGCGGCAAACCCGTACGGAAACAGAGCGCGGACGAGATCGTGGATCAGTTGATGAAGTTACCGGAAAAGACGAAGCTGGTGATTCTCGCGCCGCTCGTGCGCGGTCGCAAGGGACGCCACGAGGACGTGTTGGCGAACGTGCGGAAGAAGGGATTCGTTCGTGTCCGCGTGGATGGGCAGTTGTACGCGCTCGATGACGTGCCGGAGCTGGATAAGAAGAAGAGTCACTTGATCGACGCCGTGGTGGATCGGCTGGTGGCGGGTCCCGCCATCCGCAGCCGCCTTACCGATTCCGTGGAAACCGCTTTGAAGGAGGGCGGCGGCATCATCATGGTGCAGATTATCCCGCCGACCGACACGGTCGCCCCCGCGCCGCAGAACGCCGCCGTGGCGGAGGAGGCGCGCAAGGCGGAAGCGGCGGCGGCAGCCAAGCCCCGCGAAGTCCTCTTCTCCGAAAAGAACGCCTGTCCCGACTGCGGGATCAGTTTCGAGGAACTGAAGCCTCGCTCGTTTTCGTTCAACAGTCCGTTCGGAGCCTGCCCGACCTGCTCCGGCATCGGTGCGCTGCTGGTTTTCGACGAGGAACTGGTCGTGCCCGACAAGACCAAGCCGTTGGGCGAGGCGATCAAGGCCTGGCGCGTGGCGGGACACCACGCCATCGTCTATTACAAGTATCTGCTGGAGGCGATCGCCACGCAGTACGGCGTCTCGCTCGACACGCCCTACGAAAAACTCTCCGCGAAGTTCCGCAAGATGCTGATGCACGGCGGGGACAGCCGCAACCTCGTGTTGGAGTGGCGGAATAACGACCGGCCGTTCGAAGGCGTATTGGCCACGCTCAAACACCGGTATGAGCAGAACGAGAGCGACGAGGTGCGCGACAAGCTCGCGCAGTTCATGACGCGGCAGGTCTGCCCCGACTGCGGTGGCAAGCGTCTGCGTCCCGAATCGTGCGTCTGTACCGTCGGCGGCAAGACCATCATCGAGGTGATGCACATGGACATCACCACCGCCGTCCGTTTCTTCGACGAACTGAAGCTCTCGCCCGTGGAGCAGCAGGCGGTCGGCGACATCCTGAAGGAGATTCGCCGCCGCCTCCACTTCATCCTCGATGTCGGACTGGACTACCTCTCGCTCGACCGCGAAAGCTCCACGCTGTCGGGCGGTGAAATGCAGCGCATCCGTCTCGCCACGCAGATCGGTTCGGGACTGATGGGCGTCCTGTACGTACTGGACGAACCGACCATCGGTTTGCATCCCCGCGACAACGAACGGCTCATCGCCATGCTGCGCGCCTTGCAGCAACGCGGCAACACCGTGGTCGTGGTCGAGCACGACGAAGAGATGATGCGCAACGCCGATTACATTGTCGATCTCGGTCCCGGCGCGGGAACCGAAGGCGGCCATGTCACCTACCAGGGCGATTACAAGGGACTGCTCCGCGCGAAAGGTTCGCTGACCGCCGACTACCTTTCCGGGCGCAGAAGCGTACCCGTTCCCAAGAAACGGGTCAAGCCCGGAAAAGAACGTCTCCGCATTTACGGGGCGCAGGAGAACAACCTGAAGAACATCGATGTGGAGATTCCACTCGGCTGTTTCGTCGTGGTGACGGGCGTTTCGGGTTCCGGGAAATCCTCGCTCATCAGCGACATCCTCAAGCGGCATCTTTTCCAGAAATTCTACCGTTCCAGCGACAAGCCCGGCAAGTTCCGCAAAATCACGGGCGATGAGCTGCTCGACAAGGTGATCGAGATCGACCAAAGCCCGATCGGGCGGACGCCGCGCAGCAATCCCGTGACCTACACCGGCGCGTTCACGGGAATCCGCGAACTCTTTGCGGCGACACCCGGCGCCAAGATGCGCGGATATGACCAAGGGCGTTTCAGTTTCAACGTGAAGGGAGGGCGCTGCGAAGTTTGCGGCGGCGACGGGCTGCGCAAGCTGGAGATGAACTTCCTGCCCGATGTGTACGTCACCTGCGAGCAGTGCAACGGCGCACGCTACAACAAGGAGACGCTGGAGGTCCGCTACAACGGCAAGAACATCGCCGAGGTACTGAACATGACGGTGGCGGAGGCGCTCGTCTTTTTCCAGCACGTCCCCACCGTGGCGAGGAAACTGGAGACGCTGAACCAGGTCGGACTGGGATACGTCGGGCTGGGACAGTCCTCCACCACGCTTTCCGGCGGCGAGGCGCAACGCATCAAGCTCTCGGCGGAACTTTCCAAGCGTGCGACGGGCAAGACGCTCTATCTGCTGGACGAGCCGACGACGGGACTCCATTTCGATGACGTGAGCAAGCTTCTTTCCCTGCTGCTGAAACTTCGCGAAAGCGGCAACACGGTTGTGGTGATCGAGCACAATCTCGATGTCATCAAATGCGCGGATTACATCATCGACCTCGGTCCCGGCGGCGGGCGCGACGGCGGGAACCTCGTCTGCGCCGGGACGCCGGAAGAGGTCGCCGCCTGCAAGGAATCGCAAACCGGCCGCTTCCTCGCCCGCATCCTTCGGGGTTAGGTGGTTCGGTGGTTCGCACCAGCTGAGAAGCGGAAAAGCTGAGCGGCTGAGAAGCGGTGGCATTCGGGGAAGCGACACTCTTGTCGCTTCGCGGGGTCTCGTTTTTCCCCACGCTGAACCGGGAGGGGCGCCAGGAGAAAGTGAAAAGATTAAACCTAAAATCCTCTGTTGAGATTTTTGTTGAGCCACAAAGATCACAGAGATCACAAAGAAATGAAGGCTGGATAGGAAGAATATCGGCATTCCGGAAGAAGCCGGACTTTCACCATTTGGGTGAATCAGTTTTCTGC
>JAFSTA010000015.1 GCA_017450695.1 Kiritimatiellia bacterium | reverse complement strand
TTCCAAAGCGCCATGATTCACCACGGGATATACGGAACTTACGGAATCGCCGTTCCAAGAAACCGATGTTTTTCCGTGGTTTCCGTGGTTTTTCAAAGTGTCCAACAGCGGAATTTAGGTTGAATTATACAGATGCGCCCCGTAAGCTTTTAGCGGGTAGGTGGTGGCCAGAGGTTCTAGGTAAGATGCGGTCGCGCCCCGTCGCGACCGATTGCACAAGGACACGCGACAAGCGACGCGCGGGTGTGGATACCAGCTACCAACCAACCGCTACCACCTGCCCACGATTAGCCTCACTACCTACCAGCCACCTCCTTCCCCACCTCATTCCGTGACTCCTTTTCCGTTTCAAAGAATCGGCGGTGAATTCCAGAGATGTGTCCACGGCTCATCTTTTTTTGGAATTGTTCTCCCCGAACGGGGAAAATTATGGTATCATTTCGCTTCTAAAAGGGTTTTGATTGAGATGAAATGTGAAATCTGCCATCTAGCGGAAGCCGAAACGGTGATCCGGCGAAAAATCAAAGGGAAGCAAACCGAGTTGTTTGTCTGCCGCAGTTGCGCGGCGAACAACAACTCGCACGTACATTCGCATAGTCCCGACGCGGCAGATCATGCGCAGTCGAAAAGCGAGGCGGAAGCGGGCGGGCAGTCGGCGAAGAAGCCCGTGCCGGTACTCGACATGCTGTTGGGCGCCGCGTTTGAGATTATCGACCACACGATCAAGGATCAGCAACGGCCTCCGGTTGATCCGGCGTGCCCGGCTTGCGGCTTGACCCGGAACGAGTGGCGGAAGAATGTGCGCATGGGGTGTCCCGCCTGCTATCAGGCGTTTGGCAGAGAACTCGCACCGTTGATTTTCCAAGACCAGCGCGCTTCCCAGCATGTGGGGAAAACGCCGCAGAAATACCGCCTTGGCGCGGAGAAGGCGAGGCTGGAGCGGGAACTCCAGGCGGCAGTGGAGGCACAGGATTTTGAGAAAGCGATCGAATTGCGCAATTCGCTTGCCGCCCTCGGGGGAGGGAAGTCATCAAGCAAGGGGGACCAATCTTGATCAGACCGAGAAAACGAGGTTTCACCGGGTTCTCCCCCCATGACACGGAGGGGATCGCCAAAGTTACGCGGATTCGTCTCAACCGGAATCTGCAAGGCGAAAAGTTTCCCGGATGGGCGACTGCGGCGGAACGCCAGCGTGTCCAGAATCGGATCGAGAAGGCTGCGAGTGTGGCGATCCCAAACATGATCTTCCCCCATGACGCCGTGCTGGACCAGTTTTACTCGGAACTGCGCGAGGCGGACGTGAAAAGCTCCGGCGAACCGGACGGACGCTACCGCGCCGTCGGCTTTATTCCCGACAAAAACATCTACCTCCACATCAACGATGTCGAACACATTCGTCTGGAGATATACGTGGAGGACTTGAAGGACCTCGAAAAGGGATGGGAAACGCTCAACCAACTGGATTCGGCGTTGGAACGCGAGCTGGAGTATGCGTGGTCTCCCCAGTACGGGTATCTCACGGCTTCCGTGACCGAAGTCGGGACGGGACTTCAGGTCAGCACGATTTTCCAACTCGTCGCGCTCTCGCTCTTGAATGAGGACGATCGGGTTGTCACGGGGATGCACCGGCTGAACTTCACCCCCGAGAACATGCTCGTTGGCGATTTCAACTTCGTGAAGCAACTCCAGTTCACCAACCGCTTGACCCTCGGAATGGACGAGGAGGAGATCATCTCGCGCTGCAAACGTATTTACAAGAAGCTTACCGAGGTTGAGGCTGATGCCCTGTGTAAGCTGTTCGCCAATTCCCCTGGCATCCTGCTGGACTACATCTGCCGTGCCATCGCGATTCTCAAGTCGGCCTGGCTGATTCCTACGGTCGAGTCGATGCAGTTGTTGAACGCCGTGCAATTCGGTCTTGACCACGATCTCGTGAGCGGTATCTCGCCGAAGCGTTTGCACGAGGTCTTTATGATTTGTCAGTCCAACGCGTTTCTTCAACATTATGTCATGGCGGAGGAACCGGTGGAGAACGATCCGGATGTCATTGACGAGGAGCGCGCGCGTTTCCTGCATTACGAGATGGAAAAACTCACGTGTTGTTTTTCGAACATCCGTTGATCGAAACAGGCTGAGGACAAATGCAGGGATGCGGAACGGAAAGGAGGAAATGAGATGAAGAAGACAATTTGGTGTTGGATTTCACTGGGTGTTTTCCTGACCCTTTCCTGTTTCGCAAGAGTGCGTTCCGGGAATTCGGGTGGCATTCGTTTCACGCCGAACACGAGTCGTTCCACCATGCGGCAACCTAGTGAACGGCGTCCGCTCTCCGTTCCCGGTTCCGCGAACCGCACCACGACGCGACCGGGCGGCACGTCGATTCAACCGAGTCGGCAGCCCGTGCAGGCACCTTCCGCGCCGCGCCCCGTCTCTGTCCCGTCCCGTCCCGCGATGCAGCCGTCGCGTACCCGTGCCGTTCCTGCAACGGCTCCGCGAACGGTTCCCGCGACGACTCCGGCTCCGCGAACGGTTCCTGCGCCCTCTACCGTCCGTTCACCCACGCCGCAGAAGGTGGAGAAGCGTTCCCCCGTCAAGCAACAGCCGGCACCTCCGGTTGCAACTGCGCCCACGCCCGCTCCCGTCGCACGTCCACCCCGTACGACGGGCGGCAAGACGGGCGGCGGCGGTTTCAGCCGTCAGGCTCCGCGAGGCTGGGAGTTGGACCAGAACGGTCTCATGCCACGGTCCGCGCCTCCTCGTCGTCCCGACTATCGGATTCGGTCAGTCCCTCCTCCTCCTCCGCATAGGCACGGCGGTTCCCACAAACACCGGCATCCGCATCCTCGCGGCGGCATCTATTTCGACCCGTGGACGTTCTCCTGGCGGAGTTCCGCGTTCACTTCGACCTGGGCGGGCGATCCGTTCGGGTATGCGTTTGTTCCGCATACCCGCTGGCCTGTCTTCAATCCGTACTGGGGATGGAACGGCCAAGGCGGCTGGGGATGGGATCAGACTTACTACGCGCAGACCATCCAGGAACCGCAGGTCGTTTACCGCTATGTCGTCTCGGACGACGGCCAGATCGTCCAGACGCCCGTCGAGCAGCAGACGGAACAGACGGAGTCCGTTCAGATGGTGTACGACGACCTGTACGAGGTGCCTTATCCAGGTCGCGAGTTTTTCCGGATCCATGTGATCTCCACGCTCGACACGCTGGACCGCGAACGGATTTGGGCATCTTACAACGGATTGGACCAGCTGGAGGAAAACCCCTACCAGCTTTACGAGGAAGAGGAAAGTGACTATGAGTGATTCTGCTTTTCGACAAAAAACGATTCCGCTGTTTTCGGGCATGGTCGCCGTCATGTTGGCCGCAGCCGGTTGCCGAACCATCGAACAGGCACGTTCCGCGCAGACGGAGGACGACCGGCTGGACGGGGAGGTTACGGTCTCGCCGCAAGCCGTCGGTATCACGAACGGGTGTACGGCGACAATCGATCAGCTCTCCGACATCGCGCTCCGCTACCATCCGAGCATCCTGCAGGCGTCGCAATCCGTCGTGACGGCACACAGCCGGATTCAATCGACACGCGCGGGCTATCTGCCGCAGGTTTCGGTGAACGGCGGATACACGCGCAGTACGCACAACGGGCGTCGGAACGAGTCCGAGATGTCGGGGAACTGGAGTGGCGGCATCAGCCTCGATCTGTTGCTCTACGATTTCGGCAAGCTCGATGCGCAGGAGCAACAGGCGATTGAAAACCTGATCGCTGCGGAAAAGCAGTTGCGCCAGTCTCAAGTGGACGTACTGTACAACGTCCGTTCCAAATTCTTCGAGGTCCACCGCACCTCGCACCTGCTGATCGTCGCGCAGGAAAACCTGAACCAGTACAAGGTTCATCTGGACGAGGCGAAATCGATGCTCAAGGTCGGGACGCGCCGAAAGTACGACGTGACGAAGGCGGAGGTTGACTACGGTAATGCGCAGCTGGAGGTGATCAGCGCCAGCAACAACCTGATCTCCGCGAAGGCGGAGCTGAACGCGGCGCTCGGATTCGCCGACTCCCCGCAGTACAATCTGCAGGAGTCGCAACTTCCGAAGCGGCAAATCGACGACGCGCCGGACGCGCTGATGGAATTCGCGCGGAAGAACTCGCCCTCGCTCGCCGTCCTCCGCGCCCGCGAGCGCGCGGCGTCCGCCTACGTGGATGAGACCATCGCCTCGTTCTATCCCTCGATTACAGCGGGGGTCTCCGCCGACGTCTCGGGAAAGAGTTTCCCGCTCGCCTTCAACTGGTCGTGGTTCGGACGCGTCATGGAAGACCTCTTCACGGGATTCCGCCGTACCGCGCAGGTGGAAATCGCGGTCGCGGAACTGCGCTCCGCGCGCGCCGCCGTGGCGCAGGCGGAACAGACCCTCTACCTCGAACTCGTTCAGGCGGTCGCCCAGCGCGACAGTGCGCGGGAACGTTCCGCCGTCTCCCGCAAAACCTTCGAGCAGGCAACGGAGAACTTCGACATCGTAAACGAACAGTACCGCGTCGGCACCTCCTCATCCATCGAGAGGACGGACGCGCAGGTTCAGGTGACGCAAGCCCGCGCCGACATGGTTCGTTCCTTCTACGACGAACAAATCGCACAGGCGAAGATCGCCAGTCTGATCGGCCTGTTGCAGGAACCAAGGTAACCCAAAAAGGAGTCCGCTGTGAAAAAACGACCTGTTTCGATGTGGCGCTATGTTCAGGTCATCTTTCTCGCACTGACGGCGATTACGTTCCTGATCTACGCATTCGGTTACCTGCGGTATGGTTATCCCGGAACCTCCCTGCGCGACGCGACCGTCGCCGCAGGGTTGATTCCGATCCCGGATCTTACGCATCCGCTCTACCGGCTCGTCACGCGGCTGATCGCTTGGATTCCCTTCTTCGATATCCACCTCAAGCTGAACCTCTTCTGCGCGTTGTGCTCGGCCTTTTCCGTCGGGCTCTTCTTCCTGATGCTCGTTCGTCTCATCGTCTTCCTCGCGGCGGAGACACCGGGAGGCGCCATGCGTGTACAGTTCGCCTCCGATGACGAAGATGATGAGACCTTGTTGGAGCCGGTCATTCCGAAATTGACCCTGCTTCACAACCAGTATGTCATCCACGCGGCGATCCTCGGCGCGACGGGCGCCTCGGTCTTCCTCGCTTTCTGCATCCCGTTCTGGTTGACCGCCACGCGCCTCTACCCGTATGCGTTCGACACGCTCTTTCTCTTCCTCGCGCTGCAGTGCCTTCTCGCCTTCTCGCAGAACGGACGTTCGTTCCCCCTCTTCCTCTGTCTTTTCCTCTTCTCGGTCTTTTGGATTGAATCCCCCATCTTTCTCCTGCTCTTCCCGCTTCTTGTCATACTTTCCTTCCGTTCCCTCTGGCATGACGGGAACTCCCTGAGCGGCCGGACGCTTGCCTGCGTCCTCCTGATGATCGCGGGAATCATCGGGGCGTGGAGTATCCTGTGGTATGTCGCCCTGCGGTGTCCTCTTTTCCCTGCGGTAGGAAACAAACTTCTGCTGGCCGCTTTTCTGGAAACCAACCTGCATGAGGTTGTCAACCTCCTGCCCCGTTCTTCCACGTGGAACTGGTGGAGTGTCGTCTCCCTCCTGCTGGTCGCGCTGCCCGTCTCCATCCACCTGGCGTTCCATTCTTTCCACAGGCGTACCGTTTTCTCGCTCGTCCTCCAGCTGGCGCTCGCAGCCGTCATCATCGCGAATATCATCCCCACGCCGGTGTCGATCTGGAAGAGCTATCCCAATATCCTCAACCTTCCGTACTACAGCTATCTCTTCCTCGCGCTGTGTACGGGGTTGCTGATCGCCTGCTGGGACTTGATGCGTGAATCGCGCAAGATGGACTCGCTGGGCGGCACCTCGACGGGACGAATCGCGATCCGCCAGAAGAAAGTTCTGACAGCCGCCGACCTCGAATCGGAAGAGGATGTGTACGAAATCCGCGACAACCGTTTCGTCTGCCACTTGGGCAGCCTGCTGGGGTTTGGCCTCTTCATCCTGACCTTCGCGACACCGGTTTTCAACTTCACGACCGTCTATGAGAAAGGCGGCCGCTTCCTCCACGAGACAATCCTGTTGGCGACCGACGACATTCTGGACGCCGACTGGGTGTTCAACGCCGGGGAGCTGGAAAACAGCATCTTGCTCCAGTGCCACCAGCAGGGAAAGACGATCCTGCCGCTTCACGTGGATTCCCGCCCACGTCCCGTGACCTCCCGCCGCTTCACCAAGCTAATCCAGACCGACCCGATTTTCGCGGAGAAACGGATTCCCCTGCTGAACGAGGCGAGTATTTCACTCCAAACATTCCTGCGGGAATGGATTACGGGGGATGAGAACGCATACAAGCACCTGGTCTCGTTCCGGCACACCGAGGAACTCACCAAGTACGGCCTGACCGCCGTGCCGTCCGGTTTCTTCTTCCGCTTCCTGCCCGCTTCGGGACCGATCGACTACCCCGCCCTGATCCAGCGGCAACAGGAATTTATTGACCGGTTCAAGACCGCACTGCCGAGTTCGCGGGTCTATTCAATCCCCTATTTCGCGCAGCAGCAACGGGTGATCGAGCGTCAGGTCGCCTTTGTGGGCAACGAGTTCGCCTGTCAGCTCGTCCGCAAAAGCTATTCCGAGGAGGCGAAAGCCTTGCTTCGCGAGATGGCGGCCTTCGATCCGGAAAACCTGACGGTTCTCTTCAACCGGTACGCGCTCTTCGACCGGGGGGATGAGGCGCAGAAGCAATCGGAAGAGTTCAAGGAGATCGAAGAGAAGATCCGGACGATCCCCCTGCGTGTCGATGCCTTCACCTCTGCCGACGAAAATGAGTTTCAGCACCTAGACTCCCTCATCAATCCAGATATCATCCCGCTTCTCCGGCGCCGCTACTGGATCCAGCGAGGGAAGTTCTACAAGTTCATGAGCGCGGAAGACCGTGCCCGCAACGAACAGATGATTTCTTCGATGCAGCACAAGAAGGAACAGCTCTACCGGATGATTTCGCAGAATCTGGACCGGAACGAATACGACAAGGCGGAAAACGCGATCCGCATCTTGCAGGAACTGGATGAGGAGGATCCGGAGATCGCGATCAACATGGCCCGCATCGCGGTTCAGAAGGGCGAAGTCGCATCCGCCACGACTTGGCTGGACGCGGCGAAGAAGCAGAATGTCCCGCGCGAGCAAACCGATTGGCTCGAAGCGTCCCTGCTCTACCTGAACGGGAAACCGGCAGAAGCAGAGAAGTTCCTCAACGAGGTGATTCCAAACCAGCCGAACAACGTATATGTCTGGGGACTGCTCTGCAAAATCCTGCTGGATGCCGGCAACCTCTCGGAGGTCAATCTCCGGACACTTCCCGCATTGCGCAACGCCACGAACCGGAAAGACCACTACCTGCTCCATGTCACCCACGGCTACCTGCTGCTCGCCGGGAAAAACCTGGTCGCGGCGCGAACCGCCTTCAAGCGTGCGCTGGAAATGAACAACTTCCTCACGGATGTGCGGAACCAGATCCTGCTGATCGATGACGTACTGGACGTCCCGCTCTTCTGCGAGGAGGACGCGGTTGAATGTCTGCGGCAGATTCCGGACCACGCCCTTGCGAATTTCCTCATGGGCATGGTCCGCTATCATACCTGCAAACCCGAATTCGCGGAAGACTTCTTCCAGCGCAGCTTCCGCAAGGACGGCAATGCGGCGGCCCAAGCCGGGCTGGGCGCCATCCAGCTTCAGCGGAAGAACTACGCCGAGGCGGAACGCCTCCTGGAGGAATCCTACCGGAAAGATCCCGACCGTATCTTCACGGGGTACCTGTACGCGCTGAGCTGTATCGAGCAGAAAAAGCTGGATCTGGCGAAGACGCTACTCGACCCATTGCTGGAAAAGCATCCCGATGACCTGATGGTCCAATACACCAACCTCCGTTACCTTTCCGCCTCGCGGAAGATCGAGGCTGCGTACCAGTTGACCCGGAAACTCCAGCCCGAACTCAACCGGCTCATGCCCTACGAGAAGCAGGCCGTCACCGCCTTCTGCGACGGTTTCCTCAAGATGCTCGTCGAGTAGGCGCGTAGGGAGTAGGTTGCGGGGAGCAGGTAAAAGCGTGTTCAGCCGGGGAAGCGTGTTATACTGGTTATTGTGCCGGATAGAGTTCATATTGGCGTTGGACTGGTAGGGCGGCTTATCCGTAAGCCGCCGCACGGCGCGTTGGGGACAACGCGCCCTACCAATTGTCATACCGGCATGAACCATCTCCATCACAATAAGCGTGTTATGCTGAGAAGCGTGTCCAGCCGGGGAAACGGTAGTCTCGTAGGGGCGAGGCACGTCGCGTCCGTTTGCGTAGCGACGGCGTCCCCGCCGTCGAACCGGAGTGAATGGGTATGCGACACGCGACAGACGACGGGCAATCCATCCGCCTGGGAAGCGGGAAACGGGGAAGCGTGTCATGCTGGAGAAGCATTATGCGGACGCGACGGAGCGCGTCCCATCGCGTGAGGCAAAACAAAACTTATCCTCATTTACATTCCCGCGTGAATGTGCGCGACGGGCGAACCACCCCCCCCCCAACCACCCAACCAAAAACCCGAAGGAGCAAGATGCCATGAGTATTGATAGTTCCACGCTGTATATGCCGTGCCCGTGCGGAAGCGGTTCCAAATTCAAGTTCTGCTGCTGGCCGAAGTACCGTGACAGGTTTGACGACGAAACGACACGGGCGCAGATTGTCCAGACTGTCCGGTGTAGCGAAGCGGGGATTTACGCGCGCGAATTCGCGCCCGGCGTGCGTGAGCTTTGCGAACAGGGACGCGAGGCGCTTTACCCGCCGTGTGATCCGGACAAGGGACGGGAACTTTTCCACCGGGCACGGGAACTGGATCCCAGAGAGACGACCGCATGGAACAACGAGGCGCTCTGCTACTGGTTACACGGAGACGTGGAGAAGGTATGCGAATTGCAGCTTCAAGGAATCGAGCATTCCCCCTACAGGAACACCTTCGGTTTTGCCTCGATGGCAATCTATCTGCATGCGCTCGGACGCGATGACGAATCGTCCGAATGGATCGCCCGTTCGCTGGAAGACCGTCGTCCCATCGGACGCGATGTGGTTGTGCAGGTCTGCAAGGCGCTGGCGCTTTTCCGCAGACATCGGGAAATCGTCGATTATGCCACCGCATCCTTCATGGACGATGACGCGAGGGTGGCATACTTCAAGGGAATTGCGCTTGCGAATCTCGGGGAAGCGGGCAGGGCCTTGCCCATCTTGAACGCCGTGAACGACGAGGCATACGAAGAGATTGCCCAGTATTACGTGGAGTGTATTCAGACGACAAGCTTACCGATTTCCGTTTACGGCGACGAATGGCCGTATTTCTGTTATGCGGATTTCCCCCCTGCGCACTGGTTCGAGAACGCGCTGGCTGCAGGACGAGACCCGTTCGAGCGGTATCCGAATGTGACGGCGGACGCGATCGAGGTGTTGATCACCGAGGAGATCCGTAAACCGCAAGAGATGCTTTCCCTGATCGAAGGTCGCGAAGGAGAACGGATGGAGAAACTGCGCCAGGGTCTGAAGGAACTGGTCGAATCCGGCGTCGGGGAGGAGGATGCCGATGAGTTGCCGCCCGGCGTCACGGCCGTCAAAGACAACTCGAACGGTTTCGGCGCGAACGATATGTACAAGTGGCAGATGAAATTGGAGATCAAGCGGGAGAACACGCCCGAGAATGATGCCGAAACAGTCCTGGATGGATTTGTCCGCCCGTATTTCGAGAAGTATTGCAGTTTGGGCGACCACGAAGATGGCGAACGATTCGATATTGCGCTCATGGAGTATATTCTGGACAGTGACAGGCGTTTGACTGAAAGCCCGATCGTGATGCCGGGTCGCTATGACCAGTTCTGGGATATGTTCAGGAAAGCACTCGTGGATCTTTTTGATAATTGCTTCGAATCCGAATATCTCTGCGAGGTTTCTTTAGACACTGGGTGCGGCGGTCCGATTCTGGCGCTCAACGGGGAAAAAACGGTCGATTTGTTCATGGTTTCCATTCCCGATCGATACTGATCCCCCCATCGATTGCCTTCGATTGCTGCCGCCTAGAATTCAGGGCTGGCGCCCCCTGCCCTACTGGAGGCCGCGCACATAGTTGGCTTCGTTGGTAGATGGCAGACGGTCTTTTTCCAGTGCGATGAGGGCGCGGACGAGTTCCGTCTCTGGCGTCCACGAGAAATCGTAGCGCCAGGCCGTTGCCGCCGGCAACTCTGCCGTGCGCTCCGCCAGGCAGTACGGTTCGCGCCGTATCGTCACCCACAGGTCGTCCTGCCGTTCGACAAAGAACCGGTCTGCGCGGGATGAAATCTCGCACGAGGTTCGCTCGTCGAGTGCGGGAACCATCGGCTTCGTCACCGCGAGAAAGAGCGGCGTGTGCTGATAGACGAGGAGTTCGGTCGGGAACGGGAGGGTAAGCAGCGCCTCCCAGTTCTCACGTCCGTTTTCGGAGGAAAGCACAAGCCGGCGGATGCCCATCCCCTCCCATGCCTCCACGGCCACGTGGTTGAACGCATAGCAAGACCAGTCGCCCGTGACATCCTCCACGCCGCGTTCACGCAATCGAGCGCATCCAGACAGATCCGCCGCCTCCCAGCGACACCATCCATCCCGTACCAGTTGCGCAACGGTTTCCTCCTGTCTCGCCGTATCCGCATCCCGCGTCCAGATCGGCAGGGCGAGACGGATCCCGGTTTCGTCCGCCAGCGTACTCTTCCATTTGTCCAGTTCTGTTCGAATTGCATCCGCATGGAGATGGCCGATCATCAGCACGGCCTCGGCAGCGGTGAGTCGTTCCGGAACGGGCGGTCTTCGATCGAGTCGGAATTTGAGGATTCGCTTCGGCGGTTCGGCTCGGGCGACATGCTCTGTCGTAAGCGTTTCCCGCAACTCGGCGCGTGCCCGTTCGCGGCGGCAGCCCGCAGCGGCGTTCATTTGTTCCACGAGCTGACGACGCAGTTCGTTGAGTCGGGAAGGCGGCACGTACAATCCGGCGGGATCTTCCACCGCCAGTTTCCCCAGCCGCCAGCCGCTTCCACCCATTCGCTCAAACGCACGGCGCACGGCTTCGGGGGTACGTTCGGGTTGGTTGGCGGCGGCAGCCTCCGACGAACACCGCGCATCCGCCCGTGTTCCGTCCGATGTGGTGGCGGATGCCTCCACCCTGTCGCGGCGAATGCGGACGGACACATCGAGAGGCTTGCCGATCGGGAGATCGGTTTCGCGTACGGAGCGTATCTCGTACCGCCGTTTCACCGCTTGCGAGGAGGAACAAAAGACGGGTGATCCAACAGGAATGGCAGGAGCGTCTTCGGGCAAGGCGATTTCCGCCGTCTCTCCCGCCGGTACGGAAAGTACCGTGCGCGGATTTCCCGCTCGGCGCAACTCTTGGATGGCAAAACCGTATGGACGTCCGCCTTGCGGTAACTCCACCTGAATGCCGTCGTGCTTTTCCAGCGTACGGTTGGTTGAAACCCGCAGGATGCCGTGCCGTGCGCGTTCCGCCGTCCCGATTCGCGCACCGCGATGCCCCATGCCGATCGGGTCGATGACCGACATCGGCGGCAACTCGGTTCCCTCCGCATAGAGGCGCGTCCACGGACGGCTGAAAACCGTTTGCAGATCCTGCACCATCGCCGCGTCCTCCTCCGGCGAAAGCCGATGGTCCAGCTTCTTCCGGTAGTAGTCCGTGACACACGCCACATACAACGGCGACTTCATACGCCCTTCAATCTTGAGCGAGGAGGCACCTGTCGCCGCGATCTCGTCCAGCAACGGTGCCAGCGACAGATCCTTCATCGAGAACGGGAAACGTCCGCCGAAAGGCTGGCGGCAACAGTAGGCGCAACGCCCCCGGTTTCCGCTCCGTCCGAATTCGTGCGAGGAAAAGAGGCAGAGTCCGCTGATGCTGTAACACAAGGCACCGTGGACAAAAATCTCGATCTCCGTGCCGCTGCGCCGGCAGATTTCGCGAATCTCCGCCAGCGTCAACTCACGCGCCAGCACCACCCGCGAAAAGCCAAGCCGCCGCAGGGTTGTGACGCCCGCCAGAGAATGGACGGCCAACTGGGTACTCGCGTGAAGTGCGAGCCGCGGGAAATTCTTACGGATCAGCGAAGCGATTCCCAAGTCCTGCACGATCAACCCGTCCGGCAGTAACTCGTCCAGTTCCGCCAACGCATCCAAGGCGTCGGAGAGTTCGGTCTCCTGCACGACCGTATTGAACGTGACATAGATTTTTTTCGCGGGGGAGAATGTCTTCGCGTAGGCGAGAAGAGTGCGCAGACGATCCGGCGTGAGGTTGTCCGCGTCCGCGCGCGCGGAAAACCTCGGCATTCCCAAATAGACGGCATCCGCGCCGTATTGGAACGCGGCCAGCGCCGCGTCAAACCCGCCAGCAGGTGATAACAGTTCCATAGCCATAACCGCCGAATAGTATAGCGGTTCGGCGGATAAGAGACCAGTTGGAAATTCGCTGTCATTCCGCGCCAAGTATGGCGCGGCGCAGAACCGCCAGCCTTTGTCCTACGCCGTGTTGGGCCACGCTCGCTGGAAGGGCGCATCTCCGTAATTCAACAAGAGCCTGTGGTGCTCAAACACGGAATTTTTCGTGTCACAGTCTCACGCAGAGTCCGCAAAGTCCGCGAAGTCATCGATGATTCCCTCCTTTGCGAACGTGGCGGACTTTGCGTGAGGTTGAATCTTCGTGTTTCGGTATCGCAGGCATCTACATGGATCACGGTGAAAAACGCAGATGCGCCCCGCTGGAAGCGGCGGCAAAATCAGGCTTGACAAATGACGGGAGAAAGCCTACTCTATTCCCTGCAACTGTGGTGGTTTTCCAAAGATAGGAGTTTGTTATGAGTAATCCTGTTGGATGCGCCTTGCAGCGTATGGTGCGGGGGGGGGGTATCAGCCCTTACCCTGCTTGCCTGCACAGGCTTTGAGGTTCTGGCCGCCGACCCGTCGGTCACGGCGGCGTCGTTCGTGCCGAACGGGGACGGGAGCGTGACGGTGACGTACACGCTGGACGGCGACGAGCCGGCGATTGTGACGCTGGATGCCTCGCTCAGCGGCACACCTATCGGCGAGAGCGGGCTTTTCGTGCGTCGTGTGATGGGTGACGCCAACCGCATTGTCGAGGCGGGCGGAACCACCCACACGGCGACCTGGTGGGCGCGCGAGGACCTCGGCGACAATCCCGGCAACCTCGCCAACCTCACGATCACGGTCAACGCATGGAAGACCAACGATCCCCCCGCTTACATGGACTACGATCTGGAGAACAAGGAGGTTCGTTACTACACCTCTTCCAACGCCCTTCCCGGAGGCGCTGCGGTGACCGGACCCTACGCCGGACTCTACTCCGAACACCACCTCTTGCTCCGCCGCATCAACGCGGCGAACGTGCGCTGGCAGATGGGATCCGTCAACGAGCCGGGGAGAGATGGCAGCCGCGAGGTGAGCCATTACGTCACGATGACCAACGACTACTACATGGGCATCTTCGAACTGACGAAATACCAGTGGATCTTCATCGACGGGACGAACGTCTTCAACCGTCCGGATCCCGGATGGATCGCCTGCGACCCGCTGCCGATCTCGGCCATCTCCTACGATGAGATTCGCGGACAGTACTGCTACTGGCCGGATGCGCCGCTGGCCAATTCCTTCCTGGGCAAACTCCGCGCGTACTCCGGGTTCGACTTCGACCTGCCGAGCGAGACGCAGTGGGAGTTCGCCGCCCGCGCGGGTCACTACGACGGCTACTGGGGCGACGGTTCGCCGATCGCCTCCACAATCAACGTTGGCATCGACGCCAACCTCGACCGGATGGCTTGGTGGCGGAACAGGGGAAAAAACGCCACGAACGTTGGGTCCTTCGCACCCAACAGCTGGGGCATCTACGATATGTATGGCAACGTTTGGGAATGGGTGCTCGACGTGTATCAGCAAAACATCACCGCCAACACCTACGGGCAGGTGGTCGAGCCGTCGAACCGCAACGCCAACAACACCATGGTCGTGCGCGGCGGCTGCTACTACACGAACAACGGCGGATGCCGTTCCGCACAACGCGGCACGAACGCCGCCAACGACAAGAACGCGAACGGCAAGTGCGGGTTCCGCATCTGCCTGATGCTACCGGGACAGGAGGTGCTGGCGCCCCCCTACGACGAGCCGCGTCCGTTCACGCCCGTTTCCTCGTTGACCACGGCGGCGAACGCGCTGGATCTGACCGCGCCGTCCTCGATGGTTTCCGACGAGACCACGCTCGACACCCTCCTCTCCAGCGAGGGATTTTCACCCGCCGGTCCGCTGTTGACGACCAAATGGATCGGCACGTTTCTCATGGTCAAATAACCGCCTAACCGGAAAGGAAAACGAAGATGAAACAGCAGTCATTTCTGACAACTCTCCGGACGGCCGCGTTCGCGCTGGCGGCACCCGCGCTCTGTCTCGCCGCCGTCTCGCCCGTCCTGACCGTCACCGACACGCGCGAGCTGGCCGGACCGCCCTCCTCGGTGGAGCTGGCCTACTCGCTGGCTGACGCCCCGGGCATCGTCCTCTTCGATGTGCTGACCAACGGCGTCTCCATCGGCGGCGCCAACATCCAGCGCGTCAGCGGGGACGTGAACCGTCTCGTACAGCCGGGCGAGAACCGCATCGTTCGGTGGTATCCCGCGCACGACTGGCCGGGACACCAGACCGGCTTCGGCGAGGTAACCTACCGTCTCACCGCCGTGCCGCAAGACCGTCCGCCCCTGTACATGGTGGTCGATCTCTGCACACCCTCGAACATCACCTACTATACGGACGAGAACTTCCTGCCGTTCGGCGGCGTCTCCTCCGACGTCTATAAGGCCGACCGCCTGGTGATGAAGCGCATCGACGCGAAGGGGATCACGTGGCAGATGGGTACGGCGACCAACTCGCCAGTTTCACCCATAAACAGCGGCGACCGGCTTTTCCAATTCCCGAGGGAAAAGCTGCACGAGGTGACGTTGACCAACAACTACTACATCGGAGTCTTCGAGGTCACGCAGCAGCAGTGGTGGAACATCTACCGCGGCTGGGCCGGTCTCTTCATCGACGAGCGTACCTACCGTCCCGTAGAGAATGTCTCCTTCAACCATATTCGCGGAAACGGATACTATTGGCCCGCCGAACCGAAAGCGGATTCCTTCCTGGGCAAGGCGAGAGCCTTCACCGGGCTGGCGATTGACTTGCCGAGCGAAGCGCAGTGGGAGTATGCCGCGCGCGCCGGACATTACGGAAACCGCACGGGGAACGGGAAGCTGATGCTCGGCGACGGTTACAACCCATACGCCCGGTATAATGGAAACAGCGGTTGTGGTGGGACACCCTCAATCACGGTTATCGACGGGGACAAGACGAACAAGGTGGAGAATGCCGAGGGATACGGGGTCGATAAGGGTACCGCCGTGGTCGGCAGCTATAAGCCGAACGACTGGGGACTCTACGATACCATCGGCAACGTCTGGGAGTGGGTGCTCGACCCTGCGAAAACCGATCTCTCCGCCAACACGCACGGCGAGGTTCCCGACATCTCCGAGACGGATTTCGGCGGAAGCAACCACATCGTCGTGCGCGGTGGGTGCTACTACACCGGAAACCGTGACATCCGCCCCGCTTTCCGCGGCACGTCCGCTCCGAACAACACCTGGAACGGATCGCGCGGGTTCCGCGTCGCGCTCACCCTGCCGAACGAGTAACCGATTTTGAAAAGGAGAAAACAGCCATGAAACGTATTTCCCTCTTTCTCTCCCTGCTTCTGCCGACGTTCGCCTTCGCCGCCGCGCCGCAGGTTTCCGATGTCACCTTCGGGCAGATCACGCAAGGCAGCCGCGAGGTGACGGTCAGCTACACGCTCACCAACGCCCCGGCGATCGTTACGATGGACGTGCTGTCGAACGGCGTCAGCATCGGCGCGGCGAACATCCGTTACCTCTCCGGCGACGTCAACCGCCTCGTCCAGCCCGATGCCGCCAACCGGAAGACGATCCTGTGGCAGGCCGACAAGTCCTGGCCCGACCGCCGGATCAGCGGCAATGAAATCTCGGTGAAACTCACCGCGTGGTCGGCGGACTGTCCGCCGTCCTACATGCTCGTTGACCTCTCCGGCGCGGAAGGGATCCGGTATTATACCTCCACCAACGACCTCCCGTTCGGTCCGTTGACCAACGACCTCTACCGTACCGACTACCTGCTGTTGCGCCGCATGGACGCCGCCGGCGTCACCTGGACGATGGGCAGCGTAACGTTTGACATTAACGATAACCGGAGCATCCCACACGACGTGACGTTGACGAACAACTACTATGTCGGCGTGTTCGAAGTGACGCAGGGGCAGTGGAAGAAAATCGAGGGAAGTTATCCGAACTGCGGCTACACGGCGGAGGACCGCGACCTCCATCCGGTGGAGAACGTCGCATACAACGATATGCGGGGTGAAGGAGTCTATTGGCCCGCCATGCCCGCAGCCGATTCCTGGATCGGCAAGATGTGTACGGCGGTCGGCGTGCCGTCCGGCACCTTCGACCTGCCGAGCGAGGCGCAGTGGGAGTATGCGGCGCGCGCCAACCACTTCGGAGACCGCAACGGCGACGGCACGTGGTACGCCGCAACCAATGTACTGAAGATTGCGGTCTATACCAGCAACGCCGATGGGCATACCGCTGCTGTCGGAAGTCTCAAGCCAAACGACTGGGGACTCTACGATATGCAAGGGAACGTTTGGGAATGGTGCCTGGACTGGAAGTGGGCGGACGGACGACTCGCCACCAACCACTTCGGCGAAGTCTGCACGGAGCCGAACGGGACGAGCCAGGTCGTGCGCGGCGGCTGTTACTATAATGGGGTCGGCGATATGCGACTCGCGCGGCGCGGCGGAGCAGACTACTACAACCGGTCCAACGGTTCGCGCGGCTTCCGACTCGTGTATGTGATGAGATAGCAAGTAGCCTGCCTATTGGCGGGTAAGGTGGGGTAAGCCGGGTAGGCTGTAAAGCTGAGAAGCTGAGAGGCTGAGAAGTAAGACGGTAGGGGATAATCGATAGCGATCGACTGCTATCGAAGGCTATCGACTGTTATAGATTGCCCAACCACCGAACCACCCAACCTTAAGCTTTGCGGTCGCGACGGAGCGCGGCCCTCCCATCTCCCCGCCTCCGCGCCTCTGCGTGAGAATCAGTTGACCGGTTCACGCGTTCTGCAGTGCGGTCGCGACGGGGCGCGCCCCTCCCGATCTCCGCGTCTCCGCCCCTCTGCGTGAGAATCAGTTGACCGGTTCGCGCGTTCTGCAGTGCGGTCGCGACGGGGCGCGCCCCTCCCGATCTCCGCGTCTCCGCCCCTCTGCGTGAGAATCAGTTGACCGGTTCGCGCGTTCTGCAGTGCGGTC
>JAFSTA010000143.1 GCA_017450695.1 Kiritimatiellia bacterium | reverse complement strand
TTGCGGCAGAAAACTGATTCACCCAAATGGTGAAAGTCCGGCTTCTTCCGGAATGCCGATATTCTTCCTATCCAGCCTTCATTTCTTTGTGATCTCTGTGATCTTTGTGGCTCAACAAAAATCTCAACAGAGGATTTTAGGGTGAACAGGGGCGGCATTTGTAACGCCGCAGTTCTGCGCGGGACATTCGGGGATGCGGCACCTGTCGTTTCACGCGGTGCGGTCGCGACGGGGCGCGACCCTCCCGATCTTAGCGCACGGAAATGAAACGGAGGACAGGCACTCATCGCCTGTCCCTATCTTCTCAGCTTCTCAGCCTCTCAGCTTCCCCGCTTCTCAGCTTCTCAGCCTCTCAGCTTCTCAGCTGGCGGCATCAGCCGCCTCAGCTTCCCCGCCGCCACGGCGTGTGAGGAAGGCGACGATTTCGGCGGAGCCGGCGTCGATCTCCAGTGCGATCCGTTCGATGCGGGACATCAGCATGGCGTAGAGGACATGGCACTCGATCGAAACGAGGATGCCCGCCAGCACGCAGAGGATCGCGCGCGTCAGACCGCCGCTCAGGTCGGTCGTCACCACGACCTGCGACTGCGCCGAAAGCGTCTGCGCGATCTGCAACGCGGAGAGCACCGCGCCGAAGAGCCCGCAGAGCGGCGCGATCTCGCAACTCAGCGAAAGGAAGACCAGTCGCCTTTCCAGCAAGGAGAGCTGGGCGTGTCCCGTCGTTCCCACGACGTCGCGAAGCGTCTCGTGCGATTCGTTCCGATGGCTGACGGCGGCATCGACCACCGCCGAGACGGGGCCGGGCGTCTCCTCGCAGAGCATCAGCGCCTCGTCGGTGTTCCCCTTCTCCAGCACATTGCAGACGCCCTTGATGAAATCGCGGTAATCAATCCGAGCCCGGCGCAAATGGAGCAACCGTTCGAAGAAGACGAGCAGCGCCAACGCACCGATTACGACAATCACCCAAAAAACGACTCCCCCTTCCATCCACATCACACACCTGCCTTCTGACCTTTTTCGAGCCGGTCAATCCGTTGTTTCAGTTCCTCGCTTCCGCCCCCCTGCACGGGAAGAGCCTTGCGCAACACGCGAATCGCCTGTTCCCGTTCGCCCTGCTGCTCGTACAGTTCGGAGACCGTCAGCACGGAGCGGAGAAAGAGCGCGGTGGAACTGTCGTCCATCCAAACCTGCTTTTCACGGTTTTCCAGGTACCGTACGATCACCCCCGCGTAATACTCATCGATCGCATCCTGCCTCCGCCGGAGTTTCTCCAGGCAACGCGCCATTTTGAAATGGAGCTGAAGGACGGCGGACTCCGGCAGATCGCTTTTCTCCAGCCGTTTCCGATAGGCCTGCAGGGATTCCTCATAGCGCGTCTCGTTGCTCGCCCCCATCGTGAAGAGACAGTCCCCCTTGCGCAAGAGCGCCTGGTGTCCCCATTCGCTTTCCGGGCCGAGAATGATCAGTCGATCCAGCAACAAGATCGCCTCGTCGAAACGCGCCAGCTCGATTAAGGCGTTCGCCTGAATCAGCATCGCCTCCAGAATACGCGGGGAGTTCGGACGGAGAGACCGGAACTTGGAGATCAGATCGACGCACCCCGTGAAGTCGCTTGCGGAAAACGCGGAACGGGCCGCCCAGATTGCGGCGAACTCCGTCCAGCGGTTCTCCGGCCAGCGCGTGATGAATTCCAGGAAGTACTTCTGCGCGGTCGCAAATTCCCCGTGATTGAACGAGAACTTGCCGAGCCAGAGAATCAGGTCGGGCAGTCTGGCGGACTGCGGAAAATCGACGAGGAAGGCGGAAGCCGCGCTTTTCGCCTCGCCGTCGCGCCCCAGCCCGTAGATGCAAAGTATCATGAGAAAACGCGCCTCATCCCGCTCGCCCCCCGGGTCTTCCGCCACCGCCGCAAAGTCCTGCAACGCCTGACTGAACCGGTATATGCGGTACAATACTTTCCCGCGTTCCATCCATGCCGTGCGCAACGTCTGTTTGTTCGCGAACTTGGAGGCAACCACATCCGTGTACGTCTGGATCGCGTCCGCATACTGCTCGGACTTCGTCTGCAGACTGGCGAGCCGCAGCATCGCCTCTGTCGCGATCTCGTCCTGCGGGAAGGCGCGGATCACGCTCCCGAAACGCGCGATCGCCTCTTTCGTCTGCTGCGCCCGCTCCAGCGCGTCCGCGCTTTGGAAGAGCGAGAACGCCGCCAGCGGCGAATTGGTGTTCGCCCGGTAGGTCTTTTCATACACGGTCGCCGCCTCGGAGAACTGCTTGTCGGCAACCAGCGCATCCGCCTGTTTCAGCCGGCACTGCACCCGGTGAAGCCCCTGTGTGCTCCGGTCCGCCGCCTGACCGAACGCGGTACTGGCCGCCGCGTACTGCCCCAGTTTGAGCAAGGCGTAGCCGCGTCCTTCCAGTACGCGTGAATCCAGCGAGGAGGCGGGATAGGTTTCAAGAAAGATCTTGTATTCGTCGGCAGCCTCCTTCGGTTTGTCCAACCGGAGGAAGGCGTCGGCAACTTTCAACATCGCCCGCATCGACTGTTGCGATTCGGGGTCTTCCCGGATGAGCTTGCGGATCAGCGAGGCTCCCTCCGCCAGCGTTTCGGGAGACGCGATCAGCAGGTCGCCCAGACGGAATCCCGCGAGATGCCGCGTCTCTCGCTGCGACGCGCGCGCGAGGGCGGTACGCGCAAACGCGACCGCCTCGTTCGTCTGCCCGCCGTTCCAGCTGAACACGCTCATCTCCAGCAGGGCCTCGACGCGTGAGGACTCATCGGCATGGGCATCCATCGAGAGCTGGCTGAGGAGTGAGGCCGCTTCTGTCGTCTTCCCGTCCTGCATCAGCAGACGCCCGCGCATCAATTTGCCGCGACTGACGGAATCCGTTACCGCCGGCAGTTCGGACTGGTGCTGCAAGACCTGCAACGCCTCCTGCCGCTTGTCCTGCTGGAGCAGCGTCTGCGCCCATTCCAGCGCGTTATCCGCCCGCGTGACGGAATTGGAGGAGGTGGTGTCGATCAGCTTGAAGAGCTGGAGCGCATTCGCGGAATTCCCCTGCTTCACCTCGACCCGCGCCAGAATCCGCAGGAAGGAATCGAGGCGGGTGCTGGGACGGTTGGTTTCGGTCGCGGCGAGGGATGCGGCCTGGCCCAAATCGCCGACGGCGAGAAGCGCCTGCGCCGTCCAGTAGGCAACCTCGACATCATCGCCGATCACCTGCCCCGTCGCTTTCGCAGTGGAAACGCGCGCCAGCACCTCGCGATAGTTCCCTTCACGCGCATACGATTCCAACAGGATCAGCAGCGCCTCACGCACCGCCGATTTTTCCGCCGTCTCCGCCTGAAGAACCGTTTCCGCGTGTTTCCTCGCAATCGGATACAGCCGATCCCGAAGCGCACTACGCGCCGTCGATAAATCATCCGCGAAGGCCATCCCCGCCAGAGACAACAGGAACCCCGCCACCCAAGCTTTACTGATTCCAAAAATCATGCCGTACATTTTACCCGTTTTCCACCGTAAAGTCCATTGAAAAGCTTGCCTCGATGGTTTGGGTGGTGGCGCGTAGCGCCAGCTGAGAAGAGGGGAAGCTGAGAGGCGGGGAAGCCGGTGGGTATAAGTGGTTGCGGGGTTAAATCGTCGCTGACGCGACTTGAAATCGGCACACCGGATGGACATGGATGGACACGGGATTAAAAGCCGACAGCCTCGCAACTTTGGCTTGAAGACCATCGGTCTGAAATGCTAAAAAGTTTCTTTTTGTTGTGGGTTATGTTGCCCCATCATTCGAAAAAAGGAAGCTGACCATAGAAGGAACGGGAACGCTTACGGCGAACAACTACGGCGCGAGCGGCGGCGCGGGCATCGGCGGCGGCTCGCTCAGAGGCTGCCACGATCAACCTCGACACGCTCAACACCGGAAAAAGGTTTGCCGATGGAGATGTCGTCACGGGAACACTCGGCGCCAGCTGTCTGCTTACCATCGACGACGGCGCGACCGTAACCCTCTCGAACGCGACCATCAACGCCGACGGAACCCTCAGCGGGGACTCCGCCGGCCTCGTCTGTTACGGCGACGCCACGATCATCCTTTTGGGCAACAACACCGTCACGAGTTTCGATGACTCCAGGCCCGGCATCTACGTGCCCGAAAACAAGACGCTGACCATTCAGGGAGACGGCTCGTTGACGGCGAGCGTACACAGCGACGGCAGCTGGAGCGCGGGCATCGGCGGCGGCTTCGACTTCAGTACGTTCACTCCCCAGAACTGCGGCAACATCGTCCTTTCGGGCGGCACGATCATCGCGAACGGCGGTACGCGCAGCGCCGGCATCGGCAGCGTGTACAGAGGCCGCTGCGGCGACATCACGATCGGTTCGGACATCATCCGCGTCATCGCCACCCGCGGTCCCGCCGACGGTTTTGAGGATCAAGTCGATGCGATCGGCGCGGGACTCGGCGGCAACTGCGGAACCGTTACCGTCGCCCCGGAACTCCTCGACACCACCTCCGGCGCGACGCGCACGATCCTGTCGTGGGACGGCAACCTCTCGACGCTCACCTCCGACGCCACTGCCTACGACGGCATGGTCATCACCGGCACGCTCGGCGGCAACTACAAGGTCTCCATCGCCCCCGGCGCGACGGTGGTCCTGAGCAACGCGAATATCACCTGTGGATCGAACAACAGCGACTATAGCTGGGCTGGTCTCGCCTGCCTCGGCAGCGCGACCCTCGTTCTGGAAGGCGACAATGCCATCAAGGGGTTCTACGAGGACTACCCCGGCATCTACGTCACAAACAACGCGATGCTGACCATCTCCGGCACCGGATCCCTGACGGCGTACAGCAATGGCTGGGGGGCGGGTATCGGTGCCGCGTACCACATCCCCTGTGGCGAAATCACCATTGAAAGCGGCACGATCTACGCCTACGGGGGGTCCCTGAACAACCTCGGCGAGTTCAACAGCGCAAACTCCAACGCCGCAGGCATCGGCGGTGCAAAATACGCTGCGTGCGGATACATCACTATCCGCGGCGGCAACATCTTCGCGGCGGGCGGTCTATGGAACGCCGGTATCGGCGGCGGCTACTTGGGCGCCTGTGCGGACATCCGGATCAATGGCGGCACGGTCGAAGCCGTCGGCGGTGCGTGCGCCGCCGGTATCGGCACCGGCAAGAACCCCGCTTCATTCTGCGACGTCGGCATCGCCGCTGAGATCACCCGCGTCGTCGCGACCTGCGGCGAGGACTGCAACAACCCCATCGGCGCAGGCTTGAATGACGAGCACTCCACGGCATCCGTCAACAGTCTCGGACTGATCGACTCCACCTCCGGCAACACGCGCACCATCCAGCCGTGGGACGGTGATCTCGCGACATTGACCTCCGACATCGTCGCGCGCGACGGCACGGTCATCACCGGTACGCTCCTAAGAGCAGTGAAGGTGTCCATCGCCGATGACGCCCGGGTGACCATTTCGAACGCGACGATCGAAGGGATCACGGGCTTCGCGTGGGCGGGACTCACCTGCCGTGGTGACGCCGAGATCGTCCTTTCCGGCACAAACACCGTGAAGGGGTTCGACTACACGTATCCCGGCATCCATGTGCCATCCGGCTCGACGCTGACCATCTCCGGCACCGGCGCGCTCGACGCCAGCAGCAACGGCTCCGGCGCGGGCATCGGCGGCGGCTACCAGCTCGCCTGCGGCAACATCGTGATTGCGAGCGGCACGATCACCGCCACAGGTGGCAACTGGGCCGCCGGGATCGGCGGCGGCGAGAGTAGTGACTGCGGCGACATCACCATCACGGGCGGTACCATCACCGCCACGGGCGGAAGCGATGCCGCGGGCATCGGCGGCGGTTATGATGGCAGCTCTGGTACAATCGCCATCGGCGCGGGCATCACCCGTGTCGTCGCCACGCGCGGCGAGGACTTCGAGCACGATCCGATCTACGACGGAGCGGCCGCCTTCTCCAACGTGCCGTCCGGCCTGACCGACACGCTTTCGGCAGACGGCAGCACCCGCACGATCGCCAGCGGAGCCAGCGGCTACACGGCGTGGGCGACGGCAAACAGCGTGAGCGGCGCATGGAACGCGCTGGACGCGAACGGCGTCGCGAACGTCTTCCGCTATGCGTTCAACCTGCCGACGGGCGACGCCGCGATCCTCGGCATCCGGTTCAACGAAGCGGGCAAGGCGGTCATCACCACGCCTCCGCAGGTGAACTCGGCTGGCTTCACCTTCACCGTCGTCGCCTCCGACTCCGTGGACGGCACGGAGCATGTCGCGACCTACCCGCTCGATCCCTTGGGCACGGGCGAAACGGTCATCGACGAAACGCCTTCCACAAGCCGCTTCTTCCGCTTACGCGCGGTCACGCAGTAGGAAAGCGCGGGCGAGGGCGCGTTCGGTTGTGCGGCAGATTTGCCGCACCGCAGGACACCCCCGCCGCCCGGAAGCGGACGGCGGGGAATGAGACGCACCCGCCGGCCGCAGGCCGCAAGTCGCGGCCGGGAAATGCGATACGATTCTTTTGTGGAGTTACAGGAAACCCAATCATACGAAAAGGAAACGGATCATGATGACACATACGCATCCAAGACTCGCAACCTTCGCGGCGGTTCTTTGCCTGGCCGCAGGTTCATTCGCCGACACGGTCAAACTGGGTAAGGTGACCGGCAACAAGGTCGTAAAGGACGGGTCGGTCATAACCGGCACGCTTTCCGGCGACTACAGGATATCCATTGCCGAGGGCGCGACGGTGACGTTGAAAAACGTCGATATCAACAAAGGCTTGAACCTCTACAAGGATTGCGCCGGCCTGACGTGCAAGGGCGACGCGACGATCATCCTCGAGGGCGAAAACTACATCCGCGCGCTCGGCGGCGACAACGCCGGCATCTTCGTCCCGCCGGACCACACGCTCACGATCAAGGGCTTTGGCAATCTCACCGTTTGGGGGCGCGGGCTGGCCGCGGGTATCGGCGGCGGCTACATGAAGGACTGCGGAAACATCGTCATCGCGGGCGGCTGGATAGAAGCCTGGGGCGGACAGTCGGAAGACGGGGAGACCGAATACGGCTCGGGCGTCGTCATCGTCCATCCTGGCGGGTCCTACGGCGGCCCCGGCATCGGCAGCGGCCAGGGCGCCACCTGCGGCACGATCACCTTCGAGCGCGGCAACGTGATCTCCTGGGGCTCCGGCCTTTCACAGCCTGCAATCGGCGGCTACGAACCCGACCTATGCGAAGGCGTCGTATTCGAGCAGACCATCGGAAGGGTGAGGGCCGTCGTCGGCGAAGGCCTCCCCGATTCCTACCTCGTCCACGCCAAATCGGTCGATTACGGCGTCGTGGACGGCCTGAGCGACGGGTATGCCGGCACCAACACCAAAAAGGTGGATGACGGCTATCCCGGCGGCAAGGAAAGCGCACTCGACTGGAACAGCCACCGAACACTTACCGTCGCCAGCCAGCTCGGCGGCTTTCGGAACAAAACCATCAGCGACGAGCATGTCCAGGGAAAATACGTCGAATGGAGGCGAAGCTGCCTAAGAGGCGAGGTGTCTGGAGACTACAAGATTACCATCGACAAAGGTGCGGAAATCGTGTTTGACGGCGTGACGGTTGCCGGCGGGCTGAGGAGCGATATTCCTGGCATCACATGTATGGGTGACGCGATAATCATCCTCAAGGGAGAGAACTACATCAAGGGACATGGCGAATACAGTCCCGGGATCTTCGTTCCCGAAGGTGCCACTCTCAGCATACAAGGCGATGGTTCTCTGACCGTAGTCAGCGGCGGCAAGAGCGCAGCCGCCATTGGCGGCTTTGGTTGGGGAGCATCTTCAATCAAACCGTGCGGCAAAATCAGAATCCTTAGCGGGGAAATTACCGCCATTGGCGGCGAGTCTGCATCGGCGCTAGGCGGCTTCTTCAAGGAAGACGGCTCGACGCGCGTCTTCGGGGACGATGTCATGATCTACGGCGGCTCTCTCCGCGCCCGGGGCGGCGTTCCCCTCGCAGACCAGGAGAAAACCTTTATTTCGGACGGCGTCAAGGTGACTTCAGACGGCGACGAGGAGTTCTTCCGCTGGAACGGCCGCCTTGACAAAGTCCCCGACGCCATAATCGACGATGCGGGAGATGAAGTCTATATCGTGGCGCACGACGACATTACCATTACAGGAAATTTGCCATCCCCCAAGAGAATCGATTATTTTGGATTTGTATACGATCGGGAAATTCGGATTGCAGATGGCGCGAGAGTTACGCTCAAGGACGCGGTGATAATGCGCCCAGAATGCGGCGTTGAACGTTCGATGGAAGAGGGCGCAGTTTTTTCCCGCCACAAGAAGGATGCGGTGGATTGGCCTGACTATAGCATGATGGCAACGACGCCTCGATATCACAGCGGGATCAGGTGCATGGGCGATGCAAAAATCAAGATCAAGGGAGACAATCTAATAGAGGCGACCGATTCGCGGGCCGGCATATCCGTCGCCAACGGCAAGAAGCTCACGTTAAAGGGGAACGGCACGCTCACGCTCCAAGGCGGCAGGGGCGGCGACGGCATCGAGGGTGGATCGAACGTCGTCATCGAAGGTGGCGTAATCAACGCATACGGCGGCGACGGCGGCAGAGGCATAGTGGGCAAGCGCATTGAGTTCGTCGGCGGCAGCACGACGGCCATCGCATACAAAACCGGAGCGTCCGCCGAGCTTGCGGGATTTCATGCGTTTAGCAACAGCGACAATTCGGAGATCGTAATCGGGAGCAGTTTGAAACGCGAGACCGAAGAAGTATCAGGCTTCAACGGGTCCGGCTACTTCAAGAACTGCACTGAAAAGATTTCGTTCAACGGAAATCTTGACGGGCTTGGCGATGACGACGAGGAAAGCGGCGGGGCGAAGGGAGCCAAGAAGACGATGAAGTTGGCGAGCGCGTTGCCAAAACTTCTTGGTGCCGGCGAGACCGACCTTGACCTTTCAGGCACTGAAGAACCCGACAGCGAGGCGATTGCCGGAAGCAACACGGTCATCACGGGTACGCTCCACGGGCGGCACAAGATCGCGATCGCGCCGGACGCGACGGTGACCTTGCGCGACGCGACGATCTGGCCCACGTCCTCCAGCATGGACAGCCCCTACGCGGGCCTCACCTGCCTCGGCAACGCGACGATCATCCTCGAGGGCACGAACTGCGTCGGGTCGTTCAACGAATACTTCCCCGGCATATCCGTTCCTTCGGGCTACACGCTCACGATCGGGGGGACTGGCAGCCTTGAAGCCGTCGGCGGCACGTCCGGCGGCGCGGGCATCGGCGGCGTGCGCGAACAATTAAGCGGTTCCATCGTGGTCGCGGGCGGCGACGTCACGGCGACGGGCGGATATGGGGCTGCTGGCATCGGCGGTGCCTACATGGGCAATTGCAGCACCGTCAGCATCGAAGGCGGCATCGTGAACGCCACCGGCGGTGCGAATGCGCCCGGCATCGGCGTTGGCTATAACGGCGCAGGCTACGCCGTCTATGTCAGATCAGGTATCGCCAAGGTCGTGGCGACAAAGGGTGAAGGCGCTCCGGCCTATATCGGCACGGGCGAGGGCGGTTCGCTTCGTCACATCGACATCAGCGTCTGCCTGAATTACACGGATAGCGGCAACACCAGAACTTATTCGTGGAACGGCAACTTGAGCCTTGCGGGCAGCGAAAGCAGCGATACGCTCGAGTTCACGGCGCTCGACGGCAAAACGATCACGGGTACAATCTCCGACAGCAACAAGAAGGTAAAGGTGAAAATCTGGCCCGGCGCGCACGTGACGCTCAACAACGCGATGATCAACAAGACGACGGCCAAGAGCGACGACACGCCGTGGGCGGGCATCACCTGCCTCGGCGACGCCACGATCACGCTGATGAACACGAACGAAGTCTCCTCGTTCTACGCCGACTATCCCGGCATCTACGTGCCGCAGGGCTGCACGCTCACCATTGAGGGGAAGGGTACGCTTACGGCGAACAACTACGGCGCGAGCGGCGGCGCCGGCATCGGCGGCGGCTCTGCGGCGGATTGCCTTGATTGCGGCGAGATCGTGATCAACGGCGGCGATATAGAGTGCTACGGCGGCGACACGGCCTCGGGCATCGGTTTCGGCTACAACGGCTGGTGCGACGGCGTCCAGATCAATCCGGGAATCGTCAAGGTGCAGGCCCAGCGCGGTGAAAACTGCCCGTACGAGATTGGGTTCGGCTCTTACGGATCGACTCTCGGAGGCTACTTCCATATTGCCAAAGGCGTAATCGAAACGACGCCCAGCGGCGGAATCAGCTATTACCGCCAATTCGAACCCGACCCGAACACCGACCTCTCCGAGCTGACGGGGACGGGCGAAAAGGTGATCGCAAGCGGCGCCATCGTGACAGGCACGCTTGGCGCGGACCGCAAGATATCCCTCGCCGCCGACGCGGAGGTGACGCTCAACAACGTGGTCATCCCGGGCAACAACGACAGCAGCTGCGCGTGGGCGGGCATCAACTGCCTCGGCGACGCCACGATCTGGCTTGAGGGGACAAACATTGTCCGGGGTTCCTACCGCTGCCCCGGCATCCATGTGCCGAGCGGGTACACGCTCACGATCAAGAGCAAGAACGAGAACGGCGAACTCAACGCTTACGCCTTCGACTACGCGGCGGGCATCGGCGGCGGATGGGCACTGTCCTGCGGCAACATCGTCATCGAGGGCGGCACGATCTACGCCGAGGGCGGTGCGCAGTGCGCCGGCATCGGCGCGGGCACGAGTTCTGCCTCCTGCGGGAATATTACGATCAACGGCGGCGTCGTGACCGCGAAGGGCGGCAGCGGCGGATGCGGTATCGGCGCCGGCACAGGTCACTCCTCCTGCGGCGACGTCACGATCAACTACGGCATCACGTACGTGGAGGCCATTCGCGGCGACAATACCGCCGTTCCGATAGGTGCCGCAAACCAATACTCAAGCTGCGGCACGATCACCGTCGTGTCGGGTCTCTCGGACACGACGCTTGACGGCGGCTCGCGGCGCGTCATCTTCCCGAACGTCGCGCTTGGTTCGCTTGCGGGCGGCGAAGAGGCGGTGGTTGCGCGGGACAACGCGACGATCAGCGGCACGCTCGGCGCCAACCGCCAGATCGTCATCGCCGCCGGCGCCACGGTGACGCTCGACAACGCGACCATCAACGGCGTGAACAACTCCGGCTATCCGTGGGCGGGCATCACCTGCCTCGGCGACGCGACGATCATTCTCGTGGGCGAGAATACCGTCAAGGGATTCTACGAGGAATATCCCGGCATCTACGTTCCCAGGTACAAGACGCTGACAATCAAGGGCGACGGCTCGCTCGACGCAAGCAGCAACGGACGCGGCGCGGGTATCGGCGGCGGCGGCAACATATCGTGCGGCAACATCGTGATCGAGGGCGGCGTGATCAATGCCAATGGCGGCACGTACTGCGCGGGCATCGGCGGCGGCGACCACGCCGACTGCGGCACCGTCACGATCAGGGGCGGAACCGTCAGGGCGACCGGCGGAGACCGCGCAAACGGCATCGGCGGCGGCAGGGAAGCGCGTTGCGCCGGCGTGTCCGTAGAGAAGGGCGTTGGCTTCGTCTCCGCCACGTGCGTGATTACCGCGCAAAGCGCCGGTCTGGGCACCGTGCCGGTCGGCACGAGCATGGACAACGCGAGCGGCGTTACGGTGCAGGGCGGACTTTGCGACGAAACAGAGGAGAATCTGGACGGAGCGGGAATCGGCACGATAACCCGCACCATCTATCCCCTCAACCTCGACCTCTCGACGCTGCCGGAGAGCGTGACGGCCATCACGGTCCGCGACGGCGCGACGCTGAGCGGCACGCTCGGCCACGCCTGCAAGATTTCCATCGCCGCCGGCGCGCACGTCACGCTCAAGCAGGCGACGATACTGGGTGTGAATGCCTACCCCGACTACCAGTGGGCGGGGCTCACCTGCCTTGGCGACGCCACGATTACCCTCCGGAACGCCAGCACGGTTCGCGGCTTCTACGAGGACTACCCCGGCATCTACGTGCCCGAAGGCTGTACGCTGACGATCAACGGGACGGGAAGCCTCACGGCCTCCAGCAACGGTTGGGGGGCAGGCATCGGCGCCGGAGGCTACACGGCGTGCGGCAACATCGTGATCGACGGCGGCCATGTTACGGCAAGGGGCGGCACTTACTGCGCCGGTATCGGCGGCGGCACCTACCCCTGCGGCGACATCACCATCAACGGCGGCACGATTTACGCCTACGGCGGCAATCAGGCGGCGGCATTGGCGGCGGCTACGCGTCATCGTGTGGTACGATCACGATTGGCCCCGGCATCACTTCTGTGACGGCTACACGGGTGCAGTCTGACGGAAACGAGCCCATCGGAAAAGGGCAGAGCAACCCCTACAGCGAAAACGGCGTCGCTTCCTGCGTCGGCGTGATGATCGACCCGGATATCGACGACACGACCGAATACCTGACGCGGACGCTCGTCGGCTACTCGGAGGTCGATCTTTCCCAGGCGACGGGCAAGATCATTCTCAGGAACGGGAACCGGGCCACCGGTCGTTTGTCCGGCAATTACCAGGTAGAGGTCGCGGCTGGGGCGAAGGTATGGCTGAAAGACGCCGTGATCGGTCCCGAGAACGACCCGAACAATTCCCATATATGGCCCGGCATCAAGTGTCTCGGGGACGCGACGATCGTGCTCGAAGGGGCAAACTCGGTCATGGGGTTCGACTTCATCTCCGGCATCTACGTCAAGAAAGGCTACACCTTGACGATTCAGGGCGAAGGCTCGCTGTCTGTGGGGGGCGCGTTGCGCAGCGCCGCCATTGGTGGATGCTCCAGCAGGGCGGGGGTTGACAACGAAGACTCGTGCGGCAACATCGTCATCGAGGGCGGCGTCATAAACGCGACGAAAACGCAGTGGTTCGGTGAGTATGCAGCCGCGATCGGCTCAAGTACCTGTACGAGCGGTTCGGGCTACAATGCCGACTACCCCGGGCAGGGATGCGGCGACATCACCATCCGCGGCGGCACGATCACGGCATACGGCGCCAACGAGTCCGCCGCAATCGGCGCGGGATGCGGAACGTCGTGCGGCAACATCATGATCGAGCCCGGAGTGGAGAAACTCGTCGTCCAGTGGGATCACCTAAAGGTCGCAAATCCGATTGGCAAGGGCGGCGACGTCAGCGGCCATCCTTCCAGCTGCGGCACCGTCACGCTGAACGGCATCGAGGATTACGAGGATGAGGTGCTCAACAATGTGTCGAACGGCCTCCTGTCCAACAAGATGACGAGGCGGACATACTATCAGGACTGGGACGGCGATCTTTCGACGCTGACGCGCGACATCACCGTGCGGCACGACCTGGTCATCTTCGGCTCTTCCACGGCCGAATACGACATCACCATCGCGGACGGCGTGACCGTGACGCTCGATGAGGCGTCGATCACAAAGGAAAAGAAGGCCGGATTGACCTGCAACGGCGATGTGACGGTTGTTCTTGCAGGCGAGAACGCAATCGCGGTGACCAAGAATGGCACCGATTCGTCCGATCCGACCATGCCCGCGATACGCGTGCCGTATGGTTCTTCCGTCACGATCGACGGCGATGGATCGCTTGTGGCTCAAAACACCTACAGGAGCCTGGCTGCCGCCATCGGCGAAAATCGGTATGCGACCGCTGGCGGCGGCAGCATCTCCATCGTCGGCGGCACCGTCACCGCATACGGCGGTTCGGGTTCGTCCGCGATTGGATCCTCCGACTACAGTGACGCAAACGCGTACACCAGGGTTGCAATCGGGCCGGATGTCGTAAAGGTGGTGGCGGCCGCCCCCACCGGGCCATTCTGGAATGGAAGCACATACGTGGAATATACGTATGCCGACTTGATCGGGCCGGAGTCAGGCTGCAGGCCGGTTTCCCAGGGCGGAGGATTCTCCATCGATTCGAGCCTGTTGGTCACGGACACCGAGGCGGAACTGCCGTATTACGACACCACCACGACGTATCTCGTCCGGACGCTTGCACACGATGTCAACGCCAGCGCCAGCGCCGCCATCCAGGCATGGGCTGCGGCGAGCGGCGCGAGCTTGAGCGGCGCGTGGGACGCGACGGACGCGAACGGGGTCCCGAACGTGCTGCGCTATGCGTTCGACAAGGCGGACGACGACAGCTTCGCGGGAGCCGTCATCATCGGCTTCGAGACCGACGGCGAGGGCGCGGTTGCCATCCAGACGCTGCCCGTGGTGAACGGAAAGGATGTCTTCACGTTCACGATTGTCGCGTCCGACAACGTGGACGGCACGGGGAACGTGGCGGAGTATCCGCTCGCGGTGGACGATCCAGACGGGATCACGATTATCGCGGAAGAGTACAACCCGAACCGCTTCTTCCGCGTCCGTATCGACGTGAAGCAGTAGCGGGCTGGGGCGGCGGCGCGTGTGCGGCATAATATGCCGCACCACAGAACCCCACCCGCAAAACAGCGCAGAGGGCGGCGGCGTGTGTGCGGCATATATGCCGCACAACCGAACGTGCCGCCGCCTTTCCAACTTAGGGGCACAGCCCCACTTAGGCACGAAGTGCCACTTCAGCGGCGTAGCCGCCACTTAGGGGCACCAGCCCCATTTAGGCGCAGCCTCAAAAAAGGGATTGCCCTTTCCGGGGGCTTGTGCTATGATGTTCCCCGTCTGTGGAACTGACGAAAAGAAGGCGGGTGCCTTCCGGTGGAGTTTACCACATGAACCACAGGCCTTCGCAAAGTCGTTCGTCTGGGCATTATTCAAACCAGGAGATGTTTCAGATGAATAATGCAGTTGGTGTCAAGCGGATTTTCCGCGCTGTCCTTCCCGCCTTTCTGCTGGCGGTTTCCGTCGGTCAAATCTACGCGTTCACGATATTCTCGGATCCCATCGCCCAATACCTCACCGGAGGGGACATCAAGGCGGCGGAGGCGATTCGACCGCAGGTGCAGTTCGCCTTCTCGCTCGGCATCTTCTTCCTCGGCATGGGCGCAGCCTTTTTCGGGAAGATCGTCGAGAAGAACATCCGGCTCTCCACCCTGATCGGGACGATCCTCTTCCTGTCGGGACTGGTCGTCACCGCGATCGGCGTGCGCGTGAAGTCGCTGACGCTGATCTATCTCGGCTACGGCTTCCTGCTCGGCACGGGCACGGGGGTCATCTACATCTCCCCCGTCAAGACCATGATGCTCTGGTTTCCGAACGCGAAGGCGATCGCGGCGGCGGTTCCCATCATTTCCTTCGGGCTGGGTTCCTCGCTCTGCACGCTCCTGTACAAGGGGTTCGGATTCTCCACGCGGCTCTTCTCCATGAGCTTCAAGGGCTTCGAGATCTTCGGCATCACCACGGTATTCTTCGTCTTCGCGATTTTCTACGCCGTGCCGATGCTGGTCTCGTCGATGATCCTGAAAAAGCCGGAACAGCAGCAGATGACCTTCGCGCATGACATCCCCGCGCTGGAGTTCTCCTATGTCCGCCTCGCGAAAAACGGCTACTTCCTCCAGACCTGGCTTTTCATGTTCCTCAACATCTCCTGCGGCCTCTGCCTGATTCCGCTGGCGAAGCAGCTGATGGCGACCGTTCCGTCCTACACCGACGGATTCATCACGTTTATCATCACGCTGATGGGACTGATGAACGGGGCGGGGCGCTTCCTCTTCGCCTGGTGGTCGGACCGCCTGGCGCGGCGCGTGAACATCCTGCTCATCATCCTCGCGATTTCCGCCGGGGTTATGATGGTCTCCTTCCTCCCGGTCCTGCTCGCCGTCGGCCTGGTCATCATCCCCGCCTGCTACGGGGCGGGATTCTCGGTGATTCCCGCCGTACTCGCCGACCACTACGGCATGACGAACATTTCCAAGATCCACGGCGCCGTCCTGTCGGCGTGGGGCGTGGCGGGACTCGTCGGCAACCAGGTCGCGCTCCCGGTCTTCAAGAAATGGGGTCTGACCGGCGTCGTCCTGCTGCTCGTGGTCTTTTATTCGCTGAACTACATCAACGTGCTGTTCTTGCGGATGCGCCAGCGGAGCGCGGTGTGAGGGTAGCCACTTTGTTCTGTTCGAATCGCGGGAAATCAACTAAACTGAAAGGGATTTGCCCTGCGGAGCGGGGCGTGTAAAGGAGAGAAGAGATGGCATCAAAACGTCCAGATGATATGCAACGCATCACGACGCCCGAACTCGCTCGGGCGTTCATCAACGAGCAGTTGGAAGAACTGCGGAAACAAATCGGCGACAAGAAAGTTCTGCTCGCGCTCTCCGGCGGAGTGGATTCGTCCGTCGTCGCGGCCCTGCTGATCCGGGCGGTCGGCAAGCAGCTGGTCTGCGTCCACGTGAACCACGGGCTTCTGCGCAAGGGCGAGCCGGAACAGGTCATCAAGGTCTTCCGCGACGAACTCGGCGCGGAGCTGGTCTATGTGGATGCGGTGGATCGTTTCCTGGACAAGCTGGCGGGCGTCTCCGATCCGGAGCAGAAGCGCAAGATCATCGGCGGCGAGTTCATCCGCGTCTTCGAGGAAGAGGCGCGCAAACTGGACGGAATCGCGTTTCTGGCGCAGGGCACGATTTATCCCGACATCCTCGAAAGCGGCCCCGTGAAGTCGCACCACAACGTCGGCGGGCTGCCGCCGGATATGCAGTTCGAGCTGGTCGAGCCGATCAAGCTGCTCTTCAAGGACGAGGTGCGCGTGGTCGGCAAGGAACTGGGACTGCCCGACGAGATGGTTTTCCGGCAGCCGTTCCCCGGTCCCGGGCTCGGCGTACGCTGCCCCGGCGCGATCACCCGCGACCGGCTGGAGGCTGTGCGCGAATCCGACGCGATCCTCCGCGAGGAGTTCGCGAAGAACGGGCTGGAAGGCAAGGTCTGGCAGTATTTCACCGTGGTGCCCGACTTCCAATCGACGGGCGTACGCAACAACCTGCGCGCCTTCGAGTGGCCGGTGATCATCCGCGCCGTCAACACGCGCGACGCGATGACCGCGACGGTCGAGGAAATCCCCTACCCGCTGCTGCACCACATCACCCAGCGCATCGTCAACGAGGTGCCGGGCGTCAACCGTGTCCTGTACGACCTGACCCCGAAACCGACCGGCACCATCGAGTACGAGTAGGCGAGCGTGTCCCTGGAGCGTGCGGCATGTATGCCGCACAACCGGACGGGAAAACGGGGGGCGCACTTCGCGCCCCCTTGTTTTTTGCGGCGTGTCCCTGGAGCGTGCGGCATGTATGCCGCACAACCGGACGGGGCAGCGGAGGGTGCGGCGAGCGTGCGGCATGTATGCCGCACAACCGGACGCGGCAGGGTTCTGCGGTGCGGCAGACATGCCGCACATCATCCAACCACGGGGCGCGAAGCGCCCCGTCTCTCAGCGGGGCGGCGGGAGCGGCTTGCGGCTGATGCCGAGGCGGAGGATCGGGAGGATTTCCTGGCGCAGGGTGGTGTCCAGGTCGAAGAGCGCGAAGCCCGCGCATCCGGCGGCTCGCGCCATCTTGATCTGGTCGATCACCTGCATCGCGTCGAGGCGGCTCTCCGCCGCCGTCACGCCGATGCCGGGAATCATCGCATTCGCCATCTTCTTCGTCTTGGTCTGATCCTTCACCCATTCCTGGAAGCGGTCCATGTTCTCGGTGTAGTTCATCGGCATGACGAAATCCACCAGGCCCAGATCGATCCACGACTGCCAGTCCTGCCCGACCGCCTCGTAGCAGGAAGGATACTTGCCATAGACGGCCGCGCTCAACACCTTCCCCTTCGCCTCGCGCTGCATCATGGTGCGCACGCGCCGCACGAAATCCGTCACCTGTTCCGCCCGCCACTCGAAGAAGCTCTGGCGGATCTTTCCCGCCCGCCGCACCGTTTCGGGCCAGTCCGCAAACGATTTTCCCATCCCCTGCTCAAAACGCTGCTTCGTGTTCGCGTTCAGGCAGGAGACGAAATCCGGGTAGCGGACGAAATCCAGATGGATGCCCGCCACCGCATACGAGCGGGCCATCTCGCGTACCGCCCGCAACAGATACGCGCGCACCTCGGGCGAGCCAGGATCCAGCCAAGGGCGTCCGCCGGAATTCTCCAGCAGCCAGTTGTCGCGGGAGCTGAAGATGCGGATCCGATCCTGCGTCGCGCCCTCCGTGGAGAAGCAGAGAATCCAGGCGTGGACACTGATGTGATAGGGCTTGGCGGCCTTGATGCAGGCGGTCAGCTGGTCGCCCTGCTCCTCATAGACGCGCGAACGCGGCAGGACGGAACTGGGGAAATGGGCGAAGCCCGCGCCCGCGACGTTCACGTAGATGTCGGTCATCCCCGCTTCGGCGAGCAGCTTCATGGTACGCGGCCAATCGCCGGGGAAAAGCCCCATGCCGGAATGGTCCCACACGGCGCGAATCTCGCCCTTGCGCGGCACCTGCAGCATCCCGTAAACCTCGGCGGCGCGATTCTGCAACTCGCTGCCCGCCATCCACGCCTCAAACCCACGTCCCTCGCGAAGGGCGCGGTCGGCGGCGGCGTTGCACTTGATCATCGTATCCACGCTTCCCGCCACGCGCTTCTGGCAATCGCGGGGGGCGGACTTGACGGCATTGCAGACCGTGCGCTCGGCGGCGCGGCCGTGACGGATCACGTTGTCCGCCGCCGGGATCCAGAGCGAGGGATCGAAGGAGGCGGCGAGCGCCAGCAGCAGACGCCCCTTCGCCTCCGCGTCGCCGTCCGCCAGCAGCACGTGGGTCATCCAATACCCGTTCTTCGAGCGCAGCCAGGCGGGTTGCTCGGTCTTCTTGCCCTGCCGGTCGTGCCACCACGCCAGCACGCTGGAGCGGCCGGGGATCGGCTGTACCTGAAAGATGTTGCTGGAGGTTTGCAGGATGGATGCGGGGACACCCTGCGGGCGATCCTCCACGAAACACATCCGCGACCAGCGTCCGTCCGTCGTATCCTTGAGGTAGCGGACGACCTGCACGTCCATCAACGCCGCGAGCGCGGGCGAGGCGGAGTAGCAGACGATGAGCTTGCCGCCGCGTTGCACGAAGGCGCGGAGGGCGGCGATCTGCGGGGGTTTGGGCTGGGAGAGGTAAACCAAGACCGCAACGGTCTTCCCCGAAAGGGACTGGCCCAGCGCCGTATCGTCACAGAGAAGGGTCTGCACGCCCGCGGAGCGGTACCAGCGTTCGACATGCTTCGCCAGCGAAGCGGCGAAACGCTGTTCCGATTCGGCGATGGACTCGGCGCCCTGCACGATGGCGATGGGCGCGGCGGCGACAGTCCCGCAACCCAGCGAGACCAAAGCGACACCGAAAAAAAGACGTATGGATCGAAGAATACGGTTCATCCTAAAACCTCGGTTGAAAGGGCGCAGAGTGTCCGGGTGAAATCAAAAGCCGTCCCCCGCCCGACAAGATCTCCGCGTCTCCGCGTCTCTGCGTGAGATAAAAAGCGTTGTCCGGTAAAAAGAAGGGAGGAATACGGCTTCATGTCAGTCAATCTCATTGCCGAGATCGACTTCGTCTAGCTCGACATCCCCACTGAAAACAAACTTGACCGGGCCGGTCAGGGTCATGCCGGTACATTTCTTCCGGCGCCAGTCCCCGTCCACCGTCAGGTCATACCCGGAAGAGGTCTTGATCTGCGAGGGCAGGGTGAAGCCGAACCGCTCCACGGCGACGACCGCGCAGGCGACCGCGCCGGTGCCGCACGCGCCGCTCTCCCCTTCCACGCCGCGCTCGTATGTCCGCATGATCATGCGGTTCGGCTGGCGCATCGAGACGAAATCGACGTTCGTGCCGTCGGGCGCGAAGGCGGCATGGAGGCGGAGCACCTTTCCCAAGCCCGCCACATCGACCTCCGCCACACTGGGAACGGGCACGACCAAATGGGGAACGCCCGTGACGATATAATCGCACTTCCAGGTCGTCTCCCCGATCTTCAGTTCCATCCCGTAGTTCCGGTTCAGCGGCTCCGGCATCCAGATGCGCACCGTGCCGTTCTCCAGCAGCTGCGCATCGACCACGCCCGCCCGTGTCTCCATCGTGAGCGAGGTGCCGCACGCGCCGATGGCGTGGGCGAACGCCGCCGAGCAGCGCGAGCCGTTCCCACAGAGGTCGGCTTCCGTCCCGTCCGGATTCAGGAAGCGGAGGAAGAAGTCCGCCTTTTCGGACTGCTGGATCAGAATGATCCCCTCCGCGCCGATGCCCGTCCGGCGGCCCGCCAAAGCCGCCATCAGAAAATGATCCTGCCAGGGGATCGTTCCGGCACGATCGTCAATCATGATGAAGTCGTTGCCCGCCCCATGCATTTTGGTAAAATGTATCTTCACATCCGACCTCCAATCGCCCCCGCGACCTCCGTCGCTTCCAGGACCCGGGGATTAAATCCCGACTCCGAAGATCCGCATCATGCGGGAACGGAGATCCCCCTCCGTCTCCATCGGGATATCCTCATCCCCCTGCAGATCGATCAAGTCAGAAAGAATGTTGAAGGTCTCCTCCAAAATCACGTCGTCCTTGTCCTTGTTTTTCTGATTCGCGTTCTCCTCTTCCTCGTCCTCCAGCTTCTGCAATTCGTCCTCGGACTTCATCAGCTTCCGGCGCTCGTTGATTTCCAGCGGCACCTCCACGCGCTCGTTGACGTCGCGGATGTGCTGCGCGTTCCGGGCATGGCGGGCGTACCGTTCGTTCTTCGCCAGGCGCACGGCGGACTTTTCCTTCAGCTGGGGAATGAACTTCGAGACATCGCAGACGGGAATGTAGAGCGCGGGTTCCATCTGCGTCCAGGGGAGCGCGCCCGGCAACTTCTCCTCGCCCATCATCTCCAGCCCGTCCAGGGCGGACGGGATCACGATATCCGAATGGACACCCTTGATCTGGGTGGAGGAACCGTTGATCCGGTAGAAGCTCGCCGTCGTGACCTTGATGGAACCGTACTTCGGATTCCCCAGCGGCATGACAGACTGCACGGAGCCCTTGCCGTGCGACTTGGTGTCGCCGACGATCACCGCGCGGCCGTAATCCTGAAGCGCGGCGGCCACGATTTCGGAGGCCGATGCAGAGGCGCGGTTGATCATCACGATCAGCGGCTTGCGGAAGGCCATCGCCCCCAGCTCGTTCTGCACCTTGAGCGCGACGGTCTGCCTCGGCTCGCGCACCTGCACGGCGGGGCCGCTGCGGATGAACAGCCCGACGAGATCGATCGCCTCGCGCAGGGAACCGCCGCCGTTGTTGCGGAGGTCGAGGATCAACCCGGAGACGTTCGCGCTGTTGAATTTCGCGATCTGCGCCGCGACGTCCGCCGTCGCGCTGCGGAAACCGGGCTGCCCCTGCTTTTTCTCCATCGTTCCGTAGAAGGTCGGCAGCCGGACGTATCCGAGCGCGCGGACAGAGCCGTCCTTCAGCGTGACGCGGGAAACGTGCCCCGTGGCGGCCTGCTCTTCCAGCTTGATCTCCTCGCGGATCAGATCGACCAGCTTGGTCGTCGTGCCGCTGGGATCGGAGGCGGGAATCACGCGCAACACCACCTTCGACCCCTTCGTGCCGCGAATCTTGCGGACCGCCTTGTTCAGCGGCCAGTGCAGGATGCTCTCGATCTCGCCATCCCCCTGGCCGACGCCGATGATCTTGTCGCCCTTGACCAGCTTGCACGGACGCTTGTCGCGGTCGGCGGGGCCGCCCGGAATAATCTCCGAGATCATCGCCGTGCCGTCCGTCGAACGGAGCTGCGCACCGATTCCGCAGAGCGTAAGATTCATATCGATGTCGAAGTCCTCCTTGCGCATCGGCGACATGTATTCCGAATGCGGGTCATAGGCCATCGTCACGGCGCTGAGGTAACGCTGCAGGATCGACTCCTCGTCCATGTCCTGGATGACGAGCATGTACTGCTTGTATTTCTCGGCGATATTCTCCTCGGGGGTGAGGGCAGGCTTGTTGGTCGAAGAATTCTTCTCCTTCGCGCTCTCCGCGGCTGCCTTGGCCGTCTTGTTGCTCGCCGCCTTCTCCGCCTCCAGCTCGCGCGCCAGCTTGGAGACGAGCAGCTCGTTCTTCACGCGCTTGCGCCACAGCTCATCCTGCTCCTGCGCGTTCGCGGGCCACGGCGCATCCTTCCGGCGCCAGCGGTAGGATTCATCGACCGTGAAGGAGACGGGCTTCTTCAGCTCGTTCGTCACGAACGCATACCGTTCCTGCAGGCGGGTACGGAAGACGCGGTACACCTCAAACCCGAAGGAGACGTCCCCCTCCTTGATCGCATCGTCGATCTGGAACTGCATCCGGGAAAAGCGGTCGAGATCGCTCTGGAGGAAATAGCTGTGGTCGAAATCGAAGAGGGTGATCAGATTCGTCCACGCCTTCTGCGAGATGCTGTCGTCAAGGGGATGCTGCAACAGATGCGCGGCGGGCACAACGCGCGCGACCTTCTTCGCGATGGTTCCGTAGTAAGGCAGCGGCTCCGGGTCTTTCGGCGCCGTCGCCGTCTCCGCAGCCAACAGCGCGGTCACCGCCACCGCCAACGTTCCCAATCCGACAATCAACTGATTCCAATGGTTCTTTTTCATTCGCCCGCCTTCTGTTCCATCAACTTGACAACCCGTTCCACCGTTTCATTCGAAAGGTGTCCGGACCACCCCTGCAACAGGGGAACCAAACGGGATGCGCTGCAAACCTGAACGCCGTCCCGCTTTTGACTCTGTTGCGAAAACGCCTCGCCCGCGAAGCAGAGGACGGGGATTGCCGTAACCCCCTGCCCGTTGGAACGCGCATACCACTCGGAGAAGAGCTGGCCCTGCCGCCGCGCCTGATCCAGAGGCGGCCGCGAGGGCTTCAGCCCGTTCACCAGAATCTGTCCGTTCTCCAGCAGGCGCACCTCGCCCTGCCAGAACTTGGTCTCGATCACGAAGATGCCGACGGGGCCGACCACCACATGGTCGGCGCGAACTCCCTGCGCGAGGGAGAAATCGTGGAAGACGTGCCAGTCGCCCGGCAGTCCCGCGAGAAGAAACGCGATCTGCTCTTCGCCACGCGCCCCCTTGAACCAGGCGTTGATCCCCTGAACGCCACGATACGCGAAGAAGGTCAGGAGCAGCGCCGCGCCGATCAACAACGCACCCGCAACGGTCAACGGCGGACGGTAGCGCACGGGACAGGCTAACCCGGCGCAGACCCCGCAGATCGGCAGGGCGAGCAAGAGCGGCCACAACGCGCGAACGATCCCGGAGGCACGTGCGCTGTCCCCCGGCGTCCCATGTATCACAGCATGTTTTCCCTCGGTCATAAAGGAGTTATTTTCTCTTATTTCGGGGAGTAAATCAATCTCGTTTTTCATCGTTTTCTAGCCTTTGAGAGCTGTGCGGCATGTATGGCGCACAACCGGACGCGCCTCGCATCTCAAGCTGGCGCCCGAACGCGAGCGGCGAAAAGCCGCCAGCGACCAGCCGCCAGCCGAGCTACACCCGGTTCGCCAGGTCCTCCGCGTTTCCGGTGTAGCGGGCGGGTGTCAGGGCGAGCAACCGCTTCTCGTCCTCCTCGGGCAGGACGAGCGAACGGATGAACGTGCGCATCGTCTCTTCCGTCACCTTCTTGCCGCGCGTCAACGCCTTCAGCTGCTCGTAGGGATTGGGGCGGCCGAGCTTGCGCATCACCGTCTGGATCGGTTCCGCCAGCACCTCCCAGTTGGCGTCCAAATCCGCCGCCAACTGTTCGGCGTTCACCGTCAGCTTGCCCAGTCCCTTGATGGTGGACTGGTAGGCGGTGAGCGAATAACCGAAGCCGATCCCCATGTTGCGCAGGACGGTCGAATCGGTCAGGTCGCGCTGCATCCGCGAGACCGGCAGCTTCCGCGCGAGGTGGCCGAGAATCGCGTTCGCCAGTCCCAGGTTGCCCTCGCTGTTCTCGAAGTCGATGGGATTGACCTTGTGCGGCATGGTCGAAGAACCGACCTCGCCCGCGACCGTCCGCTGTCCCAGATAACGCATGGAGATGTACATCCAAATATCGCGGTCCAGATCCAGCAGCACGGTGTTCCACCGCTGGAGCGCGTCGAACAGCTCGGCGATGCCGTCGTGCGATTCGATCTGCGTGGTCAGCGGATTCTGGCGCAGCCCGAACTTCCCTTCAATCACGCGACGAGAAAGCGACTCCCAATCCACATCCGGGTAGGCGGAAAGGTGCGCGTTGAAACAGCCGACCGCACCGTTCATCTTGGCGGGCATGACGATCGCGTCCAGCTCCTGCGACTGACGGCGCAGCCGCGCCACCACGACCGCCAGCTCCTTGCCCAGCGTCGTGGGGGAGGCGGGCTGGCCGTGCGTATGCGCCAGCATCGCGCAGGACGCCGTCTCGTGCGCAAACGCGGCGAGCTTCGCGATCAGGTTCTCCTGCACTTCGCGCAACACCCGCAAGCCGTCACGCAGCATCAGCGCATGCGCCATGTTGTTGATGTCCTCGGAGGTACAGGAAAAATGCACGAACTCGGAGAGATCCGCCAGCGAGGTGTTTGCCAGCCGTTCCTTGATGAAGTACTCGACCGCCTTGACATCGTGGTTGGTACGCGACTCGATCTCCTTGACCCGCGCCGCGTCCTCCGCGCTGAATGAGTCCGCCAGCCGGTCCAGGAACGCGCGTTCCTCGTCCGTCAACACACGCGCCTCGGCAATTTCAGGCGTGTCGCACAAGGCTTCCAGCCAAGCCAGCTCAACCGCCACGCGACGCCGGATCAGTCCGTACTCGGAGAAAATCGGGCGCAGCTCACGGACTTTGCCGGCGTACCGGCCGTCCAACGGGGAAAGCGCCAAAAGAGAAAATGAGGTCTCGTCCATAACCACTCCTTGTGCGCGCGCCCGCCGCACGGGCAACGGGCACGCGCGTTGTCCAGAACCCGAAAACCGCTAGGCCTTCAACGCGACTTCCGCGAGCTTGCGTCCCGCCTCGCGGCAGGAGGCCAGCACCTCGCCTGTCGGCTTGAACCGGCAGGTGAGCGTGGGGGCGACGGGAACGGTGTGCATCTGCTCCAGGTAGGCGGCCGCCTCCTCCGCGCCCTTCGACGCCCAGCCGTAGGAACCGAAAGCCAGACTCGCCTTGCCGTTCACCACCTTCAACCCGCGCAGGTAGGTCAGCGCCGCCGCCATGCGCGGCATCAGCCCGATGTTCAGCGTGGGCGTACCGACGGCGATCGCCGCGCAGTCCAGCGCCTCATCGACCACGCGCGTATCGTGGAACGCCGCCAGATTCATCAGCTTCACATCGACGCCCAACTCCTCCGCGCCGGTGGCAATCGCCTTCGCCATCATCTCGGTGCTGTGCCACATCGTGCAGTAGATCACCAGCACCTTCTTCGTCGGCTTGCAGAGCATCCAGTCGAGGTACGCGGTGAGAATCCGCGAGAAATCCTTGCGCCAGATGATGCCGTGGCTCGGGCAGACGATGTCCAGCTTCAGTTTGCCGAGACGGGTCAACGCCGCCTTCACCGGGGCGCCGTAGAGCGCGACGATATTGGCGTAGTAGGTTTTCGCCTCCTGCATGACCTCCGCCATGTTCGCGTCCTCGTCGAACCGTTCCGAACAGGCGTAGTGCTGCCCGAAGGCGTCCATCGAGAAGAGCAGCGCGTCCTCCTGCACGTAGGTCACCATCGATTCCGGCCAGTGTACCATCGGCGTGTTGAAGAACTGCAAGGTCTTGCCGCCGCCCAGCGCCAGCGTCTCGCCATCGGAGACGACCTGAATCTTCCATCCGGAGATGTCGAAGTAAAGCCCCAGCTCCTCCTTGCACTTCGCGTTGCAGAGAAGCGTCGCGTTCCGGAATACCGTCATCGCCATCGGCAGCGAACTGGCGTGGTCCGGCTCCGCGTGGTTGCAGACCACATAGGAGACCTGATCCGCCGGAACCAGTTCCAGCACGTTGGAGATATAATCCGCCGCGAACGGCGCCTTCACCGTATCGATGACGGCGATCTTCTCCCCCTTCACCAGATAGGCGTTGTACGTGGAGCCGCGCTTCGTCTGGTAGCCGTGAAAGTCACGGACGCCCCAGTCCACGCAGCCAACCCAAAAAATTCCCTCAGTCACTTGTTTCGTCATGGTACACCTCGTTTGAAAACAGAAGAAGCAGTATAGCATATTTCGGCGAGACTACCAAGAACGAGTTTTGAGAGCTGTGCGGCATGTATGCCGCAGCACAGAACGCGTCCACGCCACGACGCTCGTCAGCTGTTTTTTGTTTGCGGCGGCGCAAAAGGCGCCGCCGCCCCGCCTAGCGGATGCTCAAGACTGTGCCGGCGCCGTACACGGTGCAGACGAAACGTCCGCCGGAGGTCGTGAAACGCGCACGGCGGCCCGCGCCGAGGTTCGTCACCGTCCAGCGCTCTTCGAGTTCACCCGTGCTGTTATCGACGATCTCCTCGCCGCTGCCGATCACCCAGACGCCGGTTGAATTTTGCGACGGGACCGTTACCGTGCCGCCGCCGCAGATGAGAACCCGGCGAGACGTCGAAACGAATGGCCCCGGAACGCCCTGCGAAACCGTCAGCGCGGTGCCGTCGAGAATCTCCACGTCGCCCGGATAGGCGACGCTCGCCGCCGGATCGACCGCCAGCGGACGGAAGGTGGCGGGGATGGAAGTCACGCCGGACGGCAGCACGAGCGAGCCGCCCGCCATCTCGAAGTATCCCGTGAAGTTGGTCGGATTCTCGCCGAGCGTCAGTTCCGATCCGGTCGGCAGCACGAGCAGGCCATCGCCCACGAGCGTACCCGCGAAGGTGTTGGTCGAAGTGATTGACAGGCGGCCGCTCGCGAGGTCGAGCGTACCCGCGCCCGTGAGCGAGGCGAAGGACTCGTCCGTGCCGTTCACCTCCAGTGTCGCACCGGCGTCCACCGTGACCGCGCCGCCCTCCGGCAGCACACGCAGCGCACCGGCGTCCGCGCGCATCACGGCGCGCACCTGCGAAACGTTCAGCGCCTTGTCAAAGACCTGCACCTCATCGAGGCAGCCTCTGAACGCCACGGTAGGAGCCGTCGTTTTCGCGCCCAGGTAGAACACGCCACCCTCGCGGCAGGAGTCATGCGTGAACGCGTTTCCGTCGTTCTTCCCCACGTCCTCTCCGTCCACGTAGTTGTGGACACCGCGGAGAGGATCGTAGGTGAGCGCCAGATGGTGCCAGCGAAGATCCGATTCGGAATACCGGAGGCCCACAAGCCCGTTTTCCAGATTGATGTCCTTGGTGCCTGTGTTGTTCATGCCCCTCACGTAGCAACGGACACCGTTCCACATCGCTACTTCGTGATGGTAGGAGTACATGGCAGAAATCGTGCTTGCCGAGGGATTCCCCCAGCAGAAGAACGACGGGGAATGCGCACTGTTGGCCGCCGCGACCCACTGCCTGTCATCCGCGCGGGACCCCTGGACCCACAATGTCACCGTGAACGGCTTGCCGTCATCGGGGATCGCTTCCGGGAAGGTGGCGCTCTCCAGCCGGGCGCCGAATTTGAGCGCCTTGCCTCCGAGCGGGGAATCGACCTGCGTGAGGTTGCCATTCCCGGCCTTCCGCAGGTGGGCGCCGCCCGGTGCGGAGTCCTTGCCGAGGTTGGAGGCGTCCTCAAAAGCGTAGTGCAACACGGGATCGGGCACGTGCGCCAGCGCATCGGGCGCCGCGCCGCGCGCCGCCCCCGCCGGATCGCGCCCCGCGTAGAGACGCGCCACGTCCGACTCGTCGAGCGCCTGCGCGTAGATGCGCACGTCGTCGAGCAGTCCCTTGAACTGGCGGTCGGTCTTGTTGACCTGACGGCCGATGCACACGCCCTTCGACTCGGGGATGTTGAGAACATGGGAATGACTCGTTGTCCAGACCTTCACACCATCGCAATAAACGGCAAACGACGATCCCTTGCGAACGGCGACGTAGTGGTGCCAGGCACCGGCGGGATTCGCCACGCCGGGGATGTCGGTGAAGTCGAGCGTACCTCCCCAGTGCGTCAGGACGAGCGTACCGGCCGACGGCGCGCCCTGATAGCGGAAGACGATTTCCTTGAAGTCACTTTCCGTACCGATCGAGACAAGCGTACCTTTGTTTCCGCCCGACGCGTCCGGCTTTGCCCACACGCTGATCGTGTAGTCCGTGTCGCCCGAGAGGACCGGCGAATTGACCGTTGTTTCCAACTTCTGGCTCGACGTGCCCGGTAAAGACGCAACCCAGCCGCGGGACTCATCCCATTCGCGCGTCACGCCGGTCTGCGCACCGAGTTGACGGTAGGAGCCGCTCCGTTCGTATCCGATGTTGTCATCTTCAAAGTCATAGATGCCGAGCGTTTCCGGCTGCGTGGCGAAGTTCATGAGCGTAAGGCGTCCCGCCCTCACTTCCGTACCGCCCGTATGCTTCGCCGCGCCTGTGAGCTTCAGTTCTTTGTCGCCGTCCTTCACGAGGGCGTTCGCCCCGACGATCTCCCCGTTGTACGTGCCGGGGCCCGTCAGCGTGAGCGTACCGCCCGACGGCATGGCGAGCGTACCGCGCACACCCTCGCTAAGAATGTTCGTGGCGGGAATCACGGGCGAGCCGGCGAGCATGATCCGCCCGTCCAGTTCCGTCCGGAGCTTCGTTCCCCCGGGAATCTCCAGCGGTTCTCCCGCCGCCTCAACCAACCCCGCCGCAAACGGTTCCTCGCCCGCGAAGAGGCGCGACACGCCTTCGCGCCCCACCGCGTACGAATAGATGACCACGTCATCCAGATCGCCGCAGAAATAACGTCTGCTCGCAGCGAGCCACCCCAGATTGATCTGCACGGTCTTCGGCAACTCAAGCTCCAACCGCATATCCGTCTTGTCGAGTACCTGTACGCCGTCGTACCACACGCCGACATGCAGTCCTTCGCGCATGATCACATAGTGGTGCCACTCGTCCGGGTCGGAAGGTGCCGACAGGTTCGAGAAGTCACCCGCCGCATTCCAATGCCCGAGCAGCAGATTGGCGCAGTTCTGATTGGCGAAGCGGAACTGGATGATTTGGCTATCCGTCTGGGAACTGCCGATCGACAGCATCGTCGGATAGTTGTTCGCCACGGGCGTCGCCTTCGTCTTCGCCCACAGGCTCACCGTGTAGTCGGAGTCGCCGGTCAACGCGGACTGCCCCGTGATGGTGGCGACCAGCTTGCCGCCCGCATTCGACGTACCCTCGAAATGCGCCACCTTGCCACCGCGTTCGGCGTCCTCGATCCACGTCACGGCCCCGTCCGCCGAGAGGTCGTATCCGTGTCCCGATGAATCCGTCGTCAGTGAGGTCTCGAAGTCGTACTTCACGAACGGCTTCGCGAGTCCCGTGCGGGAATCGAGGTGCAACACGCCCTCACGCGCGCCGTATGTGATGTTCGGACGGATGTTCGTGACCGTGAGACTGCTCAACACGGCACTCACGCCGCCCGTACCCGTGAGATCTACCGTGAGCGCGCCCGGCCCCGTCGCGCCCATCAGCACCGTGTTGCCCGCGAGGTCGAACTCGCCGCCCGCGTCGCTCCGGAGCGAACCGACGCCGACGCGCGAGGTGTAGTTGGTGAAGAGGAAGCGTCCGGCGGGATCCGTCACGCGCACGTCCGTCCAAAAGAGCGCGTCCTGCGTCATCGGAAAGACCGTCCCCGCCGCCACCTGAAACTCGCGCCGGGAATACTCTTCCTTGTAGAAAGCCGAAATGCGAATGATGCCGTCACCTTCCTTGCGCACGGGACCGTTGTCCTCGGCAGCCCAGGTCGTGTCCGATCCCATCACGAGCGTACCGCCCGAAACATCGAACGGGCAATAGCCGAGCGAAGACGTGTACAAGTGGAACGCAGAACCTGCATAGTTCTTCATCCACCACGTATTCATACCCCCCCTGTTTCACCCGACTCCGCCGGGCAGAAGGCGAGTCCGTCCGTGCGCGGCGCCGTATCCTTCGCAGCCGAGATCGTCACCCTGTTCGACAGGCAGAAGTAGGCAACGTTCGTCGAAATGCAGTTCGCGCCGTTCAGCCAGTTCTTGTACACGGTGTTCGTGGAGACCTCGAAGTTGTCCAGCCAGTTGGTCGAAACTTCGTAGGACTCCTCGTCTAACCAATTGGTGGATACGAGGAAAGGGGTTTCTTCCAACCAGTTCGTGACTACGACATTCTCCGTGTCAAACCAGCCGCCGCCATTCGGCGCGATCCACACGTTCGTGACCACATCCGCCCGCACCGATACCATCGCGAACAGGACGGCACACACCGCTGCCGCGACTCCATTCCTGCCAGTAACCAGTCCTGACATATCTGAACCCTCCTGCTGAAATCACAAAACCCTTTCGGCCCCGTGAGCCAAACCCAGATCTACTTCTTCACCCGCACCAGCTTGGAACGCCACCGTTTCGTTTCGGAGTCCCTGCGTGAGACACCGATCCAGCGGCAGTCGCCCTCCAGGATCATTCCTTTCACCCCGCCGAGGCTCTTGACACGCCCCGTCTCCTTCAGGCTCTTGGGATCGACCAGAAGCGTCGGGCCGCCGTAGCACGACATGTAGAGAACGCCGTCATGGAGGTGGATGGTCTCAATGCCCATCTTCACCTTCACGTTATCGAGGAGATGCGTGGAAAGCAACTGCAGGTCGGCGCTGAGATGATGGAAGCGCACTTGCGACGGCGTGATGTCACCGGGGCGGAGGCAGCCGACGACGAACGAACCGTCATCGAGGACGGCGAGGGAACCGGCGCGGTCGGCAACAGGAAGCAGGTGCTTCTTCCGGAACTGCAGCGTTTGGGCATCGTACTCGTTCACCTGAAGCTGACTCTGCGGCCCCCACGGCAGAATCTTTCCCCCGTGCGGTTGCGCGGTGGGGCAAACAGCCACGTAGAGGACGCCGTCCTTCAACTCACACCCCGCGTTGTGCCATTCGGCGTCGATCTTGGCGACGACATTGCCGCGCAGATCCGTCTTGACGATCTGCCACGTATGCGCCCAGTAAATGAACTCGCGCCCGTCCCAGCAGACATCCTGAAGATGCCCCGGATACTCGCCGGGCAGGACGATCTCATTGACGTCCGGCATTCGCCCGGTGGCTACCGGACGAGGGTTCCCATCCTTCTGTACGGCCACTTCCGCCGTCGCACAAAACACCGCGCAAAGCGCGAACGCGAAAATAGACTTTCTCATCTGCATCTCGACCTGCTCCTTTTCAGAAAAGCAAACACAACAAACCTAAATTGGGGTTGATTTTAACAAAATTTTCCCGCTCCATCAAGAAGGAAACGGCGGCGTTACACGCCCCGCTGAGCAGCAGGGAAGCGAGATGAGAAAAGCACATCTACGGACTCCGCGCCATAGCGTGAGGAATCTACCGGCGTTCCGGCAACTGGGTACGACGCCAGTTGCTGGGTGAACAACCGACGAAGCGGGTGAAGGTGTCGGAAAAGTGCTGGAGAGAACTGAAGCCGAGACGCATGGCCAACTCGGAAACCGGCAACTCCGTTGTCTGGAGCAATCGCCTCGCCTCTTGGATTCGACACTCCAGCTGGAAACGGATCGGAGGGAACCCCGTTCCCTTGCGAAACTGGTTGATGAAATGGGTCGGCGAAAGCGCAGCCATGCGGGAAAGGTCGTCAATGGAATAATGCCGTTCGGGATTCTTCCGGATCAGCTCGATGACGGATGCGATTCGATCCGAAACCGTGTTGCTGACGGTTCCATCCCCTACTTCCAGCATCAGGACAATCAGATCGAGAAAGGTCTGGCGAAGGCAGATCGTCTGCCAGGTTGACTTGGGTCCGTCGATCAGGAGGAACAACCGCGTAAAGAGCGTACGGATGCGCGAGGCGTACTGCTCGGCGCGCAACGTAGGGGGGAGATGTCGAACACGGCGTAAAATCTCGCGGCCCTCCGCTGGCGGCAGGTCTAGAAAATGCCGCCATCATCCCAGCGATTCCGCAAGAGGAAGGAATAGACGTAGAGGCCACAGGGCCGGGTGGAGAGATCGTGTGGCAGGTTCGGCTGATTGACGAAGAAGCTGCCAGCCAGAACCGGAAAGGCCTGATCCCGCGAATGCAGTACCGACGAACCGCGCAAACAGAAACCGATCTCGGTCAGATTCCGGTGGATGTGGTTTTCCGTCGGTTCCTGCCGTCGCGAAAGCCGGGTGATCCCGAGCTGAACAATTCCCGAAACTCCGAACGCCTCCGGATTGACGGTCCTACCGTCCTCGTTTTCCCCATAGCTGAGTTCGATCTCTTTCATCCGTTTTCCTCGACGCGCAATCTTACCACAGGCGCATGGTGGGCGCAAGCGCGCGCAGTAAGCGGCGGAAGAAGGGATCGGCAAGCGAGAGAGGCATACCACGCCGCACGCCCTCTCCGCTGGCGGAGTCAGCCCCCGCGTTTCTCAGCTGGCGTGAAGCACCCTCTGCGCCCTTGTCCCTGTGACTGGTAAATTTCTGCATATTTTGAAATTGCCAACCGTGGGGAAATTTTATAGAATGGAAACCGTTTTATGTGAAGAAAGGATTTGCTTATGTTGATCAACACCCCTGAAATCAAGCTGGGAATCGTCGGTGTTTCCCGCGATTGTTTCCCTGCCTCCCTTACGAAGAGGCGTCTCGACACTTTGATGGCCGAATTGAAGAAACTGCGCGTTCCGGCCGTCGCGTCAACCGTGATCATTGAACGCGAGTCGCAGGCGCAGGAAGCGATGGACGAGTTGTTGGACGCCGGCTGCAACGCGGCTGTCGCGTATCTCGGAAACTTCGGTCCGGAAGGCCCGACCACGATCTTCCTGGAAAAGTTCCCCGGTCCGATTATGGTCTGCGCCGCCGCCGAAGAGAACAAGGCTGTCTTGAGCCGCGACCGTGGCGACGCGCTGTGCGGGCTGCTGAACTGCTCCTACAACCTTGCCCTGCGCCGTCTCACCGCGTACATTCCCGAACTTCCCGTGGGGTTGCCGAAAGACCTCGCGCCGGAGATCGCCAAGTTCACGGACATCGCCCGCATTTTGGTCGGGCTGAACAACCTCAAGGTTTTCGGGTTCGGGCCGCGTCCGCAGGACTTTTTTGCCTGCAACGCGCCGATTCAGCCGCTCTACGATCTGGGCGTGGAGGTGATGGAGAACTCCGAACTCGATCTGTTGCAGGAGTTCCAGAAACAGGCTTCGCGCAAGTCGGAGATCGACGCGGTGGCGAAGGACATGGCCAAGGAACTGAAGGGCAAGTGCAAGTGGCCTGACCTCCTGCCGCAGATGGCGCAGTTCGAGCTTGCCCTCTTGAACTTCTACGAGAAGAACCTGGGCGACTGCAGTTTCGCGGTGTTCGCCGACAAGTGTTGGCCCGCCTTCCAGCCCGCCTTCGGTTTCGTTCCCTGCTACGTCAACAGCCGCTTGACGGGACGCGGAATCCCGGTCGCGTGTGAAGTCGATCTCTACGGCGCGGTCACCGAGTTCATCCTGCAGTGCGCCTCGCAAAAGTGCGCGACCCTGCTGGACATCAACAACTCCGTACCGGCCGACATCCTTGACAAGAAAGCGTTGAAGGGTATCGCCGTGCGCGACCTCTTCATGGGCTTCCACTGCGGCAACACCTGCTCCAGCTGCCTGAAGAACTGCGGCCTGAAATACCAGCTCATCATGAACCGCGGATTGGAAAACAGCGGGACGCCGGTGATCACGCGCGGCACGATGGAAGGCCAGATCAAGCCCGGTCCGACCACGCTCTTCCGTCTCCAGGGAACGGCGGACGCCAAGCTGGCGAGTTATCTGGCGGAAGGCCAGTTCCTCGACATCACACCGCATTCCTTCGGCAGCATCGGCGTAGTCGGAATTCCCGAATTCGCGCGGTTCTACCGTCACGTGCTGGTGGAGAAGCACTTCCCGCATCACGGCGGATTCGGATTCGCCCATGTCGGCGGCATCATCTTCGAGGCGTTGAAGCTTCTCGGAATCGAGAATATCTACACCCCGAAACCGGCGGGCGTCCCCTACCCGGACGAGAATCCCTTCCTGTAAAACATTCCAGCGCATACGCGGCGGCGCGAGCCGTTTTTTCGGCTAGGCGGATGCGACAGTCGCGTCCGCCGCGTCGCCGTGAAGTGCGCGGAAGGATACTGCCGACATGATGGATTGCTCAAACCGTTATGAAAAGCAGATGGCCGTCCCCGTATTCGGGGAGGAGGGGCAGCGGAAACTGGCATCCGCGAAAGTGGCGATTGTCGGAGCCGGTGCGCTCGGCTGCTTTTCCTCTCAGTATTTCATCCGCATGGGTGTCGGGCAACTCCGTATCGCAGACGGCGACACGGTATCCTTCGCCAACCTGCATCGGCAAATCCTCTTCTCGGAAGAGGACGCGTCGAATGCGACGCCCAAGGTCGATGCAGCCGTGCGCGAATTACGCCGATTCCAAAAGGACGCCCGCATCGTGGGCATCCGAGAGATGATCACGCGGGAGAACATCTCGGATTTCGTCGCGGATTCGGATTTGATCATAGACGCAACGGACAGTATGCCGACGCGCTTTGTGATCAACGATTTCGCCGTGCGTCAAAACATTCCGTGGATTTACACGGGCGTGGCGGGAACAGAGGGAATCGTGATGCCGATTCTTCCCGGAAGAGGCCCCTGCTTGCGCTGCCTGTTTCCAGAAGATCCGGACGATGCGCAAGTCGCGAACTGCAAGCGAAACGGCATTCTGCCGATCACGCCCGGATTCGCGGTTTCCCTCCAGGTCGCCCAGGCGATCCGCATCCTCCTCGGAACCGTCATCCCCGACACGGTGATCCGTTTCTCCGTTTGGGATGGAACCGCCCGCTCCTTCCGCCTGTCCCGTAATCCCCGCTGTCCCGTCTGCCAGGGAAGTGGCCGGTAGGCCAGCGAACATCCTTGCTCGCACGGTCGCGACGGGGCGCGTCCCTCCCCCACTCCGCTTCTCGGCTGGCGCGTAGCGTCCCCGATTGCGCGCATGGACACCCGACACTCGACATCCGACATCCGATCTGCGACATACGCCCGCAGTCGCTACATAACCGGACACGACGGAGTGCGTCCCCGCCCCTCACTTCTCAGCTTCTCAGCCTCTCAGCTTTTCAGCTGGCGCGTAGCGCCCCCGCTTGCGCGCATGGACACCCGACACTCGACATCCGACATCCGATCTGCGACATGCGACATGCGAGCCATAACGTACGTGACAAGCGCGTCCCTCCCCGCACCGCTTCTCAGCCTCTCAGCCTCTCAGCTTCTCAGCTGGCGCGTAGCGCCCCCGCTTCTCAGCTTCTCAGCTACCAGCCACCCGCTCCCCTACTCCCTCTTTTCTTCTTTATGTTTTTGCCGCAGTGCGGTATAGTGGCGTCATGTCTGCACGGTTCATCGCTTTATTCGCCTTTCTTTCCGCGTGTTGCTTCTCCGGCTTCGCGAAGCTGCCGGAATACACCCTGCACCTTTGGACGGTGGAAGACCGGCTTCCCGACAGTCCTGTCCTCGATATCGCACAGGACTCGTCCGGGTACCTCTGGATGGTCTCGCGCAACCGTCTCATCCGCTTCAACGGAGAGGAATTCCTTTCCATCCCGATCCCCGAAGAAGCGCGTCTCGCCTGTGGAGAATTTCGCGGCGTCTTCTGTGAACGGAATGATCAAATCTGGGTTTTCGGAGAGAAGGGACTAATCCGGTTCGCGAAGAACGCCTGGTCGCCAGCGTTGATTGGGAATGCGGAAGAGAGCGATGTCGGCAAGATTCTCGGCTTGTACGAAACCGAACAGGGGTGTCTCTACGCCTACGCGGAACGCGGCATCTTGATCGGACAGTCGAAAACGAAAGATGCCGCGCCGCGTTTCACCGCACTCCCCTGCCCTGTTCCGTCGGACGACCGCGCCACGATGGGCGCGTTGACGGGAGCGGCGCTGGACCGTCACGGACGGCTCTGGATCACGGCATGGAACGGCCTTGCGGAGTTCACGGACGGCAAGTTCGACGAGAAGCGGGTACACCTGCCCGACTTCCTCGTGGAAGCCGTCACCGGCGTCTGCGCGGGTAACTCCGGGCGTCTCTGGGTGTACGGTCCGAACGGCGTCGCCTACTGCGAAAACGACATCTGGACGCCGATCGGGTTCCCGCCCAACGCGGGTATGGCGACTGTGATGACGGAGGTCTCGGACGGTTCGCTGTGGATCGGCAACTCAACCGGTCTCTTCCGTTGGCAGAACAACGTCTGGCAAAGCGTCGCGTCCCAGGATGTGCCAGGCTCCCTGTCGATCAACTCGCTGATCGAGGACTCCGACGGAACGCTGTGGGCGGCCTGTGAAGGCGGGCTGTTGCGGATCCGTCCGAAGGTCGTGCAGGAGCTGAAGACCGAAAGCAGCGCGTCGGGGAACTCCGCCTACTCGTTGTGGCGGCAGCCCGACAACACGGCGTGGATCGGATATAAGGAACGCGCCGTCCACGTCAAGGCGGACGGCGGTTTGTTGCAGACGATCTACCTCGGCATCGATGTGCCGATCAGCGCGATTCTTCAGGATCCGGAGGGGCGCGTCTGGCTGGGAACATTGGGCGCGGGACTTTTTATGCAGCAGCACAACAAGCTCTTCACCATTCCGCAGAACGACTACAGCCTTCCGCAGATTCACACCATTTATTCATTGACCCAAGATCCCAAGCTGGGGCTTCTGGTCGGAACGCATCAGGGGTTGCTCCGCGTCAACGCCCAACGCGAATTGGAGCCGTGCGTTCTCTACGGGAACCAGGTGAACGGTCCGATCCGTGCGATGATCCGCGAGGACGACGGGCGTTTCACGCTCTGCGGCGATGCCTTCGGGATTCTGCGGATCGCACCGGATGGCGGCAAGACGCAACTAGGCGAAGCAGCCGGTCTGCGCGGATCACCGCGTACGATGTATCGCGAAGGCGACCGGTTCTGGTTGGGTACGACCTCGGGACTCTTCTGCCTTCTGGCGGATCAACTCGTCCCGATTCCCCTGCCCACCGAAATCTCCAACAACTCCATCCTGCAAATCTCCGAGGACGGAAACCAGCGTCTCTGGTTAGGCACGACGGAGGGATTGCAGTGCGTCGAAATCCAAGACCTGCTCGCGGGCTTGAAATCCGCGCCGCAAAAGAAAGAACAGATGCCGCGCTTCCTCCAGCTGGGCGTCTCCGACGGTCTTCCCGGCAAACGCTGCCTCGGCGGCATCGCGCCGGGGCAAGGGAAAAACGACGGCAACATCTGGTTCCCGAACGAGGGCGGGATCGCCGTCGTGAATCCGAAGGAGGTCGCCTTTTCCAAACGCCTTCCCGTCGTGCTATTCGAGTCCATCGCCGTCGAGGAGAAGCCGGTTGCGTTTGAGCAAAACCGACTCTTGCTGATTCCGCCCGGCGCGCGCGACATCTCCTTCACCTTCATCGCGTTGGCGCCCGGCATTCCGGAGACGGTTCGCTATCGGTACAGGCTGGAGGGAGGACACAGGGAATGGTCCCCTATCCAGCGCGAACGCACGGTAAAATTCGAGTGGCTGCCACCGGGCGACTACACGTTACGAATTCGTGCGGAGTCAGGCGGCATCTGGAATCACGCGGGCGAGAACGATGCGGTTTGCACGTTTGTCGTCGGCGCGTATTTCTGGCAGACGCTCCCGTTTTACCTGACCGTCTCGCTGCTCTTCGCCGGACTGGTCGCGTGGATCGCCCGCAAGCTGCTCTCGCACCGCTACCAGCTCCAGATGGCGGTGCTGAAGCGCGAGGAGGCGCTGTCGGAGGAACGCGCCCGCATTTCACGCGACATCCATGACGACTTGGGAAACGGGTTGTCGGTAATCGCCACGTTGAGCGAACTGGCACAGAACGATGTCGAATCCGAAAGCGCCCACAAGCGGCTGGACCAAATCTACGAAGTCGCGAACGGACTGGCGCGGAATGTCGATGAAATCGTCTGGGCGGTGAATCCCGCGAACGACGGATGGGATGCGTTCGTGAGCTACTTCGAACAGTACACGGAATACTTCCTCGGTTCCTCGGGACTGCGCTTCCGCATCATCCGTCCCGATTCCCTGACCGGAAAGAACATCGCGGCGAAAGCGAGGCACCACCTGTTGCTGGCGACGCGAGAAGCGGTCGGGAATGTCCTGAAACACGCGGAGGCGACGCAGGTCAAAATCACGATGACCGTCGAAGAGAACGGAACGATCCTCTCCGTCCGCGTACAAGACGACGGCAAAGGCTTCTCGCTGGAAAAAAAGGCGGGGGTCGGTCACGACGGGCTGGAAAACATGGGACGCCGGATGCGGTTGGCCGGCGGCACGATCTCCATCCAAAGCAAACCCGGCGAAGGGACCTGCGTCGAATTCCGCGTCCCCCTGGAAAACGACACGAACGCCTAGCCCGCCTGGAAATTGGTTGGGGGGTTCGGTGGTTCGGTGGTTCGGTGGTTGGGTGGTTCGGTGGTTCGGTGGTTGGGTGGTTCGGTGGTTCGGTGGTTGGGTGGTTAGGTGGTCGGGCGGTTCGGCAATAGATTGCAATCGATCGCATTCGATAGCTATCGATGATTCACTACTCCCTACCGCATTCCTTCAGCTTCTCAGCTTCTCAGCTGGCTCGAAGCGCCCCCCACTTCCCCGGCTTACTTTTTCGGGATCGCCTGACGACGGATGCAGGACTGATGCTTGCCGTCTTTCGACCAGGTGACGCCGTACCAGTACCACTGGCCGTCGAAAATCATCCCGGTCTGTCCCTGCGCTTTGTAGGAGGCAACGGTGTTGAAATGCTCGTCCAGTTCCTGAACGTGATCCGGATACATGGCGAACCAGTAGTGGCCGTCGCGGTATTTGATTACCTCCGTTCCAAGATTGATGATGCGAGGGCACTCGATGATGCGGCTCTCGATATACTTGAACTGGCGGTCGTAGAGATGCACGCGAACCTGGCGCTTGGTCAGGTTCTTGCCGCGCAGGCATCCGACGATAAAACCGTTGGGCGTAACCGCGAGGGAACCGGCGCGGTCTTTCTGCGGCAACACCTTCTTCTCCTTCAGCGCGAGCGTTTTCGCGTCGTAAATCCACACCTGCACGGGATAGTCCTGCTTGGGATGATCCAGATCCGCCAGCGGGCAGACTGCCACGTAAAGCAACCCATCCAATGCGGCGATTCCGGCATTGTGCTCCGGCACCTCCACCCGCGCCACCTGTTTCCCGGTGAGATCCGATTTCACAATGGCGACGGTATGCGCCCAATAGAGAAATTCCCCATCCGTACAGACATCCTGCAAATGTCCCGTGAATGTCCCCGGACAATTGATCTGCTGCACATCCGGCATCGCCGCATGAAGAACGGCGGCACCCATCAAGGCGCCGGCCACAAAAACAATTCTGAACATGGTACACTCCCCTTTCGCTTCGCTGCGCCTGGCAGGACGTCATCATGACCAACAGTCCAATACCCGCACATTGAGAAGGATATTCAAGCATAACCCAAGGCGTTTGTCGAGCATTCTCCGCATCGTTTTCAAAGTTTTTTCAGCCACCTGCATACAACAGGTAGCAGGTGAACGGATGTACGCATTCCTCCATGCCTTGACTGGGGAAGCGTGTCAAGCTGGATACGCGTAAGCGTGTTCAGTTGGGAAGCTGAGGCGTAGCGCCTCTGTGTATTTCGCGGTTTCAACTTGTTCTGCGGCGACGGCGAAAGACGTCGCGCCACAAAAAAAACGGGGAGACCGGGTTGCCCCGATCTCCCCGTCGCTGCATGACAGGAGTGGTCTATATTTTTTTGTGGTTGTGTGGTTTATAAATTTTGTTGTGTGTGTGTATGAACTTGAAATTGTGTTCAATCCGCAATCGGCAGCGTGACGAAGAATGTATTCTTCTCTATCTTTACGCGAAGCAGTACATTGTCGCCTTTCGCCTGCCCGATCTCCTTCTCAAAATCCTTCACGTCCTTCACCGTGTGGCGATTGACCTCGATAATCAACATCCCGGTCTTCAGTCCCACGTCTTCCGCCGCAGAACCGTTCTCCACATCGGCGATCACAACACCCTCTTTCGCATCCAGCCTCAGCTGTTCAGCCAGTTCCCCGGTCAGGTTCTGAACCGACAACCCCATCTTTTCCAGCTTCGTGGAAACGGATCCTTCCGTTTCTCCCTCTGCACCGGTTCCGTCACCTTGCAGACTGCCGACGGTAATCGTCTTCTTCATTTCCTTCCCGTCACGGAAGAGGATGACCTCCGCTTTCTTGTTAGGCATAATCTGTGCCACACTGTTGCGGAAGTGAGAACTATTCTCAACTTTTTGCCCGTTCAACTGCACGATGATGTCTCCGTCCTTGATCCCGGCCTTGTACGCAGGACCGTCTTTCAAGACCTCGGCGATCAACACGCCGCCCGCCTCGTTCCGTCCGAATTTCTTCGCCAGGGATTCCGTGACTTCACCCGGATTCAGCATCACGCCGATGTAACCCCTTGTCACCGTGCCATTTACAACAAGCTGCTCCTTGACGTTCATCGCCATGTCGATCGGGATCGCGAAGCCGATTCCCATGTTGCCGCCACTGCGGGAATAGATCGCCGTATTGATGCCGACCACCTCGCCGTCAATGTTCAGGAGCGGGCCGCCGGAATTGCCGGGATTGATCGCCGCATCCGTCTGGATGAAGTCCTCGTAGTCCGTAATCCCCATCCCACTGCGTCCTTTAGCACTCACTACGCCGACCGTAAGTGTCTCCTTTAGTCCAAAGGGGTTGCCGATCGCGATCACCCATTCGCCCGTCAGCAACTTATCGGGGTTGCCGACCTTCAGGAAGGGAAGGTCCTTCTTGGACTCGATCTTGACCACCGCGACCTCGGTCTTGGCGTCGGCGCCGATCTTCTTCGCCTTGAACTCCTGCCCGTCGGCAAGTTTCACGGTGATCTTGTCGGCGTCACCGACCACGTGCGTATTGGTGAGGATGTAACCGTCCTTGCTGATCAGGAACCCGGATCCCTGCCCGGTCTGGCGATACTTCTTCGGGAAATTCTGACGGCGCCGCTGGAAGCGCTGCCCGTCCCTCGGCTGCAACCCGAAGAAACGCTCCCGGAACTCCTCGCCGAAGAGATCAAAGGGATCGTTGAAGAACATCCGGTTCCCCGTTGCGACCTCCTTCTCCACCTGGATAAAAACAACCGCAGGCGTCGCTTTCGCGGCAACCCCCGAAAATCCCTTGCGGAAATCGAACGCCTCTTCGGCATGAGCCGAAAACGCCGAGGCACCGAAAAGCGCCATTCCCATGACAAACGCCATTACACTCGATTTGATGTTCATACTGTTCTTCCTTTCTGTAACACGTCCGTTTTCAGACACAAGAGAAAGAAGCTACTTCCGTGCCAAATCACAAAATCAATACATAACCAGCAAAAACAGGAAGAAAATCCAAATAATCTCGCCTATTTTCGATCAATTTCAGCGTATCGTTTCAAATATCCCCATTCGCTTCTGTGTCTCACTTTCCCATGTTGCACGCGACATCTTGAGACGGCGCAACAAATTGTCGCGCCCGCCCGATTCGGAAGCAGCACATGGCGGGTCAAGCCGTCCCCGCCTACCTTGACCGACGACTCACCCGATCGGGAGGGACGCGCTCCGTCGCGTCCGCTAGCCCCTCTGGTCAGCTTCTCAACTGGCGGCGTCAGCCGCCCCCGCCTTTCAGCTGGCGCGAAACGCCTAAAAGACCCTCCCCCGTGATCTCAAGAGAGGCCCTGGAATGCCCTGTACGAAATCACTGGGAGGAAATACGCATGGCGGGGCTGACACATAAGGTGGGGCGAGCCGTCCCGCCCATCTTGACCGGCGGCTCATCCGATCGGGAGGGACGCGCTCCGTCGCGTCCGCTAGCTTCCCCGCTTGCCCACTTCTCAACTTCTTCTCAGCTTCCCCGCTTCTCAGCTTCTCAGCTACCAGCTACAAGCTACAAGCTCAATCCACGTACACGGTGACGCTGCCCTTGCCCTTCAGCACGGCGGTGCCCCAGCCCGCGCCGTCGGTGACCGCGCCGAAGACGCTGAACTTGCTCTTCACCAGCTTGCCGCCCTTCACGGCGTAAACCGTGAACGATCCCTTGAACAGCCCCGTCTTCGCCGTGTAGGACAGTTTCATCCCGGAGACGTTCGCTCCGGTCACCGTCACGCCGCCCTTGTACGCGACCTTCGCGGCCTTCTCCGCCGTCCAAGCGGAGCCCTTCACGGTGAACGGAATCTGGTACGGCGTCTGCGCGATCGCGCCCGGCACGAGCGCGCGCAGGTTCGCCCGGTGTACGACCTGCCGCCTCCGCCGCCCGAAATGATCGCGCCCGGCACGAGCGCGCGCAGGTTCGCCAGCTCCGGCATCCCGTCCGCGTCGATCCACGCCGACCGCCTCCCGGCGGCTACGTTCCCCTTCGCCCCGGAGGCGATGACGCCCCAGTCCATCGTGAACGCGGGCTTCACCGTGTTCTTCCACGGCGTCAGCGCGGTGACGTCAACCAGCTCGCGCGTGTTCTTGTCGAACCACGCGACGAACCCGAACCGGCTCTTCTTGGAGTAGATCACCGGGACGCAGCAGTAGGTGTCGCCCACGGTCATCATCCCGGACGCGGTCACCTTCGTGCCGTCCGCCAGCACGCCCGACACCTTCGCCTTGCCCTTCGCCGCCATCGACAGCGAGAGCGTCGAGTAGCCGCGCTGCGCGTATGCGTCCGGATCGTCCGGAGCCAGCGCGATGACGTAGCTCTTGCCGCTGAACTTCGACAGCACGGAAAGCGCGGAGGCGTCCTTCGCCTTCGCCGCGTCCGCGCCGCCGTCGAGGATGCCGACCTTCGCGACGCGCCCGCCGACGCACTTCGCGCCGAGGTACAGCCCCGCGAGGCCGCCGCTTCCCGCGCCCGTCGAGAGGTTGACATTCCCGGTTATCTTCGTCTTCTTGCCGTTGGCGAGCGAGATGAACGTCAGCGTCGCGGCGGCGGAGGTCGTCTTGCCCTTCGCGGGCTTCTTCACCGCCAGCGAGAACGTCCCCGCGACCATTCCGCCGTCGTCCAGCGCGTACCCGTTGTAGGTGCATCCCTTGTACGCCGAACCGATTCCCCCGTATGTCGGCACGGAGTAGATCAGGTAGTCCGAATCGACATAGCTGCCTCCGCCAGAGCCGCCACCTCCGCCGCCAGAGCCGCCTCCACCGCCACCGCCAGAACCGCCGCCGCTGCCGGTCTGCATCCACACCGCCGTCAGGTCGAGGTTGCCGCAGAGCGGGCCGTAGGGGTAGCCCGCCGGGAGAACGGGCATTGACGACACGCTCGCGTAGGAGAAGCAGTAGTCGTTCACGCGCCACCCCGCGAAGGCGAAGCCGGAGCGCGTGAAGCGGCAGGCCGGGAGGGTGTAGCGCGTGCTGTTCGCGCAGAGGTCGGCGTTGACGTTCACGTTCGCCATCGAGCCGGACC
>JAFSTA010000142.1 GCA_017450695.1 Kiritimatiellia bacterium | reverse complement strand
TCGCCTTGGCGCTCCGCGCCACCCCTTCGGGGCCGACTTCGCCCGCCCCTGCGGACAGGTACGCCCCGCGCCCCTCCAAACCGCCCAATACCCCCTTGCGTCCTCCAATCGGAATGTGCTACAATGCTCCCCGTCCGCAAGAAAGTACTGTTGGCATTGACCTTGCAACGGGTGTTGCACTGGAAATTTGTTGGCGGGTTATAAATAGTGTTTTGATGTCGTCTCTGTCTTTATCGAAACTATCATCTAGGAAAAAACCAAATCCTTCCCACATGGCCTGTCCGGTTTGGGCTAATACAGGGGAAAGAGCGAAAAGTATTTTTGCAATTTCAGACCACCCCGAAAGAACATGTTGGGCAATTTGAACCTTTATTTCTCGCGGGGCATAATCGCTATTGCGAAGAGCTTTCGATAGGGATTTGACTTGTTGAATAAATGTATAAAACGATGCCTGTTCTATGCATTGCTGTATTGACTGATCGTATGGGCGAAAATAGTTATATGTTTTGTCGGCATGCTGGTCTTTGATGCACGAAGGAAGATTGTTCACGCCCTCATTCAGTCGTGCTTTCATTCGGTCAACTTCCCGTGGCGAGGAAATCCAACTCACTTGTTTCAACGGGTTAAAATTTCGTGGTAAGGGGAGTCTTTCGTTCATGACCTCTTTAGTTTTCTGGAGATCGGTATCAAGCAATGTCAGTATATCTCCATGATCTCTAGTGCCTCCTGTGTAAAACTCAATTATTTCCGGATAATTAGCATATCGATTGTTGCTTAGAATATAGGTTCTGAATTCACTTGATTGCTCCATCTGTTTGGCACCAAAGTAGTATATCCAGAAAGTGTCCACAAAGCGATATTCGGTGGATGATGTTTGCAAAATGATTCTGTTCGCATACAGAATATCAAAAACTACTTCAACATTTACCTCTATAAGTTGGCGCTCGCAGTAATCCGAACAATGCTTGATAAGCTCATTTTTGCTAAAACTCATACGTGATTCCCGAATAAGTTTTTCACAAAACGAACCCAAGAACCTATTGCAATCCCCCGCAGCGGGTAACGTCCCATATGTTGGCAGCTTAAATAAATTAAATAGGACGAATAAAAGATGGTCAAACAACTGCGTTCTGTTGACAGGGCTTTGGTCTGTTTGGTTCTCCGCAACTTTCAATATAGTCCAGCAGTTTATGGGAATACGTGGAATATTCATCATTTCCATGTCACTAAGGAGCTTGCTAAGAACGGCGTTTTCATCGCCAGCAACCTGTACGCATCTGGAGGCAACCGCTTCTCGCACAGATTCCCGGGGCATGGGCAAAAGTTCACGCATCTTCCACGCTCGTTCAATTCGAATCTTTGGTTCCCTAACAAAACCCACATCGGAACATGAATGCATTACAATTATACGAATATTAGGGAACAGCACTTCTATAATATCAAATATCTTGGCCGCATATGTCTTTTGCGGATTCCAACTGTCGATGACAACGCAATTGATCTCTTGTCCGGGAAAGTCTTTCCGTATCTCAGCTTCGATACTTGACGGAGAAGGAAGGTCGTCCATGTCGATATATCCCCATGCCATTCCCTTCTTCCAAGCAAGTAGTCGCAAATGATGTGCTGCCGATGTGAGTCCAAATTGAGGAGGAGCCGAAATAACAAACGAGTCTGTTGAATCAAGAATCGTGTCCAGTAAAACAGCCTTGTTTTTGAGATCGGCTAGTGATTTAGGCATGCGCTGTCTATCACAGATGTACCTGTCAAGCCATCGGACTTCTTGTTGGAAAACTGCAAGCCCTTCTTTTTGCCGAGTTTCCAGGCTTTTTGTGATTTGAGCTTTAATGTCATCCGGTCTTGCTTGCAAAGAAACTATTTGGAGGAGTTCTTTATTCAGAATCTCTCTTAGTGTCGAAGCGAATTCTTCCGTTGTTCGAAACTCTTTGTACAAACCCATCCCGCCCAACCGGTTTTTAAACTGATTTACTTTATCAATCTGGGTTGCGTCTATTGGTTGAGGGACTGCTTCTGTTTTAAAAAAATCAAAATGCGGTTTGACTTTGTTTGTTTCCATCTTTCGAATGCAAGGTTGAATTCTTCTTCCGTTCCCGATTCTGCTCTCGGAGTGGGTGATCCAAATCTTGACCAGAAAATACCAACAAAAAAGTCGGCATTCTCAGGTGACAACTGTTCATTGATAATCATCTGCCCGTCATTGCCTACGGCAGGAGTGGCATCCTTCTCCCATCTTATGAGTCGCAAAGAGATGTTATGGTCGGCGAAAGTTCTATTAATTTCCTCGCCGACAGCTGCGCAAGCCTCCCTCTCTGCATTGACGTCGCTTGGGGATGCGATAAAACAAGAGAACTGTTTATGATTACTTTGCATGGTTTTCTCCTAGTTAGTCTGGTGGGTAAAAAGCCTCGGCAACAACATATCGCGGGAGACGGTGAGAGTACGGGTGGAAAAGCACAGCGTTTTCAACTGTGCGAGAATCGGGGTCAACACGTTGTTGAACCTAGAAAGGGTTTCGTCATCTGGAAGCGACACTGGGTATTGTAACAATTGCTTCCAATCGGCACGGGGCATTTTAGAGCCTTCCTTCATTCCCTGTGAAGCCGCCGCGACAAATGCGTCGCTTGAAACGGTCATAAGCACGTATGCCAATAGTTCGGGGCGATTCGGCTTTATCACAATCGCATCAGAAGAAGCAACGCCATCGACAAATGCGATTCCAACTTTGTGAAAGCATGGCCGAATCTTGCCAAAAAGAATATCGCCCGCTTCAAAGGCAAGTTTAGTACTGGCAACCTTCTGCGCAGACTCCCATTCGCAGAGCGATATTGAACGACGCGGCATGTGTTCCAATCCGATATATGGAGTTTCTGGCGCGACAGCATCGGGGCTAACGCCACGTCGGACATCATGGCAGATCTCTTCCAATGTAGCCTTACGCCCCTCCTCTCCGCCGAACCATTTGCGGTAAGCGAGGCGGGCAGTCTCTTCAAGGATGGCAAGCCGACGGCGGTTATTCTCAATCAGGTCGTCATACGCGGAAAAAATGTCGGCGAGCCGACGCTGGACAGAAAGTGGCGGAAGAGGAATTTCAAATTCCTTTATCATTCCTAACTTAATATATTGTACAGCAGCGCCGAGCATCTTTCCCCTCGTGACACTTACCCAATTATTGCGCAGACAATCCCAAATATAATCAAGTTCCACACTGTCAGGACACTTATTAGTCAAAACATATGTACGCTGATATGCTTCAAACTTTCCGTGGTATCGGAACATGTTCCCAATGTCACAATTTCTAGCTAGTAATATCGCATCACAATCAAAGGAATAAGATTTGCATTTGGAGATTTCTCTCGCGCAAGTAAAGAACGGATACGCACCATCAGGTGCGCCAAAATTTACATCCTTCTTCCCTGTACAAATATTACAAACATCCCCCAACTTCACCTTTGGCCATACGGCATGAGACATTGGAAGTGTGGCTCTGGGGGAGCCACACCCTTCCGGGCACGCCCTCCGCGTCTTCGCGTCTCCGCGTGAGACCATTACGGTATCTGTCGCCCCGCGTCTCACGCACCCCTGCCTTTCCTTGCGGCGAGGGCGAGAAGCCGCTCCTTCTCGAACTTGCGCTTTTCCTCTATCACGATGCGCTTCAACGCCACCTTGGACGGCATTACGCTTGTGTACTGCTTCACGAAAATGCGGTTCTTTTCCGAATCCGGCGTGAACATCTCCACGAGCGCCTGATCCACCTTCTCCGACGTCAGCAAGATTCCGATGGTCGGGTTCTCCTCGGGCAGTTTCACCTTCCGGTCAAAGTAGTTGATGTAGGTCTGCATCTGCCCAAGCTCATCGTGTCCGACCTTCTTGAGCTTGAGGTCAATAACGAAGAACGACCGCGTAAAGCGATTGTAGAACGCAAGGTCGGCATAGTAGCTGTGGTCGCCGATGACGCAGCGCACCTGCCGCCCGTGGAACGTGAACCCCTTGCCCATCTCCAGCATAAAGTCCTGGATATGGCCGAAGATGCGGTCTTCCAATTCGCCCTCTGAATACTTGTCGGGCGTTCCAAGGAATTCCGTCACGACAGGATCCTTCAACGCCTCGCCCGCGACTTCAACATCGGGCGCGGGGCGGTTCATGAGGGCGCGAACCTTCGCCTTGTCCTTGGAAATCTGAAGCCGCTCGAACATCGATGTGCGGTACATACGCTCCAGTTGCCGGAAAGACCAATTGCGCTCCGCCGCCTCACGTTCGTAGAACGCACGTTCAACGGGGTCGGCAATGCGCATCAACAAGACGTAATGAGACCAACTGAGAGTGAATTTACGAGACAGTGTCTCGTATTTCTCGATGGAAGATTTACGAGACGGTATTTCGGAAATTTCAATGGCGGAATACACAAGATAGAATGTGCGCATGTTCTGGAGATTGTCAACGGAAAAACCTCGTCCGAAACGGCTTGTCAATTGAGAGGACAATTCCATTAACACTTGTTCGCCATAACCAGCTCTGCGTTTACCGCCTTGCTCCTCTTCGACGATCTGCCGCCCGATCTCGTAGTTGGTATAGACCTGCGCGATGTTGGCGACTGTGGCAACTTTCCGCCGCGCTTCCTCAATGAGCGCGGCAACCCGCGCAAAAAGACTCGCCTTGCGATCCGCCTTCTTAGACACGACGTTTTTCATCCCATCAACTCCTTGAAGTTGGCGTCGATCTTCTTCGCCAGTTTCGCCGCTTCGGCGTCAAGTTGGCGCAGCTCCTCATGGAGCGCCGCGAACTTCTCGGCGAAATCCTCGTCGCCATCGTCTGTCTCCGCCACGCCAACGTTGCGGCCCGGCGTGAGCGACCAGTCGTTCGCCGCGATATCCTTACGCGAGACGGCCTTGACCAACCCTTCCACATTCTGGAACTTCGCATCCGGGAAACGCTCCTCCAGCCACGCCGCCGCTTCGTCCTCGCCGTTCTTCCTGTACTCGGCAAGCAACTTCTTGTAACGCGCCGTTTCGCCGCGATACAGCCAGACGATCGCCAGAAGGTTCTGTTCCTGTTCGGGCGAAAAATCATTGATCTTGCGCGTCACCTTGCGATAGACGTTGCGCGCGTCAATCATCAGGACACTGTCCTTCTGCTCCTCCGTCTTCTTGGCGCGGTTCAGGAACCACAGGACACACGGTACGCTCCGCGTGAAGAAGAAGTTCGAGCGGATCGAGACCATCACATCGACCGCCCCCGTCTCAACCAGCTTCTGGCGCACAAGCGCGTCACCACGTCCAGCCGATTCCGCCCCCGCCGCCATCACGAATCCGGCGCGGTCCGTGTCGTTCAAGTAGCTGTAGAAGTAGCTGATCCACACATAGTTGCCATTCGAGACCTTGCCCTTGTCGTTCACGCTCGGCAGACCGAAAGGCAGACGCGGATCGTTCTTGATCCTGTCCGCGTCGATCTCATCGACGTTGAACGGCGGATTCGCCATCACGAAATCGGCCTTGCCGACCAGTTCGTGCGGGTCTTCGTAGTAGGTGATCGCCTTCTTGATGTCGCCTTCTTGATGTCGCCTTCTAGTCCGTGGACGGCGAGGTTCATCTTGGCCAGACGGATCGTCGTGGCGTTCTTCTCCATGCCGTAGAAGGTCAGCTTCTCGGAAGGATTCTGGTTCTGCCGCTCTACGACACGCGCGGACTGTACGAACATGCCACCTGATCCGCAGGCCGGATCCAGCACGATTCCCGAATCCGTCTCAAGAACCTTGGCAATGAACGACACAAGCGAGACAGGCGTGAAGAACTCGCCGCCATCATGCGCCTTGGTGCCCGCGAACTGCGTGGGGAAATATTCGTAGATGCGACCGAACACGTCACCCGACATCTTCTTGAGCTCTTCCGGGTTCAGCTTGCGCAGAAGCTGCCCGAGAATCTCGTTGTCCAGCTCATTGTATTCTTCCTTCGGCAGAACACCACGGAGCGATTCGTAGTCGGCCTCGATGGACTCCATCGCCCGAATGATGGCCTCGGCACGGTTGGCGGAATCCGGCAGACCCACGAGATAGTCAAACTGCGCCTCGGGACGAAGGAACACGGCTCCCTTTGTGGAGAAATCTTCTTTGACGAGCGCACGCGTCTTGCCACCGCGCGACGGAAGCGACTTGACTACCTCGTCCTTCACCGCCAGATAGCGGCTGTAGGCATGGCGCAAGAAGATAAGCCCCATAACGGGCATGAAAAACTCGTTCGCGGCGAAATTGGAGTTCGCCCGCAAGGTATCCGCCGCGCTCCAAAGCCGCTTCTCAATCGCCTCGATGTGTTCAAGCTGCGCCATAGGTATTAATTATAGATAGACAATTAAAAGGGAATGTGAAACATGAAACGAGTTGAATCGGAAATTAGTGTAAAACATGAGACTCTTCTCGTATTTTACACCCCAAGACACGGTATTCGTCCTCTTTTGTCTTGCGTTAAACCGCATCATCATTCAGCCTTTCCATTTCTTTGTTAAACAATCGGCACATCACAAAAACGAAAAATAGTATATTATATTTGTAATATGTCCGTAAATTGAAATCCGTTATGAGTATGATTTTTCATTTCGGCAGCCTTTCGCGAAATACATCCTAAACTGACCATCGAGATGTAGAAAAGCGACCTTCTCTTTCCTTGGGCGGAAACGGCTTGAACAAAGGATCCCCTGCACTCGGTTGAAAGACTCACGCAGGGCAGTGACACCGGCGGTTCCGTATTCTTGCCTATCAGTTGGCCGGTTAGGTCGGTGGAGGGGGCAGATAACTGCTGACGCTTACAGACAGGTATCGCGAACACTCGTCCGGATTCTGATTGGCGCAAGCGTAAGCGCGGCGCGTCCGTGTTGGCCTGCGGTTTCGTTAAGCTGTTTAAACTATTGCCTTGCCTAAAAACTTCTTTTGAAAATCTCTCGCAGAGGCGCGGAGGGTGCAGAGTAGGCTGGAAAGGTCCGAAAACAGCGGGATTTGAAATGAAAAGCGGTATTGACGGACTGCAAGGAAGGGGACGATCCTTCACCCGACAGGTGAATCGGACTTCGTTCGGAAAACTGCCCTAAGCTCACAAAATCTCCGCATCCCTGCGCCTCTACGTGAGATAAAAGCCGTTGTTTGGGAAAGGTGACAGAGGAATTCAGGGGTAAGCGGGGTAAGCCGGGTAAGCACGTTAAGCCGGTGAGGTATTGCGGTCGCGACGGAGCGCGACCTTCCCAACATCCGCATCCCATGATGCCATGCGGGGACAACGGCACAGAACGGTCGCTACGGAGCGCGACCCCACTCTCGCGGACTTCGCGTGAGGCAAACGTATCGGCCTGTACATTCCCATGCTGACACGGGAGGAGGCAAACTACACGCTACCATCTTTTCCCTTCTTGTGCTAGAATGGGAAGCCGAAGAGGAGAAAGACGTGATGAAACGATGGACTGTGATTTGGGTCGCTTCTTGTGCAGCAGTTGCGTGTCTGTACGGCGCAGACGGGACCGCAGTGGTTACTTACACGAACGGTACGATACAAACAATCCAGTTGGCGGCAACCGTACAACCGGACGGCGGGTGGCGCATGACGGTGAAAGCCGCCGACGTGCAGGACGCGAAGTGGGTCGAAATCATGCTGGGATGCGCGGAAGCGCGGAAGGGCGAACGCGGGTTCTGGCTAAGCCAACGCGGATTGCTCGGAGCGTTCACGCGTGATTCCGGCGAGTGGTCATGTATCCGCAACTGGGTGACACTTCCCTACTATGCCATGCAAACGCCGCGCGAGTCATTCCTCGCCGTAGTGGAGGGAATGCGTTTCGAGTTCGACATCCGGCTGACAGTCCAGAATGGAATCTACCGAATGTTCCCGCGCTGGCGCGTCTCCGAAACGGGAACCGGTGCCTACGAGGACATGAGCGTGGTTCTCTATAAACTCCCCGAAGGCGCGGACTACAATGACATGGCAAAAGCATACCGCCGCTACAAGGAGGCGCGAGACCCGGAAATCAAGCCGTTGAAGGAGCGCATCCGGTCAAGGCCTCACCTAGCCAAGCTCGCACGTTCGATCGCCGTGCGCCAGCAGTGCGCCGCCAAGTCGTTCCAACGTCCGCAAGACGCGATCGACTTTACGCCAGAGACGGAACACCCCGTGCGGTGCATCTCTTCTTTCGACCAAACGCTCACGAACCTGCGAGAATTGAAATCTCTCGGTGTCGATGAGGTGGCGATGTGTGTCGCAGGATGGCAGACGGGCGGTTATGATGGACGCGCACCCGCCGTCTTTCCCGTCGCGCCGGAAGCGGGCGGTGAGGACGGGTTACGCCGCCTCATCGCGGGCGCGAAGGAACTCGGGTACCTCATCGACGCGCAGGACAACTACACGGACTGCTATACCGTCTCGCCGCTTTGGGACAACGGGAACATCGCCTGTCTGGGACTGAACGGGAAACTCGACACGAACGGTTCCTGGTGCGGAGGCAGGGCTTACAACCTCTGCCTGAAAAATGCATGGGAGGTTCAGGGGTTCATGCCGCGCGACTTGAAACGCACGGCGGAGCTGGGATTCTGGGGGGTACACTACATCGACGTGTTCACCGCCGCGTTCCCCTACCGCTGCCTCAACCCCGCGCATACCGCCAACCGCAACGAGCAGATGCAGTACCAGATCCAGGCGGCGAAGCTGTGCCGCGAGCGGTTCGGAGGTTTCGCGAGTGAATGCTGTTTCGACCACCTGATCGGCTACGTAGATTACATCAACTACGCGACGCCGCAAATGCGTTCTCTCCGCAAGCAACTCGCTGAAGGCAAAAAGCCGTTAGTCGATCAAGTCGTACCCTTCTGGGAACTGGCGTTTCACGACGTGGTGCTCTCCAATCCCGACAAGGTCACGCAGGAGGTGCTGTCGCAGCGCGACAACCTCATCCTCGTCGAGTTCGGCGGGCGTCCGATCTTCTACCATGTTGGAAAGAACAACATTCCCGGCATTGTCGCCGCCTACCAGCAGTTCAAGACTTTGCGCCATCTTCAACTGGAGGAGATGACGCGGCACGAAGAACTGTCGCCGGGATTCGTCCGTGTCCGCTACGGGAACGGCGAGTCGATTTACGTCAACCACACGGACAAGCCACAGACCGCAGACGGAATTACCATTCCGCCGCAGGATTTCAAGCTCGTCCCTGCGAAAGACGGAAAAACGTCCGCCACCCACGTTTCGCGGGAGACAGCCCGCTGCACACCGTCTAGAATGACTAGCAGTTCTAGAACCTCTAGCCACCACCTAACCTTGAATTGAAGGAGCATTCGATGAAATTCACACACTCTCACAGACTCGTTCCAGGAATCCTCGTTCCCGTCTTTGTTCTTCCCGCTTTATTGTCTTGGGACGCATGGGGAGTGGAACGTTTCACGGCGGAAAGCGAGGGGCAAAACCCAAAGCACGCGATGGTATCGGTCGATTTCTCGGTGGACTGCGGCGCGATCAAGCCGATGAACGCCGTCAACAACGGACCGACGGGCGACGGATACTCCTCGCACGATAATTTCACCGTGTTCAAAGCCGCCCGCATCCCGTTCGGGCGGACGCACGACACCTCCGAATACATCGTGTACGGAGGCGACCATGCAGTCGATATCTCGGCTGTCTTTCCCGATTTCGACGCGGATGAAAACGATCCGACGAGTTATGATTTCGCCGTGACGGACAAGTATCTGCGTGAAATGCGCGCGGCGGGAACTGAACCCTTCTACCGCCTCGGGCAACGCATCGAACACGCGGCGAAACGCTACCACGTATATCCGCCCAAGGACTTCGCGAAGTGGGCACGTATCTGCGAACACGTCATCCGCCACTACAACCAGGGCTGGGCGAACGGCTTCCATTGGCACATCCGCTACTGGGAAATCTGGAACGAACCGGACATCGACGCGAACTGGGAAAAGACCAAGGCTCCGCCGAAAATGTGGGGAGGGACACGGGAAGAGTTCTTCCGGTTCTTCGAGACGGCGGCGAAGCACCTCAAGTCCAAGTTCCCCGAACTCCGAATCGGAGGCCCTGCCGTCACGGGCGGAAACTTCGGCTGGTGCGAAGAGTTCCTGAAATATCAGCGCGATCACGGGACGCCGATGGATTTCTTTTCCTGGCACATTTACGCGATGGAACCAGCCGAAATGGTCGTCCGAGCGAAACGGTATCGCGACCTGATGACCAAGTACGGATACGGCGACAAGGAATCGATCCTTAACGAGTGGAACTACGTGCGGGGATGGAGCGGACAATACCACCATTCCATCTGTCAACTGGCGGCGCAAAAGGGAGGCGCATTCACCGCCGCAGGCATGATCGCCTGCCAATCAGCCCCGGTTGACATGCTCATGTACTACGACGCGAAACCAGACGCCCATTTCAACGGGATGTTTGACAAAACGACATTCATGCCGCTCCATCCCTATTATGCGATCTACAACTGGGGGAAAATGGCAGCCATGTGCGACCGAGCGGTAAAGGCCTCCGCCAACATTCCGGACATCTACGTGACCGCCGCACGTGGGGCATCGGGACGGCGAGCGATTTTCCTTGCCCGATATTCGGATGACGACAACTTCTCAATGCATCGTACCGTAACCATCCGCCTCGCGAACGATCATTTCTCGACGAATGTTCAGGCACTTGTCACGGACAGTTCGCGTCTGAACACGGAGATTCCTCTCTTCCCGGAATCACCGGATAAGCTGACGTTCAAAATGGAACCGAAGTCCTTCATGCTGATTGAGTTTACCGCACCTCCCCCGCCTCCGGACGAGACATTCACCGCCGCAACGTTCAACATCCGTATTGACGTGGACAAGGGTGAAAACGCCTGGCAGGAACGGCAGCCGCGTGTGGCGCAAGTGGTGAAAGACGGGAACTTTGACCTCATCGGAATTCAGGAGGTGACGGAAACGATGTGGCGGGATTTCGTCGCACTGTTTCCCGACTACGAGTTTGCCGATGGCCCTGACAAGCAAGGCCCCAACCCGATCCTCTACCGTCCCCAACTTTTTGAGCGTATCGACTCCGGACGCTTTGCGCTTTCGGAACGCCCCGAAGACTTCACCTATCTCTCCTGGGGGGCATCCAGCATCCGCGTCTGCCAGTGGGTGTTGCTGAAACACAAAGGGAGCGGACGCCTGATCCGTGTCTTTAACCAGCATCCAGACTGGAAGAGCCAGGAGTCCCGCTCGAAGGGAATGGCGTTGGTTTTGGAAAAGGTGAAGGCCGCCGTAACAGCCGGTGAACTCGTGATTATGACCGGCGACATGAACGACATGGAGTGCGGCGTATTCTCTTCCTACTCGCCGTTCGATCCCGACCACCCAATCGGCGAATCGATCACACTCGCGAAAGGAGTGTTGCGCGATGCGTTCGAGGCAACCGAGACACCGCGCACCGGCCCCCGTTTCTCCTCGCACGGCTACAGACCGGTCGCCGACAGTCGTCTCGACTACATCTTTGTCTCGAACGGGTTTCGAGTCTTGACGTACCGGACGCACGCCGACAGACCGGGCGGCAAGTTCCCATCAGACCATGATGCCGTCTCCGCCCGAATCGGGATCGCGCCGAAAAAGTGAGAATCGCAGAACCGAAACCGAGGTTGAGAAAATCAAAACCGAGGAAGTTCCGGGAACTCTGTTCCGAGAAACTAAAGCCTCATAGGCGGCAGGTTCAGCGAGTACGGAGATAGGAGGTGAAGAAGAGGGTGTAGTCATCGAGGCTCTTCAGAGAACCCCACTCGCGGTCACTATGCGGTTCCCCGCCATCAGCGGCAAAGATAACAATCGGGTAACCTAGCCCAACATAGTAGGAGGCGTCTGTCGCCGCGCTCATCTTTCCTTCGCGGATGCCGCCGGGGAGATCGCGATTCATTGCCGCCAGCAACGCGGCGATTTCCGGATCGCCAGGCTTGTTTTCAACGGGGAGGCGCCCGGGGGTAGCGCGAACCTCCAGTCCCGTCGTTTCCTTGAGCACTTGGACCGCGCGATGGTATTCCGCCATCGTCGTGTAGCGGCAGGAGAGGTGCATGGAAACCTCGTCGGCGACAACATTCGGAGCGACACTGCCGTTCAGCATAGTCGGGGAAAGAACGGTACGCCACTTTTCCTTCAGGTCGGCATCGGGGTCCCAGGTCTCGACGAATTTGAGGTAACCGGCACACAGTTTCGGAACCGGATTATCAAGCGCCCACGGACGGGAGGAGTGTCCCCCCTTGCCATGCGCGACAAGGTCTATGTGCGCGTGGCCTTTCTCTGCCGTAAAGAGTTGCCCCGGTTCTTCGCCAGCGGAATCACCGATGATGATCATCCGCTTGGGCAGGTAGCCACGTTCAATCATCATAGGCGGCGTACGCTGTCCCCTACCGCCGCCGTCCTCATCCGTCGCCAGAAACATCCCGACGGTCGCCTTGCTTCCGCTGGCCTTCAAGTTCGCCAGGATCTGGCAGATGGCGACCGCATTTCCCTTCGTGTCGCAAGCACCGCGAGCGAACACCTTGTCCCCGTCATAGCGTGGTTGGAAAAGGGAGTCAGGGCCGTCCACCACATCGAGGTGGGAGACGAAAAGGTAATCGTGGCGTCTTCCCGGCGTCGTCGATGCGTAGAGCGCGACACGCCCGACATCGTTCGTCTCCACCACACAAAAGACGCCGCGTGTACTCAACCACTCCTTCGTCGCGTCAACCACCTGCAGGAGGTACGGTTCGTCCCCGCACCGACAGGGAATGCGCAGCAGACGGTCGAAGAACGCACGGTCAATCCCCGCGTCGGCGGCAAGAGAAACCGCCGTGCAGGCCATCAGTCCAAACGACAAGAAAACTTTTTTCATCATTTCTTCCTTTCCTATCGGTTCCATGCGGTTCAACCGTTACGAAACCGCCTCCTTAAGTTTCTGGATCGATTCCTCGTACACGGGCTTCTCGGTCAATCCTTGCTTGAGGAAGGCGTTGACCGCACCGTTTTTCGCAATTGCCTCATCCGTTTCGGGGTCCGCGCCTTTCTTGTACTCGCCGATCTTCAGAAGCAGTTCGACCTCGGCGTATTTGGCGAGCAGGCTACGGAGCTTGGCGGCGGCAGCCTTGTGATCCTTCGGGATAATCGCGTTCTGGCAACGCGAGACGGATGCGAGGATGTCAATGGCGGGATAATGGTTCATCTGCGCCAGCTTGCGGGATAGGATGATGTGCCCGTCGAGAATGGAGCGCGTCTCGTCAGCGATCGGCTCGGTCATATCGTCGCCCTCCACCAGCACGGTGTAGAGCGCGGTGATGGATCCCTTCGACGAGTTTCCGGCGCGTTCCATCAGCTTGGGGAGTTCGGAGAACACGCTCGGCGGAAAGCCGCGCCGCGTGGGCGGTTCACCGGCGGCCAGCCCGATCTCGCGCTGGGCGCGCCCGAATCGCGTCACGCTATCCATCAGCAACAGCACCTTCATGCCCCGGTCGCGGAAGGACTCGGCAATGGAGGTCGCAACGTAGGCGGCCTTGAGACGTTCCATCGCGCTTCTGTCGGAGGTGGAGATGACGAGAACCGATTTGGCGAGTCCTTCCGGTCCCAAGTCCTTCTCGATAAACTCGCGCACCTCGCGTCCGCGCTCCCCGATCAGCGCCAGCACGGTGACTTCAGCCTCCGTGTTCCGAATGATTTGGGCGAGCAGGGTCGATTTTCCGCCGCCAGCCGCCGCAAAGATTCCCATACGCTGCCCCTCACCGCAAGTCAGCAATCCGTCCACGGCACGGACACCGAGAGAGATCGGTTTCGAGATGATACGGCGATCCAACGGCGAGGGAGGATCCGCATAGACTGGATAATAACCGTCCGGGCGAAGCGGCCCTTTCACATCCGCATCCATCGGGCGCCCCAGACCGTCCAACACGCGCCCCAGTAGATTCTTCCCGACGGGCACCATCTGGACGCGGCGCGTAGGAATCACCTCGGTCTCCGCCGAGATGCCGATCATCTGACCCAGCGCCGTCAGCAGAACCGCCTCCCGGGTGAAGCCGACGACCTCGGCCTGCACCTCGAAATTCTCCCACGGGTTGCGCAGGATGCAGACCTCGCCGATCTTGACACCGGGAACGGACGCCTTGATGATCGTGCCGACCACCTGGATCACCTTGCCCTTCACATCGATCGAGGGCGCATCCTCGACGGCGCGGTTCAAAACCTCAGGGATGTAGTCAAACGCTGTTGTCGTCTCCGTCTTCATCTCATTCACCCCCCTGCCATTCTTGTTGTCCCCTAATCGAAACGTGCATACTCCCACGCCCGATTACAACATGGTCGTCAAGTGGAATACCGACCAGTTCAGCGACCTCCACCAAACGCCTTGTTTCCTCCAAATCCACTTCAGACGGGGTCGCGTCACCGCTCGGATGATTATGCGCCACAATCACGGAAACCGCCCCTAGACGGATCGCGTGACGAAAAATCTCACGCGGGTGAAGAAACGTCTTGTCCGCAGTGCCGCGAAAAACAACCATCGGCTCGCAGAGAAGATGACGTTTCGCATCAAGGTAAAGCGCATACGCGCACTCCCGCGACTCATCAACACCGACGGAACGCACCTGACGTACCACATCGTCGGATGTCTCGACGGCGCGAGCGTAAGAGCGGTGCGAGATTTTGATATTCCTTCTGACGAGTGCGAACGCGGCGGCAAGTTGCACGGCTACGACCTTTCCCACACCCGGAATCCCCGCGGCGACAATCTGCTGCCATGACGCCTCGACCAGTTTTGCCACGTTGCCAAAATGGTTGATAAGACGATGCGCGAGATCGATCGCGCTCGATCCCTTACATCCCTTCCGAATCAGAATCGCAAGAAGGCTCGCGTCGGAAATCTCGCGCTCCGGCTCGGCGGAACGCATAAACGTCTCACGGGGACGTGCATCCGTTGGCAGATCCTTGATCTTTAGCGTCTCAGCCATGTTTCGCATACCTCGCCTTTACCGATTTCGCGCGTACGGATTTCGCCCCTTTCGTCCTGTTTGCCACAGTTGTGGATTGCTCAGATGCTTCTTTCCCAGACTTCCCTCTCCTGACTTTCTTCCGCTTTTCGAGAGCAAGGCGAAGTTGCTCCGGCTTATGAACTGGATAACGTCCAGATGATATGCTGTCCACCTCAGCTGACCGGGGATGAATTTCGAACGGAACCGGCTTAACTTGACGATTGGCATAGATCGATGTGTAGATTGCACAAGCCATTTCGTATGCCAGAAGCGGAGGCACGGCATTACCGACTTGTGTAAACTGCCGTGCAACAGGGCCTGTAAACCGGTACGAATCAGGAAATGTCTGCAACCTCGCACATTCTCTGACAGACATCGTTCTCGGTACAAATGGATGAAGATGAGAGCGTCCTCCACCCCCCGTTCCGCCTGCAATAATCGTTTTTGATGGTTTAAATGGATCAAGACGATCAACACGCCCTAACTTGTCACGTTTGCCATAGTCGAGCAGCATGTATCGTCGAATCGACTCTGCGCTATGGCACCGAGTAATATGATTCTCAACACCACTAAGTGAACGCTTGAACACACATCCTGACGGAAGTTGCCGAACCGTGGGCTGTGGAAAATCAAAATGCCCAATCCGACTACCTACTATAATCGTACGGAGCCTCTTCTGGGGGACTCCGTAATCCGCGGCATTGATAATTTGTGGCGGAGTCACATCATATCCAGCTTCCAACAAGATCTGGCATGCCCGTTTAACCTGTTCACCGCCATCAATCGTCAATAAACCATCGACATTCTCAATTAGAAATGTTTCCGGCATAAACCTTACGATTACACTAATATAGCAGAAAAGGAGGTTTCCAAGTTTGACATTGCCAAACCCCGTTCTTTTGAAATTTTTCCCACATTTTGAGAATCGTTGATTTGCCGCAACGCTGAATGATTGACAAGGTGGACCTCCATGAAAAACACCAGGAAAATCATGTGGCACACCTACTGCCTCAAGTTGACGAATGATTTCTTCTGGATCATTCATATCTCCAGCCAAGCTAGGCGGTCCAATAACAATTTTTGCTCCATTCGCACGAAGGGTATTACAAAACATCTCGTTGATCTCGACATCAACGACTGTTTTGAATCCAGCCTGCGCAAAACCTATGTCAAGCCCCCCTGCGCCTGAAAAGAAACTTACACATGGTATCGAGGGCGCAATAATGGGTCGTTCGTCTATCGGCACGAAATCCGGCAACTTCCCCAATATGGTCACGGACGCCTCATCGTGATACACGAGAGAATCATAGTCCAATTTCCGAAGTGCGAGTACATCAGCGAGACCTCTTCCAGTATGGAGACACTCGTCCAACATTTTTTTTTGCGCTTTATACGAAAGTTTCTTCATAGTTTCATCTCTTTCTTTGCCATATTATATACATCGCGAGCCATCTTTTTCGATCCAAAATCTTGTACTCCCCACTCAGCAAGACGAATTTTATAGAACGAATGGATGCTCATGTGGCAAGACGGACAGAGTGGAACAAGGTCATCAAGAAACGTTGTCGTACTATCCATGTTAAGCGTAGATGCTAAAGGAAAAACATGATGGAGCTGTAAAAGGTTGTCAGTCCAAGGATAGCGTTCTCTCGGATTCATTTGACATGCATCGCAAATCAGTTCAGGGTACTTCTCAAAATATTTGCGCCGAACAAGCGGACTTCGTTCAATTTTCCCATGTGTAATAAATCTTCTTCCGCCCTCTTTAAATCCGTCAGAGAGAATTTCCCTGTCTCCTAGAAGTACTTCAAAACGCTTTCTACCAGATTCTCCAACGAAGCACTCCTCAAAAAACTCTTCTATTGCAATTGACTTGCGTTTCCGTGTAAAATCAGGTCTAACTGCATCCAGAACGGATTGAATGTCCGTGGTGTCGATATAAAGTGTCCTGTCAAACCACTTCATATATGAAGTCTGCCCCATCAGCACCATCATTTCGCGAACCTGTCGAAGTTCATCGCCGACTGGTTTACGGGAAACCGGTTTGAGCTTTCGATAGAAATCGAGTGGTTCATACCCAGTACAACCATTACCAATGACGTTTGCAAATACATCATCAATTCTTACTCCATACCCACCTCTCGCGATAACAAATTTCAAAATCGCAACGAACGGGTATGTTGGGTGCAATGACGAATCATAGTTCTCAAATGCAGGAAACGGCAATGCGAAATGTGAAAACACAAAATTGAAGTATTGGTCTGGAGACAGCGGTTTCTTTTCATCGGACAATTGACGGCAGAGATCGGTGACGGCAAGCTTACCATTAACTTTTGTCGCCAGCATGGCGCATTGGAAAACACGAGCGTAATTACGCCAGACGGTGTATGTGGTTGGTGCAAACGGCAACCCCGTACCTATCGTTAAAAACTCACGCAGCGGATCCCCCTTTACATTCAGAAGAACGCCATCTAATTTTGTTAGGATTGACGCAATCCGGACAATGTTATTGTAATGAAAGTATTGAAGCCTACCTTGATCCCATCTCCACCTCATCAATTCATCCCCTTTCATTACCATGATTAACACATCGCATCTTTTGCCCAATCGTTGCTGTTCAACACTTTCATCTTGAACTGCTACCCTCTTCTATGACCTGGGACAGTTCCGCGTCTTGGAGTTACGCCTTACCTCCCGAAATATGGCGCCTGATTGATTTTTCGATGGCGGCGAGTTGGGATTCGACGGAGGCGTCGGCCACGCCGGCCTCGGTTTCAAGGATGGCGGAGGTTCCTCTCAGGCGGGGGTCTTCCACCACATCCGCCGTCTCTAGCGTAGGGTACGAAGCGCGGATTTCATCCAGCCTGGCCTTGACCACCGGCACCATCTCGGGCGCGACTTTCAGCGTCAGGTGTTTCTGCGTCCGGATGACGGCACGCATCATCTTCTTGACGATCTGCACCACCATCTCCGAATCGCCGATCTCTTCCACGCATTTCTTCAAGGCATTCATCACGACGTCGGCCATCTTCGTTTCGACGCTTTCCATGAACGCGACGGAGGAATCGATGAGATCGAGCTTCTGCATCGCGATCTCCTCCTTGCCGTCGGCAAGCCCTTTCTCGTAGCCGCGACGACGTTCCTCCTCAAAGGCTTTCTTGGCCTCCTCTCGAATGCGGGCCGCCTCCTCCTCCGCAGCCGCAAGAATCTCTTCGGACTTGCGAATCACCGCAACGTCCGTCACTTTGACCAGACGGCGATCCGTCTGGATTTTGAAATTGGGTTTTCTTACGAGAAGCATAGCTGATGCGCCTCCGGGAATTTGAATTTGAAAAGTTTTTCGATCACGGCTCGCAGGGTGACGGCATCCACGCCCGCGTCTTGCGCGAGGTCGGCAGGGAAAGGCGTCTGGACCGGCAGCTTCAAACGCAAGCGGCGGAGCAAGGGGGCTGGAAGCGCCGAAACATACCCCGCCAGCAACGCATACCCGCGAGACAACACGTACGCGACCCACTGTTCCGCGCGTTGCGCCCGATCTTCCGTTTTCTCAAGTCCGCTCTGCAACGAGGGAAGTTTCCACTCTTTCATTTCTTTCTGGAAATACGCCAAGAAAGAAAAGGCATCGGGATAGACACCGGGGAACGCCGCCTTGAGCGCACGGACAACCGTCCCATCCGTCACCGTGCGCAACTCCGCAGCGGAGGAGAGAACCCCCAGCCATCGGGCGACACGATCCAGCGTGGGGGCATCCAACAACAACAGGCGACTCCCATCCCCTACCGGAAACGAATAGAAACAGGGTTCGACATGGAGGCAGGAGAGAACAAAACGCTTCGTGCGAGATGATGACATGAGGCGAGAGACGAGAGAAGGAAGGGAGACGCCTTCCCGTTCCACAGCCGCCGTTTCATGCCCCTCCAACTCTTCCAGCCATGACGGATGAATCTGGGAGGCAAAATCCCACAAAAACGTGCGGACATGGGGCCAGAGGCGTCTGTCCGAGACCAGTGCTCTCGCCGAAGCCAAATCCAACTCACTCTCTTCTTTTTTGCCTATCATCAAACATCATCCGTATGGAAGGTTCACATCCCGCTATTCCGTTTCCGAAACCCACGTCCGAGCCGCCCCCTTCTTCGATTCCAGGAAACGACTCCACCGCGCCCTGCTCTCCTCTTCTTTCCCTATCATCCGCAAGGCACGCGATTCCAGCACCGCTTCGGCATGGGCGAGCGTAGGCGGAAAATCCGCCACGCGCAAAACATCCAAGGCACGCGAGGCGTCACCGTCATCCAACAGCAGCTCAGCCAACGCGACCGCGGAAACGCCGTCTTGCGGATTTTCCTCCACAAGCGCCTCCAAAATCACGCGGGCGCGAGCGCGTTGCCCGTGCCGTATGAACAACCAGGCGGTCGTCAACAGAAACTGTCTTTCCTCTGCGTCCATGATTTCGTGGTTAGTTGGTTAGGTGGTTAGGTGGTTAGGTAGTTGGGTGGTTAGGTGGTCGGGTGGTTAGCCCGCCGCCCGCATGGGTAGGTTTGCCTCACGCAGGGAACTTGCAACTTCCCAACTTGGACGTCTTCCAATTTCTCAACTTTCGACATGGTCCAACGTACCAACATTTTGACCGCCTACCCTGCTGACCTTCCGACTACAGCTTTTTCGGCGGCGAGTCACGGAAGACAGTCACCATGATCTTCTCGTGGGAAAGCCCCTCGATCGCGTTTTGCACCAGCCCCTTGATCGAAGGAACCAGGTCGCTGATGTCGCTGTCCCACCGGGCGCGGATCGCGACGGCGGCGGAACTCGGAAGCGTGTTCCGCGCAAAGGGGTCGTTTTCGGGAAGCACAACATGGACACGCGCATCGACCACACCCTCGATCTGCGAGATCGTGCGTGACAAGTCCTGCGCGAGCGCGTCCATAAAGCGGATCCGTTCCTCGCTCGGGGAGGAAATCATCCCGGTTTTCTTGAAGACCTCGGCGATTCCCTGATAGGCGCGTCGCGGAAGTCCCCTTTGTTCCAAGAGGTTTACCGCCTTGGCGAAATTCTGCTCGCCCACAAGAACAGTCCAAGTTCCCTCTTCGCCGGGAGATTTGTGGCAGGAGATCCCGCTGTCAAGCAATGTCGCCATAATCAGATTCGCCTGACGCTCCTCCAGTCCCGTATGCAACGTCGTTTCCTTGTCGCACCCGGTCAAGAACAGGGCGACGGCCAACGCGGCGAAACCGTGCAACACTTTGCTTTTTTTCATCGTTGGTCCTTTCTAGACAGGCTAGAATTTCTAGAAACCCGAAAAGTCTAGTTACGCTAGGTCGTCTGGATACTCGCGATCTTCGGCGTTGGACACTACTGGTTTTTCACGAGTGTCTGAATCGCCGTCGACGATTTGTCCGCAACCTTCGTCACGACCTCCTGCTGGAAGGTGAGATTCATCACCTCGTACTGCAGTTCGATCAGTTCCGGCGACGCCAGCGAATGGCTTTGCTGCATATCCGAAAGCGCGCGAATCCGGTGGAGCAACCCTTGGTTGTTCACCTGGGCACTCCGCCACGAGGCGGCAAGTTCAGAGGCGAACGGAATGGGGTCAGCATCCGAGACATCGGTCGGCCCCATCGCAGCCTGGAAACGCGCCACAGAAGCGGGATCGACGCTCGACACGCCTGTCGTGGCCGATGTGGCGGCCGCCGCGTTCGTCTGCGCCGAAACCGATCGAACGGCTTCTACGATCATGGATTCTGTCATGTGAGCAAGTCCTTTGCCAATTGCGCCGCTGCCGGGTCGGCGGTCTGACCCGCCGCCCGTTCAAGCGGTTCGCGGGCTTCCGCAGCCCGATTCATCCTGAGCAACGCCATTCCCTTGAAGGCAAGCAACATCGCCGACTCTGGAAAACGCGGCAATGCAATTCGGTCGATGTAGTCCACCGCCCCACGAAAGTCCAGCATACTGATGAAGAGAATCGCATTCGCGGATGCGATAGACGCCTCTTCCGGGCGAAACCGCTCCAACGCCGTGAGGATTTTCGCGGCGGATCGGAAACGGTTCTGCCCGGTTGCCATCAGAGCGATGTTCAGCAACAACCGCGCTTCTTCCGTCTTCAGGTCAAACATTACCGGAAGTTGGAGGCGATCGAATTGAGCGCGTCGCCCATGTCCTTGTTGATGTTGGTCATCGTCGTCAGGGCGAGGTTCCACTGCTGCAGATCGTACTGGAGCTGCTGCAGGTTCGCCTGGACATCCGGGTGTTCCTGATAGTTCGTGAGGGAGGTGTTGAGACGATCCTCCATGATGAGCACGGCGTTCATCAACGCATTGTAAACCGCATCGGTATGGACGTAGTCGTTCGACGAAACATCGACCTCATGCCGCTGCAATTCTGCGCTTGTAACCTGCGCAATACCCGTTGCACTTGATACTGTAACTGCCATTTCTGAGTTCCTTTCGTAACCTACTGAAACGTTCTTGATTGCTTCATTATACCCTATCGTCCACCCGGACGGCAAGGCGTAAAATTTTCCTCGCGATCGTATTCGCGTCGCGGAGAAGTTCGACTTTCTGAAACTCGTCAGGCGGCACCCCTTCCTTCAACGCGGATTCAATCCGATTCGACAAATCGAGAAGCGTCCTGTCGTACCGCGCAAGCGCTTCCTGACGGTTCGGCCCGGACAACTCTCTCTCGATCTCCAACAAACGGATGGGGTCGTTTACGGTTTCCATACGATGACCCCCATCGAGTTGGTGAGCGTGATCTGATCAGACTCAATCTTCAAAATCGTACTCTCGCCAATCTGTCCGCCTTCCAGCAAACGGGTCCCGTTCCGCATCACGAGACAGGGGTAAGGATCGATGAGAACCCCGCAGACAGGCAGTTCGGGCTTGCTCGGTTTTTGAACCGAATCTTTATTCTCCCGTGCTTTAACACTCCGATGCGAAGTGGTAGTGGTTGATGCAACCGTTCCCTGCGAAGGCACAGGCGTCGTTGGCGCATCCACGGAGACAAGTGACATATCAACATTTTCGAGCCGCGGAACTTCTGACGACAGCGTCTCCAGCACACGGCGGAGGTTTTCCGGCGACGAAACTTTTCCGGACAACACGATCACGCGGTTGGTGACGTTCGCCACACGAAGCGATCCGGAACCGATCATCGTCAAGGTGTCTTCCGCCGCAGTCCGCAAGGATTCGTCATCCGAGAAATCCAGCTCCACGCCCGGTTCGGTAGCATAACTTTCAGCCGTCGCCGCCAACCGTTCCGCCCGCGTACGGAAGTTGCCATGGAGAACCTGACGGTTATTCCGATTGGTGACACTCAACGCGTACCGCTCGACAAGCCGATCAATCGGTTTGACTTCCAACTGAGTCTGTACAACATCTCCCACGGCGTTCGTTCCCTGCGCGAGCTGCTGTCCACCGCTCGTCTCCTGCGAACGAGTCCGGTTCTCCCAGTACTCGACGATCTTGGGACGGAACACCAAGAAGAGCGCCGCCAGAATCAACGCAAGAACGAGAAGGATCAACAGGCAGCCGGGAAGACGTGAACGGCGTTTCCCTTCCGCGTCCTTCGCAGGTGGCGGTGCGACCGGAGCCGGCGCTTCCGGCATCTCGCCTTCCTCGGGAGTTGCCGCCGTCTGCGTTTCGCCCGCCTCGGAAACAGGCGTTTCAGGATTCGGCCATACAAGCGAACCCCACACACCATCGGATGGACCGACCGCAAATGCCGTCGTCCCGACATTTGTGACATGGAACGGCTCCAGCCGCACCGAGCCACCGCCGTCGGGGAGATGGACCGTCACGCGATCCTCTCCCGTTTCGATCTGGATCGGCTCATCGGGCAACGTGGGATCGGCCAGTATGATGTCGCATGAGTCGGACTTGCCGAGTGAAACAGTCAGTCCTGACACCAGCGCGATCTCCGCGCCCGTGTTCGGTCCCTGTACAATCTTTAAGAGGAAATTCACAGCTTAAGCCTCCCCAACGGCTGGATGTTGATCTCGGCGCTCAATTCCTGGAACGAGAGTACCGGCAACTCGTAGTAATCCTTTTCGATCATCTTGCGGAAGTAGCGACGGATATCGACGGAAACGATCACGACCGGCTTCTGCGGCACCTTGGCCAAGTCGCCGACATTCCGGTGGACGACCGCGATGATGGAACGGACGGTCGCGGGATCCATCGCGAGATAACTTCCACCAGAGGTCTGACGGACGGACTTGCGAATCTTCTCTTCGAGCGACGGATCGAGAAGATATGCAGCCATGATATTCTGTCCGCCGGAGAACTTGTACGAGATGTAACGGCTCATCGCGGAACGCACGTATTCGACGAGCAACACCGTATCCTTCTCCTTCTGTCCCCATTCGATCAACGTCTGCGTGATGCGCTTCAAGTCGCGGATGCAAATGCCCTCTTGCACGAGACGCTGCAACACGTCGGTGATCTTCTGGAGCGGGAGTACACGCTGAACTTCGCGCACCAGTTCCGGCGAGTCCTTCTCCATGTGGTCGAAGAGCAGCCGAGTCTCCTGCAGGGAGAGGAACTCGTGCGCGTACCGACGCAGGACTTCGGAGAGGTGGTACGAAAGAACACCGCCCAAATCGAGACTGCGAATTCCGTTTTCGTCCAGCTTCTGTTTCTCCTCTTCCTTGACCCAACAGGTTTCGTACCCTGCAAGGAAGGGCTTTCCAGTCTCGAACTGGATTCCCGTCGCAGAGAGGTTTTCGGGCGTCTCCAAAGCGAAAATGAACCCCTTCCGCAACGAGCCTTCGGAGACTGGCACCTCGTTGACCAACAGCCGATAGCGCCCGTCTTTCATCGCGGGATTCAGCGAGAGGTTGATACCGGGGAACGGAACGCCCAAATCGTGGTAGAGCGCGCGGCGGATCGACATGATCTGCTCGTTCAACGCCTCGTAGGTCAATGCGCCGCGAATGTCCGCGTCGATATCGACCGTGAGCGGCGTGACCATCGAGAAATCGTCCCCGTCTTTCTTCTTGGGTTTTGGTCGCGCACCTTCCGACGGCGCGGCAGCAGCCAACGGATCTTCGTTCTTCGCCGCACGGGCGGCGGCAATCTTCGACTTCAGCATGAGGCTGTAGCCGACGGCGGCGACAAAGGCGGCCAAACCGAAAATCTGGATTTTCGGGAATCCGGGAATTAGACCGATCGCCACGAGCATGACGGCGGCGAGGAAAATCGCCTTCGGTTGCGCGAAGAACTGGTCGATGATATCCTGTCCTAACGGCTTGTTGTCAACATCGCCGACACGCGTAACGATGACGCCGGAGGTGATCGAAACGAGCAGTGCGGGAATCTGCGAGACGAGACCGTCACCGATCGTCAGGATGCCGTACTTGCTGACTGCCCAGCCAACCTCTTTTCCGTTCATGAAGACGCCCACACAGATTCCGCCGACGATGTTGATCGCCGTCATGATAAGCCCTGCGATGGCATCGCCTTTGACGAACTTCATCGCACCGTCCATCGCGCCGTAGAGCTGGGATTCCTTCGCCAATTCGTTCCGGCGCGCGCGCGCCGTTTCCTGATCGATCGCGCCCGCGCGCATATCGGCATCGATGGAGGTCTGTTTACCGGGCATCGCGTCGAGTGTGAAACGTGCCGCCACTTCCGAGACACGTTCCGCGCCTTTGGCGATCACGACGAACTGCACGATCGTGATGATCAGGAAGATGACCGCGCCGACGACGAAGTTGCCGCCCACGACGAAATTGCCGAATGTGTAGATGATCTCGCCCGCGTCCGCCTTCAGCAGGATCAGTCGCGTTGTCGTCACGTTCAACGCAAGTCGGAAGAGTGTGGTGAAGAGCAGCATCGACGGGAATGTGGAGAAAGCAAGCGCACGCGGCAGGTAGAGCGAAAGCATCAACATCATGGTGGAAATCATAATGTTGATCGCGATCAGCAAATCGACCATCGGGGTCGGTAGCGGGATGATGAGCAATCCGATGATGCACACCACCAAAACCGCCAGCACAAGGTCGCCGAATCGGCTGAAAACATTGGAAAAGTTTGTAAGTCTGTTCAGCATCATGTCTCCAAAAGCGTAGCGCGGTAATGCTCGAAGAGATCGGTGTCCGCAAGCAAGGTTTCGATCTCATGCGCGGCGCGGCTCGCCGCCGCACTTCCTCGTTTCCGCAACGAGGCGGAAACCGTGCGCGCAAGGCGATTGAAACCGTTCGATGTCCGCAGCGTCGCGGAGTTCTCGGCAACCATCGCGTTCATGATCTCCCCGCTCACCGAACGATCCGCGGGGAACAACTCGTCAATCGCCTGACTGACCGTGGTGGTACCCGGCATCAATGCACGCTGCGGCGCACCCGCATCCGGGGAATCGATCACCTCGGCGTATCCCGTCTGTCCGATTCCGACGTCGAACCGGATCGCCTGCGTCGTTCTCGATACTTGCATAGCCATCAGGTCATTCCTCCAAATTCCGTCGCGATCCGCCACAACTCGGCGAAGACCGCATTCAACGCGGGCAGCGTAACCTCACGCTCCTGCAGACGCACCGCGAAAATCGCCCTGCCTGCCTTCGCAAGATAGCCCGCGCGCACCGTGAACCCGCGTCTTGCGGCTGGATGCGCGTATGCGAGCATCCGACGCGCCGCCCTTGCATCGTTGCGCGACGGCACGGTGACAAACACAGTCAGCGTCTCGCGTGCGTATTCAAAACGGAGCGAGACTCCGGTTTCAAACGTCACAGACGCCGCGCCTCGGTCATTGAGGGTGAAGTTGGATAATCCAGCGGACTGTCCGAACTGGCGGACAAGCGCATCGATCCATTCGGGTGCCATCATGTCTCGCTCTCTCCTTCCTCCTCTTCCTTCTGAATCAACTCGTCCAGCTTCTCCTGCGCGGCATCGACCAGACGCCGACGGTCATCCTCTCGCTGGAACAGGCGCGGCGAGAGAAGCCGGAAGAGTCGTGTCAACTCGCGCGTGAAATCCATCTGCGCAAGTAGTTTCCGCATTCCGCAATCTCCCAGCAGGGTGGCAATTCCGCTCGCCGTGACAAAGGCTTGCTCCGTCAAATCGACAACGCGTCCCGTCAACTGCTCGCCGTTGAGGAGACAGACGTCGGAGAACTGGCGAGACATCCGTGCGGCGAGGTCGGTGAATTTCTCCAGCATCGTCTGCAACGCCTGTACGCAACCGAGATCCGTGAGGATACGCTGTAACTCAACGGTACTCTTCGAGGGATTGGCGGATTGGATGTCGGCTCCGCATCCGGCGATCAGGAACGAAATCGCCTCGGCAAGTCTGCCCGCGCCGCGCGACGCCAGCAGAGAACGAAAACACTCCTGCGGTTTCGTGAAACCAATCACCTCGCCGCGATAGAGGTCGCGGAGGTTCTGCATTTCCTCGGGCGTGGTGGCACGTGTGTTAATCTCTTCCGCCAGATTGATGCCCGCTCGAATTTCCGGTCCCTTCGCCTGCAGCAGCGATTCCTTCGTCTGACGCATCAGTTCGCGCAACGGTTCTTCGCCCTCGGCGAACGCCTTCTCCAGAATGTCCAGCATCGCGAACTGGTGGCTGGGGTCCGTGCTGCCACGTGCCAGCTCCTTCAAAAGCTCCCGCGCATCTGGAAGCGATCCCTGCGATAACAAGGAACGAAGATTTCGCAACTGCTTCGCCAGAAAATCCTGCCCGGGCATATCGGGCATCATCGCCATCCACGTCTCGACGGCGCGGGTATAGGTGGAACGCGGTCCCTGCATCTCGCCCATCTTGCGGTCGGAGACGCGTTTCGACTCCTTTTCCTCGAACTGGAAGGAAAGCTCCTCCATCGAATCCATCAGCGTCGCGACCGGATCCTCGTCCGCGACCATCGCCGTCCCCATCAGCATCCCGGTTTCCGGCGCCCTCACCTCGATCTGGGGCTTGGCGAGATCCATCATCTGCAACGCCTCGTTCCGCGCCGCAAAGGTCTGTCTCAGCATCTGTGCCGCATCGAATGCCATCAGACACACCTCCTTTGCGGAACGTTCCGGGCAAAACGCGGAACGGCGGGCGCCGTGCCCTCGATCCATACCAGACAAGGTCCGTGAAAATGGAGCAACAGGTCTTTCGGACCACGCGGAAGCAGAATGTCCCAAATTCCCAGCTTCGGGCAGAATCCCGTGGGACGGTTCCCCGTCCATGCCGCAACAGCCCCTGGACGGACGGAGAGCGTATCCCCGTCTTCGACCGCGATACGTGTCGTCCGACTCGTCGTCGCCAGCACGAGCCATTCGCTGGAAAAGACACTGGCGGTAAGCGCCTGCATGAGACTGAACGGAACGGTACGGATCGTCTCCGTTCCCGTATGCGCGGAGGCGGGTGCGAGGAGAACTTTCGACGAGACCGCGTACACGGGAACACCGCAACTGACATGCGTCAAGAAAGGTTGTACCGCATTCGCGCAACGGGCAGTCCCCGTCAACTCGACCAGAGAAATGTCATTGCGATCCCGCAGAAAGAAACCTTTGCGACGGCGACGCGAGAGCGAACCGAAGAAAGCGGCCGGTTGCGCGCGCCCCATCAGCCACGCGCCCTCGCCCACTTCGGCAAATCCGTTCTCGACTTTCACCGTCTGCGCCATTCTCTCAGTCCTTCTTGGGCGCCTTTCCCGCCTCTTCGTTCAGGAGCGGAGCGAGTCCTCCGGCGTTCCCATTTCCTTCCGCATCCTTCTTCACAGCCGGCGCATCCGCTCCGTCCAACAGCGCGGGAGAAACGCGATTCTGCGCATCCGCGCCATCCACCACCGGCGCGGGAGGAACGGGCTTCTGCGCGTCCGCGCCCTCCACCACCGGCGCGGGGAGAACGGGCTTCTGCGCATCCGCGTCATCCACCACCAGCGCGGGAAGAACGGGCTTCTGCGCGTCCGCGCCCTCCACCACCAGCGCGGGAGGAACGGGCTTCTGCGCGTCCGCGCCCTCCACCACTGGCGCGGGGAGAACATACACGTCCGCATCGTCCGCCGAGGCACCTCCGACTCCTTCCTTTTCTAGCGGCGGCGGAATCGGCTTTTTCAGCGCAGCCTCCATCTCTTCCTGTTTCTGTCGCAACTCGTGGCGCCATTCTCGCTTGTCGGACTCCAGCTGCTCGCGCATGAACTTGCGATCGACCTGACGCAATTTGCGGTCACGGTTGATCTCGGCCTCGCGACGACGTATCCGGTCTGCGGTATCCTCCTCGCGACGACGGCGCACTTCCTTACGGTTCAACTCGCGTTCCTTCCGTTCGTCATCGCTTACCGCCGCATCCTCTTCCATCTGCTCGGCCTCGGTAATGTCACGCAGACGGGTCGCCTGCAGGCGCGCCAGCATCTCGGCATCGAGATCGACAATGTGCGGAGTCAGGATGAACATCCGTTGCACGGTTTCCCTCTTCGTGGAGCTGCCGCCGAAGAGCCAGCCGATCCACGGGATGTCACGCAAGTAGGGAATCCCCCACCCCGCCTTCTCTTCGATGTCGCGGAAATATCCCGCCAACATAATGGACTCGTCCTCGAAGACCGCCGTCTGCGTCTGCAACATACTGGAGCGCGTCATCGGCATGGCATCGACGGTGACCGATTCAAAACCGCCGTCGTCCAGTTCCAGCGAGAGCCAGACCTGATTGGGAACGTTGGTGGCGGGACTCGTCACGATGCGCGGCTTGATCTGGAGCTTGGTTCCCGCCGTTACCTCTTCCAGTGTGGCGACTTCCGTTCCGACCACGCGCGCATGATAACTTTGCATATCGGTCAGCTGCGCCGCGAAGTTGTTCGCGGTCAGCAGGGACGTACGGGAGATCGACCGCGCCTTACCCTGTTCGCGCAACGAGGTCAACGAGGCGGCGACATTCACATCTTTACCCAAATAAGTCAACGCACCCGCCAACCCCTTGCTGGCCATATCCGGCACGGCGAAGAGGGTATTCGCATTCTGTCCCACGCCGCCCGCAAACTCGCCGCGTTCTCCCGTCACCTTCAGCGACAGCTGCCAGTCCAACGCATCTTTCTTGGAGAGTTCCACCACCGTCACGCCGATTTCGATGAGCTTCTGCGGCAGGTCGAGTTGCGCGATCAATTTCTCGTACATCGGCATGCGGGAGGAAACATCGCGAATCAAGACTGCGTTCAAGCGATTCTCGGGACGGATGATCGGACGGAACGCGGAGGTCATCGTCTGCTCAATCGGCGTCAACACGTTGTCCGTCCCGTTCGTCTCGGCCTCGCGCGCCTTTCCGCTGTTGCCGCCTGACGACATCAGTTCCTCCAGTATCCGCGCCATTCCCTTGAGCGTCATGGACGATTCGGGACTGGAGACCTTGAAACTCACATCATCCGCCCACGTGTTCTTCAAGGGGAAGAGACGCGTCTCCACCTCGTTGAAGGTGCGAAGCTCGCGCAGCTTGTCGGCCTTCGCGATCAACTCGGAGATCAAGGTGACGTAACGCGGCGGTCCGGAAACCATGATCAGTTCCTCGTTGGAGGTCGTCTTGATCGGGAACCGCACGTCTTCGACGCAGAGATCAGCCAGCATGGAACGGACCTCGTTCGCCTTCATGTACTGCAAATCAAGCAAAAGCGTCTGGATTTCGCCGGAGACGTAGAAGTAGAGTGCCGCGCCGTCATAGTACCAGGTCAAGTTGTGGAGCGTGGCGACCTTCTCCAAAAACTCCTGAGGGGGCATGTTCTTGAAATCGCCGGAGAAGAATCCGTTCACCTTATCGGAAAGAACGACCGAAAGCCCCTGTGAAACGGCGAAGGTCTCCAACGCCGTACGCAGATTCATTTCGCGGGCGACCAAGGTATAGGTCTCCATCTTCCAAGGGATCTTCACCCCCGGGGCTGCGGTGGCACTTCCGATCACCGTTGCAACGGCAACCACGCCCGCCCATATCAATCTTGCCAATCGTTTCACGTCTCGCAACCTTTCTTTCGCTAGGGACGGATCAGTATCTCTTGGAACAGCGGCGCCGACTGCTCTGTATTCTCCAGTCGCGCGTTCCACCAGTCCCATGAATCCATGAACGTCTCAAAAAACCTCACCAGCGCGACATCCGAAACCTGCGCCGAAATTTCCTGCCACAGGAACGCGGAGGCATCTTCTCCGCCGCGCTCGACCGCCAACACCGCATTGTCGCGGAGCATCCGTCCCGGCGCATACTCCGCCAACTGCGCAATCATCTCGCCATCATCCGTAAGCCGGCGCTTCAAAATCAACCGACCGTCCGCCACTTCGACAATGATCGACTCCCCGTCCACGCGGAGTTCGCAAGATGCGCCATTACCATCCGGCACCGTATCAGGGTACCCGATAGCTCCCAACAAACGATTTATGGCGTTGTCTCTCATTCCATCCTCAATCCTTCAAGCCCAGATGCCGACAAGAACACGCTTCCGCGCGCACAACCGCGTTCGAAACTCGTCCATCCCATGCGGCTCGCGAAACCAGTCATTTCCAGCTCCCGCCTCATGAGTGCGCACCTTCTCCATCTTCTTTTTGGACGGACTGAATGCCGCCATCCCTTCGCCGCAAGACGGTATTTCTGCGTGGGCGAACATGGCGAATCGGGTTGCGTCATTTCCACGAATCCTGCTGCAATCTCAGGAGAAAGGTGCTTTTCGAGGAAGTTCCGCCTTCCCGCGAGTTTTAACGCGGACATCATCTCGACTGCCGACATCTCTCCTTTCATAACCTTGATACGCTGTGCGACGATATCGGCTTCGTCCGTACGCGTCTTCGCCGCCGCTTTCTTGACAGGCTTCGACTTATAGTACTCGGCGATGAGTCGTCCCGCATCCTCAAGCGTAATCTCGCCTTCGATATTGCGCCGCGCCGTCTCGTTCAGACAGTCAGAAGTTGTAAGCCCGTCAACTTGCCGAAGACCGATCGCCGTTCGCCAGACAATAGCCTTCTCGCGTTTTTCCGGCTCCCCCGCCCGCAGATATTCACCAAACTCGGTCATTTCCGCCTCCTGATCACGATGCAATCATGGAGGCACAGCAACCTACCGTCGCGCTCGATATCCCCAAGGCGCGTGTAAAACTCGTCCTTCTTCTGCTTTTTCGCCCGTTCCAAGCTGCTGTTTCCGTTCTTCGCCATTCCTTCTTCTACCCAGATCTCCTCTCAACCCAATTCAACCTTTTAACCATTTGACTTTTTCATTTTACATGTTGTTCACGTTTCCGGTCAGCACCTGATTGATACTCTTCAGGATGTTGGAAATCATGTCGTAGGTCTGGTCGCGCTTGTTGGTCTGCGACTGCAGCTCGATCATCTTCTGCTGGCTGAAACTGTTCCGCTCGTCCATCTTTGCCTCGAGATTCGAGACCAGGTCCTCGTACATGATGTCATCGGAATCCGGGGAGCCTTGAAAGCGGACATAGTGGTAATCCGAGTCGATCACCTGCATGTCATTGCTTGTCAGGAACGTGTAATAACTCTGGTTCATATACGGCGAGCCGTCCGTCAAAATGTAGGTGGTCCTCAAGTCGTTATACGTGTGGTCCGTGTTCGCCGCCGCGTCATCCGCCCAATCGACAAGCTGCTGCTCGATCTCGGTCATCGCCTCCAGCTGCGCGGAGGTCGCGTTCATCTCGTCCATCAGCCGGATGACAGACGCCTCCAGTTCGGATGCGCGCTGCAGGCAGATCGCCATCACCAGCTGCCCGATGGAAAGCTGGCGCGGCGTACCGTCCACATTGTTCACGCCATCCACCGTGTAGGTCTTGGCGGAGAGATACTCACCCGTCTCCGGGCTTTTCATCGAAAGATCGAACGTCACCACTCCGATACTCATCTCATTTCTCCTCTGCAAAACTCATTCAGCACAAACCACTTCTTCTACCCCAGGAAATTCTGCGCGTTTCCGCTCATGGACGTGCCCAGCGTCCGGACCACGTTGGAGGACGTGGAATACGCCACGTCCCGCCGGTTCACCAATGTCTGCAGGTCGATCATGTCTTCCTGCTGGGACTGCGCGAGCGTATCCATCTTGTTCTTGAGCGCCGCGGCGGCCTGCATCCGCTTGTCGAAGGTGTCGAGGCCATCGGGGAGTTCGCTGTCCGGGATTTCCATCCGGTTCACGAGAAAATCACGGGCGTTCGTCCAGCCCGCCGATCCGTCCGCGATTTTCTGCAGCCAAAAGGCCGCGTCGTCGAGAAGCTGGGAACCGGAGGTCATCGTGTTCATCTTGAGCACGCTCTGGCTTTCATAGACCGCCGCGGTGCGGATGCAGACGGCGATCGTGAGCTGCCCCAGCGTCAACCCGCTCGCAAACTCCGTCGAATACAGATTGATCGCCGCGTTCTGCAACGGCGCGTACCTGTTCGTCGCGATCTCAACCGACTCTATCGCCATCGTGTCTCCTTTCCCGCTCTCTTCACTCTTCGCCTATCCAGCCCATGCACCCGTCGGCCTTCCGTCCCCGCCTTCCCTACAGGTTCCGGATCAGGTTGCCGCGCGTGTCGCTCACGTTTGTCATCAGGTTCGTCGCGGTCGAATACGACTCGTCCCGGCGGTCCACCAGCGACTGGAGTCGGGACATATCCGTCTGCGACTGGTTGTTCAACCCGTCGATCGTGGACTTCACCTTCTGGATCATGCCCTCGATCGTCATCTTGTTGGCGCTGTAGTGCGCGTCCGAGTTTCCCCACGAACCGTAGTAGAAACCGGGGCGCTCGTCATTGTCCCAGCCGCTCGTCGGCTTGCTGCTGTAATGGCTGCAGCTGAATCCGAGCTTGTTTTCCAGCAGCGAACCGGTCGTGTCCGTCATCCAGTCACCCTTCATGTCCCGCGAGCCGGAATCGTCATTGTCAAAACTCGCCTGGATTTTGGTCAGCTCCGACAGCGCCGCGCCAAGATCGTCCAGGTACTTGTTGCGGGCGCGGATCCGTTGCGTCATCGGCACGACCTCGCCTTCCACCGTCACGGCGCGCTTCTCGCTGACGGCGATCATCAGGTCCTGGAAATCCACCTGCCTGTTGTCCATCTTGTACTCATAGACATTGATGCCCCAAGCCTGCGCGACATCCTGCGCCACCGAAACATTCTGAATAGTGCCCATACCGAATCCTCCTCTGCCAATTCCTTTCTCGCGCCTTCCGTCTCTCCTTACCCGCCCATGTTCCCGATCGTCTCCGCGGACGCATTCTGCGACTTCTTCACCAGCTTGGCGGCCGTCGAGAAGGCATTGTCGCGCTTGGCGAGGAAACTCTGCAACGCCACCAGGTCCTGCTGCAGATTGTTGTCCTCCATATCCATGGTGTACTGGATGTCGTTCTGCGCATTCATCACATCTCCGCGCGTCATGTAGTAGTGCGACGATTGCGTCTGGACATTCATACTGATGCTGTACTTGTCGCAAATATCGATCACCCGCCGAAAGTAGGTGTCCATCGAATCGGACCGTTCGCTCTTGTCGCCCGGTTCCGGTCCGTCGGGATCCATGCTGGCGACCGCCATAGCCAGCACCGAGAGGATTTCGCCCAGGTCGGAGACCTTGGACTGGCGCTGCCGCACGACCTCCATGTAGGATGACGCCGACTCTTCGATCGCGGTAGCCTGCCTGAACGACGCGGCGATCAACGCCGCCGTATAGTCCTGCCCGGCAATGCCATCGACGGTGTACTGCATCTGGCGCACACCGTACACATCCGCACCGTTTATCACATTCGCAGTTATCAAGTTGCTCACGAACACTCCAATCTGCCAACCCAAATCCCGTCGCGCGCAGACCTCTCCGGGAAATTCAGCCTGACACAACGCAAAAGACGCATTCATTATACTCCCCGCACCACTTCCCCGCAAGAGGGAAATTACCATTTTCGTGACACTGCGGGATGCCGGAAACAGGCAGCGGGAAACGGTCTGCAGGCGGCTGGATGCAGGGAACAGGAGGGTGCATGGAGGAGGCTGGCGCAGGCGCCCGGAAATCAAACGGCAGGGGAGCAGCCAAGCGGATCGTCCGCGCCTCGCGCGTGAACGTTCATCGAGACACCTTGGAGAATGTTGCCATTGTCGTGGAGTGTTGCCAATTCCAATGTTGCCAATTCCCAATCACCCCTCGTGCCCGACGGCGACCGAAAATGAACAAACGGATTCGTTCGCGCCTGACGGCGTTCGCGAACTCCAATGCCGTGAGCCGCATTAGCGGCGAACAAATCCATTTGTTATTCATTGCCTCCGTCTCTTCCTGAGATTGATTATTGTGCCGGCCAGAGCCGATGACGGTATTCCCTGTCCGGGAGGGCGGCTGTTCCCAGCCGCCGGGAACACGGCGCGTGAGGACACGCGCCCTCCCATGAACGTTGCCGACATTATTGTCCACCACAATGACAAACGGATTCGTTCGCGCCTGACGGCGTTCGCGAACGCGCACCGCGAACCAATCCGCGTATTGACGCATAGCTGTCGCCATTACGGAAACGTTGCCAATTCCCGATTGGGAACTGGCAACATCGGTTCAAGCTATAGCCAAGACCTATCCCGAGTGTCCTAGCTGTTCCATCCGGGCCATTCCGTTCTACGCCTGGATCGCGTCGCGCATCGACTGCGATTCGGCGGCCCCGATGGCGTTCAACAGCTGGATGGCGGCATCCACGACATTCTGGGCCTGCGAGAACAGGTCCTTGGTCTGGTCGAGCGCCTCCTTCTCCGCCTCCTGCTCCGCGCCCATGCGCGTAGCCTCGGCTCCCATCATGCTGGAGATGCTCTGCGACATGCTCTGAAGCATGTTGCCGATCGCCACGTTGATGGAGTTGACTCCGGAGAGCACCTCCATGCGCCGCGTCGCCTTTTGATAGTCCGCGTTCAGGTTCAGGTCTTTCGCCACCTCGTCCGCGTTGAACTTGGCCGCCGCCACGTCCCGGCGATGTTCCACCGAAGTGGTCACGCCATCCTGCGCCAGCTCGCGGTTCACGTAGGCGCGCGCCATCTTCATGTCTTTCTGGGCGCCATCGACCTCGGCTTTCGGGGCTTCCCGCGAAAGCGCGCTCTCGTAGGTCGTCTCGTACCCTTCCGCGGCGGTCTTCAAGGCGGCGCGGTAGTTGACACGCGCATCCTCAAGCTTGCCTTGCGCTTTGCTCAGGTCGGTTTCTGCGTCCGTCACGCCCTTTTCAGCATCCGCAACGGCTGTATCCGCTTCGGTCTTCGAGGTTTTCGCATGGTCCAGCGCGGTCTCGGCATCGATCGCCTGCCCGTACTTGTCGAGTATCGCCTGATTCGGTTCTTTCCCGGCGGCCCCGCAATTGTTGACGTAGGCATCGCGCGCTTGCGCGGCCGCGTTCTCGCCTTCCCCGATCGCCACCGGCTGGACTTCGTCGGGCGGCAGCTGGATGCCCTCCGACAGGACTTGGGACTTCGCCTGCGTGAACGCGGTCTGCGCCTGGTCCACAGCGGTTTGCGCATCCGCCGCGGTCGCTATCGCGTCCGTCCGGGCAGTCTGCGCATCCGTCAACGCCGTCTGCTTGTTCCCCACCTCTGTCCGCGCGCCGGTAAACGCGTCCTTCTGCACCTGCACCTGCTGGTCGATCCGTGTCCTCACGCTCTGCGAGACATCCCCACCGACTTCGTTCGTGACGCTCGTGAGCTGGGCATTGGCGTGCTGCAAGGTGTCCGCGTTCTTCACCATCGCGACGTTGTTCTGCGCCGCTTTCACGCCGGAGTTGTTGATCGCGGCGTTCTGGGAATGGGTGGCGGCCATCTGGCCGACCATCGTGCCCGCCGAAACGAGCGCCGAGACGGCGCCGCATGTCACGCCCACGATCAACCCGACCATCGCCGCGTCGCGCTGGGCGTCGGCCTGCGACTGGATCGCGGATTGAAGCATCTGGTTTTCCGTGCTCCGCATCTCGCGCGCCGCGTCGCGCTGGCTCTGCGCCACCTCCACCAGCAGCGCCATCAGCTGGTACAGGTCGAACATCACGCTCTTCGTTGACGCCGACTGCACCTGGCCGAGAGTGCCCGCCATTTTGTTGTAGGTCGCCGTGACCGTGGTCTTGAATGCCGCGATCTGATCTTGCGACAGGTTGAAGGAATCGCCCGAAAGTTTTGAAACCAGGGTATCGATCGCCGGCAGATCCACCGTCGACGGCAGTTCCAAATCGTCCGGGACATTGAAGGTGACGGTCGTGGCCGCGCCGTTCACCTCCATCGTGAACGTGACCGCCCGGTTGTCATTCGTGACAGCCTGCGCCGACTCGCCGCCGGAGGCCCTGTTGACTTCGCTCAGCAGCTGTCCCCAGTTCACCGCTGCGTTGTTCGTGACTTGCATGCTCATGTTCAGCTCCTTGTTTCTCGCGCGGCCGGGGATTCCGGCCGCGCGTATTCCCAACTCCCTACGCCATCTGGCCAATCTGCGTCGCGATCTCGGACTGCGTATCCGTCTCGGAAGCGAGAAGTTCCGCAATCTGCCCGATGCTGTTCTGGATCGCTTCGAGAATCGCCTCCAGCTCCTCCTCGCTCTCGTCCAGACGCTCCTGCAGCATCAGCATGATCTTCTCGAGTTCCGTCACGTCCGCCTGGGCCGTCTGAGACTTGTAATTCGTGACCGTCGAGGCCGCGCCCGCCGCCATCGACCCCAGCCCGACCGCCGTGCTGCCGATCTGGGTGCAGGACTGGACGACCTTGGCGACCGTCCGGATCGTTTCCGAAACCGCCCTGCCAACCTGTGCCGCTCCGGCGATCATGCCGCCCACGCTGCAGCCGAGGGAAATCGCCATGATCGAAAGGTTGATGGTGAGCGCCGCCAGGATCTGCGCCGTGCTTTTCGACAGCCCGTACTTGTCTTGCAGATGCTCCGCCAGCGCATTCGTGATCTTGTCCATCGCCCCCGTCTCGCTCAGGACCAGCGACGCGACGGCGACCGCCGCACCGGCGATCGCGAACGCCGCCGCCGCGCCGCCCGTCACGACCGTCGTGACGATCGCGGCCGCAACCGCGATGATCGCGCCGAGCCAACCGAAGATCCGGTTCACCAAACGGGACTTGGCGGCCTCTTCCATCTTGTCCAAAGACTCCTTGATCTTGTCTGAACGCTCCTTGTGCTCGGTCTGCAAGGATTCCTTGTTGACCTCGATGCGCTCCTTCGCCATCTCCGCCTGGCGTTCCTCGTTGTCGAGCTGCAGGTAGGCGAGCAGCTTCTCCAGATTTTCCTCGAGAGCCTTCAGATCGGCGGGGTTGTCCAGCGAAGGCACGCCCGTCGCGCCGTTGGGCGTTCCGGTCTCCAGCCTCGCGGAAACCGTGTTCGTGTTGACCGTGACATTGCGTCCGGCCAGGATTCCGGCGATCTCCTTCACGGCCTCCGCCGTCTTTGCGGAAATTCCGAGTCCCTTCGACATCGTTTCGACCTGATCGATCTGACCCTGGCGACCCATCGAGGCACTATTGATTGTCATCTCTCCAGACATGGTTTTCTCCTTTTGAATCATCCGGTAGCACGGAGGGTTCCCCATCTCCCCGCATTCCCGTCATCGTTCGTTCTCCCTGTTTACACGCGAGAACTCGAAAGGTTACGCAGTTTTTTCATCATCTTTCGCCAGTTCAGCGAAGGCATCCTCGCCGATGAGCTTACGCAGCTCCGCCGCCTTGGCACGATACTCGCGTCCCACTTCCGTGTCTTTCGGGCAGTAGGCATCCAACGCCTCCAACGAGCTCGCCGCATTCCGCTTGTCGCCCATGGCGAGGAAGCATTCGGCGGCATGAAGCTGCGGACGCGGATTGTTCAGGTCGAGGAATGAGGCATACCCGTACGCCTGCACCGCGCCGGAGAAATCCTTCTTCACCTGACGCACCGCACCGACACCGATCCAGAACTTCGCGTTCAGGTGGTCGAATAAAGCAAGGAAGTTGAACAGTTTCTCCGCCTCGTCATACCGCCCCGTGCGGTAGTAGTTGAAGGCGAGAGAATACACCGCCTCCATCTCGTCATTCGTGATGCCCTTGAGTTCCTTGATCGTCGCTCCGTCCATGAATTTCTTCGCGGCCTCTGCGATTTCCGTCTGCGTGATCTGTGCCATTTGAGTCTTCCTTTCTGTACCTGTTTTTGTGAATGAACCGATACGGCCACCCGGCCGTACCGCGAGCCTTTCCTAGACCATCACTTCGCGATTCTCGCCGACCGTCTGCGTGATCGCCTCATCCAGCCGGTCGAGCGCTTCACGGATGATGTTCAACGGGTTGTTCGCAAGTTCCTTCGCCTCCTCCTTCTTCTGGTCGGCGGGCGACTGCGTCTCTTCCGTCCCGCCGAACGCGTCCGCCACCTGGCGCAAGGTCGCCGCGATGTTGTTGAGCGCCTTGTCGCCAAGCGAGGCGAGACAATCCGCCATCTGCTGATCGACGGAGGCGATCTGATTCTGGACAGCAGTGATGTCCTGCTTGATACCGGCAATCTGGTTGTCCAGCTCGCTCTTCTGGGTCTGCGCGGCAGTCAGGTTGTTTTGCGCGGACTGGATCTTGGCGGCGTCTCCGCTTTGGACGGCAACCGCCGCGTCCAGCGCGGCCTGGGACGAGGCGAGCGCGTTTTCGGCGGTCGCGATCGCGGCCTCGTCCTTCGTCTCCGCGTTCTTCAGCCGATCCAGCTTCTCCTGGTCGCGGTCACGCGTCTCCTTCGCCTTGCGAACCGCCTCGTTGTGATCCTTCCCCTCCTGGATGGCGCGTTCGACCGCCGCCTCCAGTTCCTGAATCTTCAACTCCATCAGTTGCGAAGAAGAGGTCTTCGTTTCGAAATCCGCCTGCAACGATTCGAGGTCGCCGTTCAGCCCCTTCAGCTGCTGGTCTAGCGTATCGAGTTCCGCCAGTTTCCGTTTCTGCACGTCCGTCAACGCCTCGTTCAGCGTGTTGAGCGAACCGAGCGTCAGTGCCAGACGCGTGTTCTGCGTCTCGTCCTTGACCCGCGCCACAAGCTTCTCAAGGTCACCCGAAAGTGCCGTCGTCACGGTCAGCGAGGTCCCGCCCAACAAGGGTTTCGCGGTTCCCTGCGGCTTGCCCAATCCCTGCGTCTCGCTCTGCCGGGTAGCTGTCGCCGAGGTAATCGAAGTGTTTAGTCTGGTGATTTCTGTCATGGTTTGTTCTCCGTTCTACGCCTTGTTTACACATCAAATCTGAAAAGGTTTCATCATCATCCCGAATTTTCTTTGTCGTTCCGCCAAATCCCCGTCCATGTCGGGATGCGTGACGGAGGAAACGAGCGGGACAGCGCCGTCCGAAGCGGCAAAGAAACCGTCGTCCTCTTGAATCGGCTCCATCCCCAGTCGGACCAGTTCCGCGTTCACCACCTCCCGTTGCTCCTCCGAGAACCGCAGCGCCATCACCTGTTCGCGCGTCAGCCCCTGCGATTCCAGGAGACGGTCCGTCTCCGCCATGCGCAACTCTGCCTGGGAAACAAGAGCCTGCGACTCCGCAACCGTCTTGCGGATCCGCGCAAGATATTCCTGAAGATCTCTCTCTCCGTCCTTCGTTTCAGGCATTTCAAAACTCCTTTGGAGGTGTGGAAAAACAACAGGGACAACTTGAAAAACAACGCCCGGAACCGCGGACCGCCTCGCCCGCGAAAATACCAGGCGCGGTTGCACCGCGAGAACGAAAAAGTCGTCCTCGGTTGCCGCAGCTGTTTTCTTACAACGCCTTTGAAGAAGATAGTGTATCGAAAACCGGAATCGAAGTCAAGCCGCGACCGTCATTTTCCGGAGGCTTGCAAGTGATGCAATTTCTATGATCGGAAGGGACGCCGCCGGGGACACGGGAGGGCGCGTGTCCTCACGCGCCGCGTCTTCGGCGACCGGGGACGGCCGCACCCGGTTTCGGGACAAGAAGAGGCTTGCAATTGGCTCAAGCAAAAGAAAGCACCTCGCGCCAAGTTCGCAACGTGCGACAAGGTTCGGTTTTAGAACCACTTGCGGCGTGACGGACTTTGCGTGTGGCAGGCAAGTAGATTTTGCGACTACTTCGGCTGTCAAGCACAGGTTCATCCCCTTCCGCGCCCTGCACCCGCCGCCCGAAAAGCAAAAAGCTAGGTGGACGAACACGGGAAAGTCATGGTATAATGGTTGGCGTTTTCGGTTGCAATGCGGGTTTTCGACACGGACGATGGCGTCCAACGGAAAGATTGGATTGAGATGAACAGTTTTTTTTCAGCCACAAGAAGAATCGCTCGGGCGCTCTTGCCGTCCGTACTCCTCACGTTTCCGTTCATGCGGGCGAACGGAGACGCCTTCCAGACGCTGTCCAGCGCGAACGCGGGGCTTGAGCTGCAAGCCGGCACGATATACACGATAGCAGACAACCTGACTTTGAACGCGGCAGCCGGGATACACGGACTCTCGGTCAAGCCGGGAACGACCGCCACCATCTACCTCCCCGCAGGCAAGACGCTGACGGTGAACGGCGGCGCGGGATCCGGCAAGACGGCGGGCGGCGCGGGCATCTACTGCCCGGCCGGTGCCACGCTTCTCCTCACGGGGTCGGGCAAGCTCGTGGCGAAAGGCGGCAAGGCGGCAGACGGGTCGGGCGGCGGAGGCGGGTCGAACGCCTCTCTGGACTACGACGACACGACCGCCGGTTCGGGCGGCAACGGCGGAAATGGCGGCGGCGGCGCGGGCCCGGGCATCGGCGGCGCGGGTGGCGGCGGCGGCTCGGGCGGCACGCGCAACTGCTGGGAATCGCGGGTTGACACCTCCCGTTGGAAGGGCGGCTACGACAACAACGGTCCGGACGGAGGAAGCGGCGGGAAAGGGTACGATTCCTCTGACGGAGGAACCGTGTACGTTCTCGGATCGGTGACGCTGGAAGCGACCGGCGGCGCGGCCGGAAGCGGTGGCAGCCGCGGGAGCAAGGGGAACGGCGCAAACGACTATTGGACGTGGGAGTTCTGGGCCGGCGGCGGAGGTGGCGGCGGGGGTGGCGGCGGCGGTCTCGCCGCGCCATACGACGTGGGACCCGGCGGGGCTGGAGGAGGAGGAGGAGGCGCCGGCGGCAACGGCGGACGCCACTGGTACGCGCAGAGCAGCCATGACACCCCGGACGCCGCAGGCGGAGAGGGCGGCAAGAACAACGGTTCCGGCTGGAACCGGACGGACTACAAATCCTGCCGAAGCAACCACGGCGGATGCGGCGGATACGGCGGCGCAACCGGATCGAACGGTTCGGGCGGATTGGTCCATATCGGACCGAACGCGACTTTCACGGGGAAGGCATACAGATCGAACCGGCTCTCCAGTGAAAACAACGCCTTGCTGGAACGGACGCTGAAGTTCAAGGACGCCAAGCGTCACGAGAGTTCGAAGACCGTCCAGATCGGCTATACGCTTCCTTCTGCGCCGGTCTTGCCCGCCCGTCCAGCCTACAACTTCATGGGGTGGTACACGGAACAGAACGGCGGAGGGACGCAATGGTACGCGAGCGACGGATCCCCGCAGCTTTCGGCATTCGCCTCCGATGAGGACATGACGCTCTACGCCTACTGGCAATCCAAGTCCGGAGCGCTGGAGAGGCTGTTCGTCAACGGCACCGCGGTCGAGGACGGCGTGGAGGGACAGAGCGGAGACGGCTGGGTCTATTACGACGAAACGGGAGATCTGGTCCTGACCTCATCCTCCCTCGATTACACGATCTCAGGGTCGATTAGCGACGGCACGATCCGGATCGTTGTTCCCGCCACCGGACCGGGAAACGTCACGCTGGACGCTCTCACGCTGAGCACGATGGCAAGACGCTACTACTCGGCAATGGTCGTCTCCAACAACTGCACCCTGACGCTCGAAGGAGAAAATATGCTCGCGGCATCGAATACCAGCGACGGCGCCTACAGCGCAGGAATCGAGGTCGCGCCGAACGCCTCGCTGACCATCGAGGGCGACGGCTCGCTCACGGCGATGGGAGGGCGGTACGCCGCCGGCATCGGCTCCTCTGGACGCGGCAACAACCAGCAAATCGGATCCATCGTCATCAGGTGCGGCGCCGTCACGGCGATCGGCGGGTATCAAGGCGCGGGCATCGGCGGCGGAGACGGATGCGGACTTGCCCCCGGCGACATCCTCATATCCGGCGGCCGGGTCACGGCGACCGGCGGACAGCGCGCGGCAGGCATCGGGGCGGGATACGGCAGGGTGGTGCCGCCGAACGGCGCCGTCACGATCACGGGCGGAACGGTCTGCGCGACAGGCGGGAGCGAGAGCCTTTCCGACTTCACCTTCAGCAAGGGCAACACCATCTCGGCGACCGGAAACAACGGAAGCTCGATCTGCATCACGGGAGGCGGCGTTCTCGCCTCGAACGGGAACGTGACCCCCCGCCCCGTCGGAGGATCGGGCGAAAAACTCTACGCCGTCATCATCACAAACCTCGTCGCCAACAAGGCGGTGAACCTCGTATTCCCGGAACTGCCGGAGTCATACAACGTCGATGAACTCTACGCCGACGGCGAGGGACGCGCCTGCGTGTGGCTGGCGCCCACGAACCACGCGCGGCTCTTTCTGGCGAACGGCAACAACTACGTGACGCCCTACCCCTACGAAGGATCCACGAACGACACGAGCAAGATCTATGAGCAGGATGTCGTGGCGACCTTCCTCGGCGAATCGCCCGACCACATCGACATCGACGGCCAAACGCTCTGGCGCGTGACCGTCCCCAATCTCACGGCGAACGCCAACGTCCCGGTCTCGGGACTTCCCGCGACGGCCCTTTCCGGCAACACGCGCACGTCGGAATCGGGCAGCCTCTACCTTTGGTTGCCGACGGCGGAAGGACCTTATACCTTCACGGCGGAGGGAAAGCTTTTCTCCGCCATCGTCCACGACGCGCCGGCGATTGCGACCTGCGAGATCGGCGTTACCGTGAACGGGGAAGACATCGGCGGGCTTTCGGGAAGCGGATGGACGTACAGCGGGACGTCGGGCAAGCTGTCGCTCCTGGCCGAGGATTCCTTCCTCATCGCCGGCACAAACGGGGCGTGGACGGTCTCGCTCACGGCGGCCAGCAACATCACCGCCCGGATCCGCACGGAGACGCCGGTTTTTCTCAAAGGCACGATCGGCGCGGAGGCGGGCGGACGGCTCGTTTTCCAAGAAGGCACATTGACGGAGACCGGTTCCGGCGGCGAAGGCTCGCTCTGCATCCTGGGCGGTTCGCTCGGTGCGCCGCTCGCTTCCCCGGTCGGGCCGGACGGTGAACCGCTCCGCTGCGTGACGGTCGGCGGGCTGCAGCCGGAGGCGCGCGTCAACCTTGTCGTATTCAGCGTCCCCGGATACAACACGACCAATGTATTCGCCGATGCGAGCGGACAGATCCACCTCTGGCTCCCCGCCCCGTCCCAGTCCGGCAAGGAGGAGACGCTGCACGGGTTCACCGTGAACGGGATTCCCTACCGCGCCCGGATTCCGGGCAAGGGATCGAAACCGGTGACGGTCGAGGAATGGACTTCGGGGGTGACGGTGAACGGGACGGATGCCGCGTTCTGCGCAGGAACGGGATGGAGCTACGAACCGGACAGCGGAATCATCCGCCTTTCAGGAGAGGGTCCCTTCACGATTTCCGGCACCAACACCTCCGGCGACGTCTCCGTGCTGGCGGACGGCGACATGGCTGTCACGCTGGCCGGACTCTGCCTCGCGGCGACGAACGAAAACCAGACGGCGTTCGGGATTGCCTCGAACAAGACGGTCTCGCTCCTGCTCTCCGGAACCAACGTGTTTTCGTCGGGCACCTCCCGCGCGGGGGTTGAGGTCCCCGGTCTCGCGTCGCTCACGATCGACGGGACCGGCGCGCTCGCGGCGAGCGGCGGCGAATCCGCCGCCGGCATCGGCGGCAGCGCTTCGTCCGCAGAACCCTGCGGAACGATCCGCATCCGGAACGGCCGGGTCACGGCAATCGGTGGCGGGTTCGGCGCGGGTATCGGCGGAGGACGTTCGGCGCAAGGCGGGGCGGTCGAGATTTCGGGAGGAACCGTTTTGGCGCAGGGGGACGTCCAGACTTGCGACATCGGTCCGGGATTCGAGGGGTCTGGCGGGACAACGACCGTTCTCGGCGGTTCGCTTCAAGTCATCACAGGACGGCTCATGCCGAAGGCGTCCAACGAGACGGAACGCGTCTATTGCGTGACGGTGTCGGAGCTCGCCCCGAACGAACCTGTCACCCTGGAGGGCATCGACGGGTATGCCTCGCAGGGAATCGTCGCGAACGGAGAAGGCAAGATCTTCCTGTGGCTTCCGAACGGGGGCTACTCCTTCACCGCGAACGGCGCCAGGTACATCGCCGATGTCAACGGAGCGAATGATGACGCGGAGTTTTTCAAGCCGACCGGCGTCTATGTGGACGGGACGGACGTTGCCAACCGCCGGGGCGAAACCTGGTACTTCACGCAAGGAATGCTCATCATTGCCGAATCCAGCACGGTCTCGGGAACGAACACGGACGGCACGGTGTCCGTCGTGATCCCGCCCGAAGCGCAGGAAACGGTAACGCTCGACAACCTGGTTCTGGAGGGAACGGAAAGCAGTGGCTACACGCCTTTGTTGGTGTTCTCCACGAATGTCTGCGTTCTCGAAGTCACGGGGGAAAACCGTTTGCGGGCGGGGAGCGGAGCAGCCGGGATCATGGTCGCGGACGAATTCGCGCTACGTCTGGCGGGAACAGGAACTCTCTCCGTCTCGGGAGGTGCGCATGGAGCGGGCATCGGCGGCGGGAACGAAGAGCCGAGCGGAACCATCGAGATCGCGAGCGGCACGATTTCCGCACGGGGCGGCGAATCCGCCAACGACATCGGCGCGGGTGCGGACGCAACGGTTGCGACGGGGAAAACGCAGATCACCGGCGGTTCCGTCCTGTGTGTCGGCAGCACATCCCTCGCCCCCGCAGCCTCGAACGCGACCGAGCGCGTCTATTGCGTAACGGTCACGAACCTGGTGCCGAACGCGGCGGTGACGATCAATGGACTGGATGGATACGGGACGGAGGGTATCTTTGCCGATGCGGACGGCAAGGTCTATCTCTGGCTGCCGAACGGAACGCACTACTTCTCCATTGGCGATACACGCTGGCGGGTGACGGTGGTGAACGAGGACTGCATGGCGATTCTGGACACTGTACCGGACGAGCTCAAAATCACAGACATCACGATAACCGAGACAACGGTCAAGCTTACCGTCTCTGCCGTTCCACCGACCTGGCTCATCTGGAACTCCGATGTCCTGTGCGTCCGCGCCACCGCCGAACTGCCATTCCCCGAAGGTGCGGACGGCCTGCTTTCCGGTGTCACCACCACGCCAAACGCAGACGGGACGGTCACCCTGACCATCCCCCGCTCCGAAACCGCACTCCAAATGTTCTACCGTGTAGAAGTGACGAGCCGTTCTGCACCAGTAGCAAGTGACTAGTAATGTATGGGTCCTTCGGTTCTAAATAGTGTAGTGTTTTGTTCGTAGGCATACCATGCCAGTGCCAAAGTCAACGAACCCGCCAGCTGAAAGGCTGAAAAGACGAAGTGCCTCTACCTGCTGCCTATTCCCCACTATTGCCTACTTCCTTCTCTCGTCACTTGTCATTCCCTCATTCGTCATTGTTGGCTTCGGTTTAAGTCTCGCATTGACAGGGCTTGCGATTGTTGGTACGCTTTTTTCATCGTTGCGACGGGGAAAAAGGAGTGTTTGTCTTTTGTCCGGTTCACAGGTCGCAAGGAAGGATACCTATCATGCCGATTACCGAAACATTGACTCAAAACGCCAAGTTGTACCCGTCGGATGTCGCCCTCGTGGAGATCAATCCGCAGGAACTGGAAACCCGCCGCACCACATGGAAAGAAGCCTCCCTGATCGAGCGGAGTCCGAACGACTCGTTCCGCAGCGAAATCACGTGGAGCGAGTTCGAGGAGAAAGCAAACCGCTTTGCCAACTTTCTTCTCACGCGTAACATCCGCAAGGGAAACAAGATCGCGATCCTGTTGATGAACGGACTGGAGTGGCTGCCGATCTATTTCGGTGCGCTCCGTACCGGTGCGCTTGCTGTTCCGCTGAACTATCGGTACACGGCGGAGGAAATCAAATACTGTCTGGAACTGGCGGATGCCGACGTGTTGGTTTTCGGGCCCGAGTTCATCGGGCGCGTCGAAACGATCGCCGACCAGATTCCCCGCGTAAAGATCCGCCTCTATGTCGGCGACGACTGCCCGACCTTCGCGGAACGGTATCAGGATCTGGTCTCCTACTGTTCCAGCCGCCTGCCGCAGATTCCGATTTCCGAAGAGGATGACGCCGCGATCTATTTTTCTTCCGGCACCACCGGTTTTCCGAAGGCGATTGTCTTGCAGCACCATTGCCTCACGCATTCCTGCAAGGTGGAGCAGAACCATCACGGACAGCGCAAGGACGATGTCTTCCTCTGCATCCCCCCCCTCTACCACACGGGCGCGAAGATGCACTGGTTCGGCAGTTTCCTCGTGGGTGGCAAGGCCGTGTTGCTGCGCGGCGTGAAACCGGAATGGATCCTGCAGGCTGTTTCAGAGGAGAAATGTTCCATCGTCTGGCTCCTTGTCCCGTGGGCGGAGGACATTCTCGACGCGATCGACCGCGGCGACCTGAAGCTGGAGGAATACCGGCTCTCGCAATGGCGGCTCATGCACATCGGTGCGCAGCCCGTCCCGCCCACGCTGATCAAGCGCTGGAAGCAGCGGTTCCCGAATCACCAGTACGACACCAACTACGGCCTGAGCGAATCGACCGGTCCGGGATGCGTGCATCTGGGTGTGGAGAACATCGACCACGTGGGCGCGATCGGCGTACCCGGTTTCGGATGGCAGACGAAAATCGTCACGCCGGAACGCAAGCTGGTGAACCAGGGAGAGGTCGGGGAACTCGCCGTGAAAGGTCCCGGCGTCATGCGCTGTTACTATAAGAACGAGGCGGCAACCGCCGAGGTCATGGACGAAGAAGGCTGGCTCTACACCGGCGACATGGCGATGCAGACGCCCGACGGATTCATCTACCTGGTGGACCGCAAGAAGGACGTGATCATCACCGGCGGCGAGAATCTCTATCCTGTGCAGATCGAGGACTTCCTGCGCGGTTGCGACGCGATTAAGGACGTCGCGGTTATCGGTCTTCCCGACACCCGCCTGGGAGAGATCGCCGCCGCCATCATCGAGACCAAGCAGGGCTTCTCCCTGACCGAGGAGGAAGTGAACGAGTTCTGCAAGGGACTGCCTCGCTACAAGCGCCCGCGCAAGATCATCTTCGACGTAATTCCCCGGAACCCGACGGGCAAGATCGAGAAACCCAAGCTTCGCGAACGGTACTGCGGCGCCCGCCTGGTCGCGCAGCAGGTCGGGTTGTCGGAGTAACCCCGTACATAAGGAACCAGATGAAGTTTCCCCAGCCGATCGGCATCGTCCTGCTTTGTCTCTTGCCGCCTTTATCCGGCGCAAACGACATTTTGTCCGCATTGTACAAAACGGCAGAGATACCGGGAGTCGAACGGCACTATTTTTTCCAAACCGCCGACGCGGTGCTGCAAAACGCGGGCGAAGAATTCCACCCCCTCTTTTTCGACCCGGAAAAGGAGGGTGAAAAGCCGCAGCTCACGGAGGGGCACGAGACGAATGACTGTGCCGTCGCGCTTTCCGGCGAACGGTTTTTGGGCGACGCCATCCCCTTCTCGACGAACCGCTTTTCCATCCTGCTCTGGGTTCGTCCCATGTCGCCGTTGCCGTGTACGAACGCCCCGACGGCAAACGCCTCGCTGATCATGCAGAACGGAGACGGAACTCGTTCCGGCTGGCGTCTTCTGGTCCACGACTGGAAAACACCCCGGATTGCCTTTGAGCTTGCGTCCCGAAAAAAACGGGTACAGCTCCGATCCTCCGAGCCGTTCCCCCTGGAGGGCTGGATTCAGGTGGCGGTGGTCTGCGACGGACAGACAATCGAACTTTTCCAAAACGGCATTTCCGTTTGCACCGCACTCTTCCCCAGTGCGGGGATCATCGGACAACCGATCGGTGATCTTCAATTCGGGGGAAAATCGGGTCCCTTGCCGGCAACCCGAATGGAGATCTCCGAATTTTGCTTTTTCGACGGGACCTTCACACGGGGCTTCCTCGTTGACGGCCTTTTTTCCCATCTCCATCAGAAACTTCCGGCGATACAGTTTCTTTACCGCGACATACAAGACGCTCATTTGGTTGCTCCCCGCAAACTGGTTTCTTCGAAAGATAATTCGGTTGTAACCTATGAGCGTAGCAACTGGATGGAACTATTCGGCGATGCGGAGATTCCGAAGTTTCTTGGGGCGATGGTGCCGGATTTTCTCCTGCGGTATGCGCAAGACGGGGTGCGGATTCCCAGTGGTTTTCTGTTCGATTTGCGCGATGACAAGAAGGCCGATCATCCGCTCGTGCGAGCCCAACTCGATATCCTGCAGGCGGAGTCTTACCTGCAAGAGCAAAATCTTGCAGCGGCAAGAGAGGTCATCCGGAGCGCACGGGAGACCGGACAGCTCCACCCCGTCCTTTCCTCGCGTCTTCAGATGCTGTTGTTGGAAACCCGGATGCGCGCGGGAGAAACCGAAAAAGCCCTCGCTCTCATAGCGGAAATGCAAAAAGATTCCAACTCCCCTTCCCTAGAACAGCTGTTTGACGCGCTTTCTCTCTCCCGTTCCATCCTGCGCGAGAAAAACGAGTGGGTCAGAAACGTCTTGTACCCCCTGCGGACAAACGTCGTCACCCGCATAGCCCCGTTTTTCCTTGCGGACGCGCAAAGAAGGAAGTTGCCCTCTTATCTGGTGAAGGAAATCGAGAATGCGGTTCAATCGTGTGCTTCCCCCCATGCACAACCGCAAGCCGCAGAACCGGGTTTCACGACTCCACCGCCGGAACTCCCAACACCTTATTTTTCTTTCTATGTCTCCCCCGCCGGCGACGACTCGGCGGACGGTACGATCGACAGGCCGTTCCGCACACCGGAACGCGCGCGTGACGCCGTCCGTCTTCAAAAGCAGGGCGGCCGCCTGCCGCACGGCGGCATCCGCGTCTATCTTCGCGGGGGCAACTACCCAATTGCGCATCCCTTCCAGTTGCTCGATATCGATTCGGGCAGCTTCCAGGCACCGGTCGTCTATCTCGCCTATCCGGGAGAGACGCCAGTCTGGGAAGCTGGAATCCCCTTGAAGATTCGACGGTCGTCCGGGAAAGACTCGATCTTCCAAGCACCACTCCCCAAGCTGGCAGCCGAACGCCCCTCGCCCCTGCTATGGGATGCGGGAGAACTCCTCTCGTATGGTCCCAACCAATCTGCCCTGTCGATTTCCGGCAAGTGGACCATTCAGAAACCGGAGAACCAGATTCTCCTCTCGCTGAAGCGCCAACCATTCTTTTCCGAACCGATGTTGGCACACCTTTCCGCCCCGCTCGTGATTGCGGAGGAGGCACAGAATGTGATCTTCAGCGGAATCACCTTCCGCAACGGTTTACGGGACGCGGTCACCCTGAAGAAATGCAAGAATATCCAGGTGCGTTCCTGTACCATCGAGCAGATGGGAAACAACGGCATCGTAGCGGGAGAATCCTCGAATCTACGAATTTACGGTAACCGGATCCGTTCGATCGGAGGTTCCGCCATGCTTCTACACGGCGGCAACCGGGTTTCCCTCACATCCTCGTACATCCAGGTGGAAAACAACCTGATTTCCCGCACGGGCCTTCTTTCCGCCGCACCGACCCATGCCGCCATCCGCCTGAGCGGATGCGCGATTGCCATCCGCCACAACGATTTGATCGACATCCCCGGAACGGTCATCCAGATTTCCGGCAACGACCATCTGATCGAACGGAACCGGTTCGAGCAAATTACCTATCATAGCGACGCACGAAGCGCAATCATCCTTTCGGGCGATCCGTCATTCCGGGGAAACCAAATCCAACAAAATCTCTTCCGCGACGTCGGATCGTCCGACAGGCACAATTCGGCCATCGAAAGCCTTCCGGGTGGATGCGGATTGCTCGTGCGTGAAAATCTTTTCGACCGGATCAGAAGCGAATGGCAGGGAGCCATCCTGATTTCTGGCGGACAACACCATATCATCGACGCCAACGTATTCTTCCATTCCATCCACGCGATTCACATCGAGCCGCATGTGAATTGGAACCACTTTTTGAACAAGCCCGAGGTCGCTTCGCACCTGACGCAAACGATCAACGTTTTCGCCTACCCCTACCTGACGAAGTATCCGAAACTCGCAAACCTGCGAGAGGATGCCAACCGACATTTTATCTGGCGAAACATCTTTGTCGATGATGACCTCCCCATCAAGCGTCCCGGACAAACGGAGTCGGTCGCGAATCGATCCATCATCCACAAAGACATGAATCGTGTTCTTTCCCTTCTCCCGCGATCATGGACGGAGATCGAATCTCACGCCGGACGTTATCCCGACCCGAACCGTGCCGACGCACCTGTCCGCAACACGGCACAGGAGGATCGCCAGTGAAGAAACAACAGCCAGCCCTGGAATTGATCGACCGAATGGACTGCGTCAACGACCCGCTCGTCCGCCGGTTCATCCAATATCTGCAAAACGAGAAGAACGCCTCGCGCCACACGGTCGCGGGATATGTACAGGACATCGGGCAGTTCGCCGAACTCCGCTGGCCGTCGGTGAATCATCCGCACCCGCCATTCGATTGGCTCACCGTCTCCAGAGAGGACGCGCGCGGTTTCCTCTTCGCCTTCGGGAAAGCGAATGCGGAACCGACGACGACACGGCGCAAACTGGCGTCCATGCGGGCGTTCTTCTCCTTCCTCAAACGCGAAGAATTGATTGAGACCAATGTATTCACGGGGGTACGCGGTCCAAAACTCGCGAAACACCTCCCCGTTGTCCTGAGCGTCCCCGAAGTCGAGGCGTTTCTGGCGACGCCGATCCGCGACCTTCAACGGCGACGCGCCAGCCAGCACGGCGCGACGCCGTCCGAGGAGTACGCCGACCTGCGGGATGCCGCCATTTTCGAGGTGCTGTACAGTACAGGCTGCCGCGTCAGCGAGGTCGCGGGAATGAGCTGGTCGGATATCGAATCCTGCTCGGTCGAGCGGGGCGGCGTCGTCCGCGTGGAAGGCAAGGGCAAAAAGCAACGCATCTGCGCCCTGGGACGCCCCGCCTGCCTAGCACTCACCGCCATGCGGGATCAGGTCGTCAAACTCTGGCAGAACGCCGCCGATTCCGACAGGCCCGTTTTTCTGAATCTGCAGGGAGACCGCCTGACGACACGTTCCATCGAGCGGAGAATGAAAATCTGGTTGGCGGAAGCGGGGCTACCACCGCAAATCACCCCGCACAAACTACGCCACAGTTTCGCCACCCATCTGCTCAACGCGGGAGCGGACTTGCGCAGCGTACAGGAAATGCTGGGACACTCCTCGCTCTCCACCACGCAAATCTACACCCACGTCTCCATCCAGCATCTCCAGCAAGAATACGACAAAGCCCATCCTCGCGCCACCCTGCAATAGGAACGGGGCACATCGCGCCAGTTGAGAAGCGGGAAAGGCAGATAAGTGGCGGCTGGGCCGTCTCTCAGCTTCTCAGCTGACGGCGTCAGCCGCCCCCGCCCCTTCGACAAGCGGATCGTCGATGCCGCGTTTCGTGGGGTCATAGTTGACGCCCACGTAGAAGACAGGGAGAGTGCCGTCGAGCCAGGGGCCTGCGTAATCCTTGCCGCGTGCCTGCTCCAGCGCCTCACGCGCGGTTTTGCCGTACTTGAACTCGAAGACATAGATGCCGCCCTTGTCCTGCAGAACCGCGGCGGCACGTCCCCGCGCACGCTGTCGCTCGCCGGCGATATCCGCGCCGACCAGCTTCATGAAGAGGAGGAAGTACCGCTTCGCCTCCTTCTCGTCGCCGATCCTCCACTCATGCGGCACGGCGGCGAACACCGCCTTGAGGTTCTTCCGGAGGAGCGTCTCCACCCCCTTCTCAATCAGGCCGTCCCGCGCGTCCGCGAGCTGCTCCGTCCAGTCGGTTATTCCCATATTCAGCAGGGACGCGACATATCCCTCGGCTAGGGAGTTGGCGATTTCACTGTTGGGTATGCCGAGCCGGAAGGTGTTTTCGTCGATGACCTCGGAAACGGTGAGGTAGCCTCCCTGATAGAGTAATGCGGGAAGAGGCATCGTCTCGGCGTCACAGACATCCAGTTGCGTCCGCGTCACAGCCATCCCGTTCAGGTCGGCGGGGATGCAGTCCGCATCTTTGATGCGGTTCACGATCACCGTTGACCGTCCCGTCGCCTCCCAGTAATTCGCGAGCCTACCGGTCTCCAATGCGTATCCGAGCGACACGGGGTTGCAGACCTTCGCCTCCGAATCCGGCGAGAACCGGTAGCCGTCGTACCACGAGAGCAACGCCTTCTTCGCGGCGGCGAAGCCCATGCCGTTCCGCGCGGCGAACTCCTCGACGTTCTCGCGCAGGGGGCCATCCATCTCGTCCGGCGTGTAGCCGAGGAGCGTCGCGAAACGCGGGTCCATCGTAACGTCCTTGAGGTGATTCAGCCCGGAGAAGACAGAGCGCTTCGTCAGCTTCGTGACGCCGGTCAACATCAGGAAGCGGACCAGGCCTGAGTTGGACTTGAGCGACAGTAGAAATCATGCAGGAAGGAACGCATCCAGTGAAGCTCCCCTGGTGTGTCCAGGACACCCGCGACCGGGGGCGTCGTACTCGTCCACGAGCACGACGACGCGCCCATCGCCGGACATGGCCGCCACGTTCCGGATCAGCTCGTCGAAGGCGAGGCCGACCGAACTGGAATCCGACAAGGCGACTCCAAACGATTCCGCGCACATGCGGATCATCCCCATCAGCGAGTCCCGCATTGAGTCCCTGCCCTCGGACGGAGACAGGCGGGACATGTCGAAATGCAGCACCGGACGCGGAGTCTCCCACCCCTCCCACGGCAACGAGTCGATGGCGAGTCCCCCGAAGAGTTCGCGACGCCCCTCGAACATCGCCTTCAGCGTGGAAAGCATCAGCGACTTGCCGAACCGGCGTGGGCGGGAGATGAAAAGCTGGTAATCGACCTTCGACGACGCGAGACGATACAGTAAGTCCGTCTTGTCCACGTACTTCCCCTTGCCGTCGAGAATCAGCCTCGGGAAATCAAAGACGCCGGTGGTGGGAATCTTGTTCGCATGTCCTCCGTTCATTCAGGCCTCCAGACTTTCGACATCGGGCAGTATAGCATATCGCCCCCCGCAAAACAAGGCGGAAGAAGGAGGTACGCTATGCGCCTCGTGGTTGAGTGGTTGGGTGGTCGGGTTGTTAGGTGGTTCAAGGAAGTGATTCTCATTTGCATTCAAGAGGAGTGGTGGGCTAATGGCGATCCTCATTGTTCACAAATGCCAACAGTGCCACCAATCAACGTTCCTTTCGTTACAGGAAGTTTGGGAGGCAGGGAGAACGGCACACCCTATCTCCGAAACTCCGAGACTCCACGTAGCGAGAGCAATGTCCGCACTGCCGTATCGGTCGCGACGGAGCGCGACCCTCCCCTCGAGAAAGTTCAATCGCTGCGCTTTAAATGGTGAAATGGTTAAATGGACGAGCCGATGAAAAGCGGGGCGGATCAGCCCGATTTAAAGCCGCGTCGGCGGCGATTTAACCATGTAATCTTTTCACCGTCCATAGCCGCCTTCCGCGCCAGATTCCGTGGATTCCGTGGTTCAAATTGTCCAACAGAGGAATCTCGGCTAAGTCAACTTAGAGGACCCAGCACCATTTAGGTCCAGTGAGCCGCCTATCAGCCTATGCCGTGTTTTTCGATTGACCGGGGAATGGGAATTTGATTGACTAGATGAAGTGATACGCTTGGTATCCGCATGGGCGGGTACAGTTCGCGGATGGGTTCTTGAGAACTGGTACAAATTGGGAGTGAAGCGATGGGAAAATTTATCGGTGGATTCGGGATTTTGTTCGGCTTGCTGTTGTCGGTCACGGCTGGGGTTCGTCCATACGAAATGGAGTGGGCGCACCGGACGCATGACGACCATACCGCGCTGTTGCCGATGACGGACGCCAACGGCTGGAGCGTGGAGACTCGCGACGCGGAGGCGAAGGTCGAGAGTTCCCAAGACGTCTTGCTTTTTGGCGACGGCGTGGTCAAGCTGACCTTTCACGCGACGGTGACGAACGCGCATCCGCTCATCACGCTGAAGCCTTCCGCGCCCGTTCCGGTCAACGGTCCGTTCGACGCCGTGACCTGCTGGATCTACGGCGACACGCACTGCTACATCACCGACCCGACACGCCCGACCTTGTTCATCCGGGCGAACTTCACGAACGCGGAAGGAAAGCCGTTCTCCGTTCCGTTGTCCTCTTCCCGTTTCAACCAGTGGTTCCTCTGTCACCGCCGCCTCTCGGAGGAACAGGCCACTGGCGTCCGCTCAGGCGGAAAGTTCGTCTCTTTCACGATCGAGAACGCGCGTACCGACCGGGAACGCACGATCTATTTCAACAGCCTCTGCGTCTTCCAAGAGGAGTTCCCTGCACTCTCGTTCAAACCGCGCGCCAAGCGCGGCGTGCAGCTTTTCCCCGACTGCCCGCAGGGACTAAACACAGGCGACGGGAGTCTCCCCTTCCCGAATACGGCGGACACGATGGTGCCGAAAGATCTCACGCCTTCCACCAAGACCGTCACGGCTGACAAAGCCACGCGTACCTTCCGCATCCAGTCGGGCGACGAGATAATCGAATACCGTCTCCCCGCGCACGCCGGGAACTGGGATGACCTGGCGATGCGGTACGGGAACGGGAACTGGATCACCCTCGCCTCGGAAGGCGGCATCTACTTCGCGCCGGAAAAGAAAGGACAGAAGGCCATCCCCTGCGAGGCAGACAACACCTCCGTCGTTCTCGAAGACAACACCTTCGTCTATCGCGGCAAAGTCTTCGCAAAGGGGAAGAACGCGGACGTGATCCTGCGCGTCCACGTCATCGACCGTTCGCTGGTCTTGGACCTGCAGGCAACCGGCGGAGAGGTTGGGGAGATCCGGTTCGGTTATGTTCAGGCCGACGAGATTTCGGATGTCACCTTCCCCTACTACACCTACGGTTACACGACGCACGGATCGGATCGTCCCTCCGTTCTGCTTTTGAAGGACAACGGAAAAACGCTCTTCCTCTCCGAAACGATCGACCTGACGCAATCGAACGCCTCCACACCGTTCGCCGTACACGTGGGATTCAACAGCGGTCTCGCAGCCAACGGCGGTACCGCCTACCACCCGAAGACGGACGGGACGCGCAATTCCGCCTTCGAGCGTTTCATCTTCACCTGCTCCCCCCGGATCGAGGACGTATTGCCGTCCATTCCGAACCCGGTCTCCCCGTGGAAGCACGTGACGGGCAAGTATGTGTGGCACGCGCGCGGCGCGGCGCGCAACCGCGATCACGACGCGGCCTTCTGGCGCGGTGTCCACCGCTTCGGGTTGCGGAACATCCTGCTGACCGACCACGAAGTCGGCTGGCGCGATGAGGACGAGAGCTTCACCTTCCGCACCAACGCCGCGCCCCGGAAAGGCGGCGACGCGGGACAGTACAAATTCGCGCGGATCATGCAGGACGAACTGCATTTCAAGTATGGCCCGTACAACAACTTCACGGACTTCGCGCCCGTTAACGAGAACTGGACGCCCGACATCATTTCGCGTTACGCGGACAAGAATTTCATTCCCGCTTGGGAACGCTGCTACGCGCCGAAACCCTCGCGAGCGGTCGAGTTCTGTGAACTGCTCGCCCCCGTGATCCAGCAGAAGTTCCATTTCTCCACCGCCTACTGCGATGTACACACGGCAGTCACCCCGTGGGAACGCACGGACTTCGACGCGCGCGTACCGGGCGCGGGCACCTTTGCGGCAACCTACTACGCATTCGGCGAGATTATGCTCCTGCAGAAGAAAGCGTGGAACGGCCCCGTCTATTCCGAGGGAAACAACCACTTCCCCTACTGCGGGCTGACCGACGGCAACTATGCGCAGGATCAACGTTACCACATTGCCATCAACCCGTGGCTGGTCGATTTCGACCTCCGCAAAATGCATCCGCTTTGCTGCAACTTCGGCATGGGCGACATCGGGATGTTTTTCGTCAAAGACAAAAAACCGGACGGGGACGAGGCGACGTGGGACCGTTTTCTCGCCGCAACCGTCGCCTTTGGTCACCCCGGTTATTTCATCGCCTCCACCCGTACCTCGCAAATGCGCAGCTACTTCCTCATCCAAGCCCTCGCCAGCCACTATACGCAGGTTGACGCCGACACGATCCGTTACCTGGACACCCAGGGGAATCTCTTGGACACCTCCGCAGCGCTCGTCTCCGATGCCTACCAGCGGAATCAGATCGTAACACGCTACAAAGACGGGACGGTGACTGTCGTCAACGGGAATCCTCTTTTGCCTCTGAAGACAAAGGTTGGCAACCTCTCGATCGAACTGCCCGCGAACGCGTTTTACGGGGTAAGCGGCGATGGTTCCGTCCACGCTTTCAGCGGTCTGCTGGACGGTCACCGCGCCGACTGCGTGACCGCCCCCGCCTACACGTACGTGGACGGACGCGGACAGGCGGCACGTTTCCCCGCCGGAATCTGCGACGGGCAGATGGCGATCCGCCCCGCTTCCAACCTGGTGTTCGATGTCTTCGTCAACAACGTGAAGCAACTGGGGCTTCCGGTGACGATCAAGAAGGCGGAAGCATTTGACAAGGACTGGAAACCGCTGGGCGATGCCAAGGTTTCACAGTCCGACGGCTATTCGTTCATCCAGCCCGTCCCGCAAACGGTCTCCTATCGGATCACGACCTCAGGCGACTGGAAACGGGAACCGCTGACCTCGATTTTCGGGAAGCGCACGGAAGTGCCGATGCCGGAAATCACGCCGACTCCAATCTCTCGTCCGCTCCCCAAGAACTTCAGAAAAGGCATGGCGTTTCGCGGAAAGGGAGAGGAAGCGCTCGATCCCGGTACGGGCGCGGGCGTGACGCTGCAAAGCTGTACAAGCGGTCAAAAAACCCGGACAGGGATTTTCATGCATCCGCCCTATCAAGGCGGAAAGGGATATTCCTTTGCTTGTTTCCGGATGAAGATTCCCGCTGACGCCACCAACCTGAAAGGCTATGTTGGAAAAGGCGATGGGAGCGATCCTGGAGACGGAATCGTCTATCAGGTATGGGTGGAAGAAAACGGAACGCGCAAAAAGCTGATGGAAGACCTTGTCACCAAGCACGAGTGGAAGGAGTTCCAAGTCTCGCTGGCCGAATACGCGGGCAAGCGCGTCTCGCTCTATCTGGTCACCGACTGCGGTGGCAATACCAGTGGCGACTGGGGTATGTGGGGCGACCTCCAGTTCACCGAATAAAGGGGCGGGAGTAGGCACTAGGGAGTAGGCTTGCCTGACGCAGAGGGCTCGAAATGCGCAGAGAATGAGGACAGTGCGCGTGTCGATTGCTCCCGCTCGGAACTGGTGGCCATGCCGCCTTTCGTGTCTTTTCGTGTCCCGCGACTGCGCCTATTCCGTGTGTTCCGATGAGCGGGAAAATTAAACCTATATTCCTCTGTTGAGACCTCCCCGCCTCTGTATTTTTTGCCGCAAAGATCGCAAAGATGAATATCTGTAAGAAGAAAAGAATGAAATCTCCTCTTCACCATTTGGGTGAGATGGATAAATACACCATCTCAAACAACAATTGGCCTTTTGCGCCATTCCTATGCGTTCTTTGCGTTCTTTG
>JAFSTA010000141.1 GCA_017450695.1 Kiritimatiellia bacterium | reverse complement strand
GTTTGGCGCCGCCAGAGGGATTCGGACCCCCGACCCGCGGATTAGAAATCCGCTGCTCTATCCAGCTGAGCTACGGCGGCAAAATTCTGCAACTATTCCCATTCAATCGTGGCGGGCGGCTTCGAGCTGATGTCATAGACCACCCGGTTGATTCCCGGCACCTCGTTGATGATGCGGTCGGAAATCGTGGCGAGCGTCTCGTACGGAACTCGTGTCCAGTCCGCCGTCATCGCATCCACGCTATCCACGCAACGGATGGCGCACACGTTTTCATAGGTGCGCTTGTCCCCCATCACGCCGACCGTCTTGATGGGAAGGAGAACCGCGAAACACTGCCAGATCTGCTTGTAGGTCGGCAGCTTGCGCATCTCTTCCTTCACGCGGAGATCCGCCTCCTGCAACAGCTTGATGCGGTCTTCCGTCACCTCGCCCAAGATGCGGACGCCCAGTCCCGGACCGGGGAAGGGCTGGCGGTCCAGCAAGACCTGGTCGATTCCCAAAACGCGCCCGACCTGGCGGACCTCGTCCTTGAAGAGTTCACGCAGAGGCTCGACCAACTCGAACTTCAAGTCTTCGGGAAGCCCGCCGACGTTGTGATGGCTCTTGATGTTGTCGCCCGGGCCCTTGACAGCCGCCAGGCTCTCGATCACGTCGGGATAAATCGTCCCCTGCCCCAAGAACTTGGCGTTTTTGAATTTCCGCGCCTCTTCAGAGAAGACATCCACGAACAGCTTGCCGATGATCTTGCGCTTCTGTTCCGGATCCACGATTCCCCTAAGAGCCTCGTAGAACCGCTGGCGCGCGTTGACCACCGTCAAATCCATCTGCAGGCGGCTCTTGAAGTTGTGCTCGACCTGCTCCTCCTCGTGCCAGCGAAGCAACCCGTTATCCACAAATATGCAGTGCAACCGATTCCCGATCGCCTTGTGGAGGAGTACCGCGACGACGGAGGAATCGACGCCACCGCTCAATCCCAGCAAGACCTCCTCGTCCCCGATCTGCGCCTTCAGCTTCTCCACCGTCGCTTCCACCCAATCCTCCAGCTTCCAGTCGGGAGAACACTTGCAGACGGGGAAGAGGAAGTTGTGCAGGATCTCGTATCCGAAATGGGTGTGCGAAACTTCGGGGTGGAACTGGAATCCGTAGTAGCCCTTCTCCTCGTTGCGGAACGCGACGATGGGACAGGAGAGGGAACGGGCGGAAGCCTTGAACCCTTCCGGCATCTTCTCTACCAGATCCCCGTGGCTCATCCAGACGTCGAACTCCGTCGGGATTGTTTTGAAAAGGCGGTTGCCGTCCATGATCGCGATCCGGACATGGCCGTATTCACGCTTCTCGCCGGGAATCACCTTGCCGCCGAGCATCTGGGTCATCAGCTGCATCCCGTAGCAGATTCCAAGAACCGGGACCCCCATCTGGAAAAGCGCGGGGTCGCACTTCGGGGAATTGGGATCGAACACGCTGTTCGGCCCGCCGGAAAGGATCACGCCGGAAGGTTTCCGCGCCGCCAATTCAGCCGCCGTCGTCGTGTAGGGAAGAATCTCCGAATAAACATGCTGCTCACGCACGCGCCGCGCGATCAGCTGCGTATATTGCGAGCCAAAATCCAAAATCGCAACCCAACTTTTCCGTTGCATCCACTGCCTCTCTTTCCTTGCCGACATCCAACGGGACCTGCCATCACCGCACCGTGGCTGTCATGCTCTTAGTGAAGCGGTCAGTATAGCAACTTCCGTAAAAAATGAAAAGTGGGAATTTACGGAGATGCGATGGGTGGGTGAATGGTTGGGTGGTTCGGTGGTTGGGTGGTAAGCCCGTCAAGCACCGTCTAGAATGAGCCAATTGCAAAACCTCCCGCCTATCGATTGTTCAACCACGGAATACACGGAAAAATCGTGTGTTTCAGGAACGGACGATTCCGTGTGTTCTGTGTATTCCGTTGTTTTGAAATTACCTCGAATGACTAGAAGTTCTAGAACCCCTAGACAACCACTCGGAGAGTAAGCCCTGAAAGGGCGGCAGAATGGGGGCTTGTGGCGGGTAGCCCGTTCCACGCACGGAAACGCACAGAGGCGCTACGCGCCAGCTGAGAAGCGGCACTGGGACTCGTCTTATGTCTCGCGTTTCTTTTACCTCACACGGCGAGAGACGCGCTTGCCTGTCCTCCGTAGCCTTGCGTAGGAAGGATCGCGTCCGCAACATGCTGAACACGTTTATCCGGCTTAACACGCTTATCCTGCCAACTTATCGGCAAGGAACTTGTCAGGATGAACATTCCGACATTCCCGTATGGCATACGGGCGGCGGGCTACCTGCCAACAAAGCGCGTTTGCGCATCTCGCGCACGGCGGCAGCCATGTCAGGCTGACGGAAGAGGAAGCTGCCCGCGACAAATTGGTTGGCACCGGCTGCCGCCGCGAGTTCGACCGTTTCGTAGTTGATGCCGCCATCTACCATGATCGCAAAGTCCCTCCATCCCTGTCCATCGGCGTAGCGACGGAGTTCGGTGATGTGGGGGAGGACTTCCGGCATGAAAGACTGGCCGCCGTATCCGGGATTGACGGTCATGAAAAGGACCTCATCGCAAAGCCGCAGGTAAGGGACGACGACTGCGGCTGGCGTTTGAGGGCGCAAGACGAGTCCAGAGCGGAGTCCGCGCGCACGGATTTTCCGAAGCGTCTCCCAGATATCGCAGTCCGCCTCGACATGGATCTGGATGGTCTGCGCACCCGCATCGGCAAAGGCATCGATGTATGAATCCGGGCGCGTCAGCATCAGGTGGACATGACGGTACAGGTCGGGACAGACACGACGGGAAACGCGCACCACATCGGGACCGAAGCTGAGGTTCGGGACGAAGTGGGCATCCATGATATCCAGATGCACGGCGTCGGAACCGGATTGCGCGACCCGCGTCAGTTCCTCGCCCAGTTTCGCGCCATCCGCAGCGAGCAATGAGGGAAGTATCGCAAAGTCCACGCGGCGCCTCCTATTTCTGCAACGGCTTTCCGAACAGGTTTCCCGTCAGGGTTTTCAGGAACGTGGTGATCTGGTGGATGTCCTCATCGGTGTAGGGTTTGCCCACCTGATAGGTCAGCATGGCCGCGACCGCATCCTCCAGCGTGGTTTTGCTGCCATCGTGGAAGTACGGCTCGGACATTTCCACGTTGCGTAGCGTCGGAACTTTGAACGACTTGTCGTCACGCGGCACCTGGCTGAAGTTCATCAATCCCTTGTCACAGGCGTTCAATACACGGCCCTTGAAGTAATTATCTTTCAAATCGGCATATTCGAATGACTGCCCGCCCATCGACGGTCCGTTGTGGCAGCTGGCGCAGGCGAATTTGCGGAAGGTCAGATAGCCCTTGTTCTCCTCGGTGCTGAGAACGCCCTTCTTACCTTGCAGATACTGGTCGAAACGGCTTCCCGGCGTAATCAGGCGCTTCTCATATTCGGCGATCGCACTACAGATGTTCTTCTCGGTAAAGCCGAGGGGATAGACCGCGAGGAAATTCGTTTTGAAGCTGGCGTCTGACGCGAGACGTTCCGCCACAGCCGTCCAGTTGGTCACGCCCATCGCGTCGGGGCTTGTCAACTGCTGATGCGCCTGCTCCGCAAGATCGGCGGCGCGACCGTCCCAGAACTGGCGGATGTTGAAGACCGCGTTCAGCACGGTCGGCGTATTGACGACCGTACTCTGTCCACCGTCTCCCACCGAGAGACGCTGCGCGTCATCGCCGCCCTTCTGCAGATCGTGGCAGGTTGCGCAGGACATCGCGCCATCGGAAGAGAGGCGTTTGTCGTAAAAGAGCTTCTCGCCGAGAGCGGCTTTCGCCTCGTTGTGGGGGATCGAAGTGGGAATAGGCTGAATCGGGAACTCCATGCCGTTGGTGATTCCCCATTGGGAAAGCCATTCCCCGCGCTGGCTCTTGATCCATTCGTTCAGTATCTGCTTCTCGCTGGGAGAGATCCAGCTGCCCCAGCAAAGAATCAGGTGCTCGCGCGGCGGCATCAGGTTCTCGGACAACGCATGGCTCAGCTTGGTAAAGACCGTCAGTGGCGTCGGCGCGTCAATCCGCTGGCCTTCCGTGGCGGACGGCCCAAGGTAACTGCGGTCGAAGGGTTTCCAGTGACGAGTCGCCTGACGATGGTTCTCGGAAATCAAGTCGCCCAAGAGCGGGATTTTCGAAAGGAGCGGGTAGTCACGTTCCGTATCATGGCAGACCGCACATTTCTGGGTGAGGATATCCTGAACCGCAGAACGCAAAGCGACCGGTTGCGTAGGGAGCTTTCGGGGCCACTGGCGCACACCCATCTGGTAAAGCCCGTACCCAATACTGATACCGACAACCCAAAGAATAGACTTGATAACAAATTTCTTCATATCCAAGTATTTTAGCAAGTTTCAAACCGCCTGTCCAGCGCACATTTTGTTCGATAGGGGTGGGTGGTTCGGTGGTTGGGTGGTTCGGTGGTTGGGTGGGTAAGCAGTACGGACGCGACGGGGCGCGTCCCTCCCGTTTTCTGCGTACATGCGTGAGTTACCTACGGCCTTGAATGCGTTTCACCAGCCGTGGGCGGCGGCGAAGTCGAGGTAGTTTTTCCAGTCGTATGCGTTGAGCTGGTGGGGGCCTTTGTTCAGGTGGTAGCCGACATCGCCGTCGAGGTAGGCGGTGAAAGGCTCGGCGGGAAATTCCTTCCCTTCCAGACCTTTCTTCCCGTAGAGGTTCCAGATGGGGGAGGCGAGTTTAGCGGAGGCGAACTCAGCGGGCGGACCGGCCCAGGCGTCCTTGTCGGATGAACCGACATACACGAGGCGCGGGGCGATGAGGGCAACCAGCTGGTGCTGGTCGAAGGGGAGTTCCGCCTCGCGCTCCACGAAGTCGTGGTAGTTGCCGCAAAACCAGTAGCCGATGTTTTTCACGATCTGCGAGATGTGTTCCGACTTGGCGAGCTTCATGCGGTTGAGCTTGGCGCCACCGCATCCAGAGTCGTTGGAGATGGCGTAGGCGAAACGCGTGTCGTTGGCACCCGCCCAAAGGGCGGTCTTGCCGCCACGCGACCAACCGATGACCGCAACCTTCGTCCGGTCGAGATCCGGCTGTGTTTCAATCCAGTCCATGACACGGCTTGCGCCCCACGCCCAGGCGGCAAGTCCAGCCCAGTCCGCTTTCGTCCGCTTCTTGACATCCGGTTGGAAGATGCCGTGGACGCCGTTGGTGAAGCCGTCGCCGAAATCGGGATCGAAATCCTGCACGAAGTAGCAGACCGTGGCGTATCCACGCTCGATGATCTGCTCGACCGGCCAGGCGGCGTGCTTGACGGCACGGGTCTCGTCCGCCCACTGCTTCCGTTCGCCGGATCGGTTGATCAGCATGACGAAGGTTGGCAGGGGACGCTTCGCATTCTGCGGCAGGAAGGCTAGCACGCGTGCGGAGGCTTCGCCGCCCGGACCGGAGAACCGGATGCGCGCCTTGCGGCGCAACATTTTGCCGTCGGGCATCGGGGTGTCTTCGCCGTCGCGCTCGAAACGGAGGTCGGCGGGACGTCCCACGGGATTGTACCCGAAACAGTATTTGCGGAAGAGGTCCAGCAACTCCGGCCGCCTGACCTTCTCCCAGGTTTCGGTACTCTCCACTTTCCGCCCGTCCGCGCAGACGAGCAGTTCGGGTACCGCGCCGTGGATTTCCCCTTCCTTTTCCTTCCAGTCGGAAGTCCGGACACTCTCGGCGCGGAGCGCCGGAACGGCGAGAAGAACCATCAACATCCAGTTTCGCAACAACATCATAAACCTCCGATCATTTCCATCCCATTCAACAGCTGAATGAGACGAATCGTGTTGGGATTGAGAACAGCTTGAAGAAATCAATTCCCGCATGATGAAAACACCGCTCTCAAAACAACGGAACCAGTATATACCATCTGACGACAAATCTCAACGCCGATTCTACGTCGGTCTAGCAGCTCGGCCTAGTAGTCCAGCCGCTCTACTTTTCATTCTTGAATCCATGAATTAGATTTGATAATCTAACTTCGTTTTCAGTTTTGGGTATGTTCTGTTTCGACTGGAAGCGAGACAGTCTGGGGAACTGGCTGAGATGAGAGTGCCAAGCGACGTATGGAAGCCAACCGCTCTCATCACCCCTTGGACATTTGTAAGCTACGTTTGAAGAATGTGGCGTCATGCAATGTGATGAACGGTAGAATAAAGGTCAATAATGAAAGGGGCATTGAAAGTACTGGCAGAACTTATTGCGGACGGTGTGATTGAAGACTATGCGATAGGTGGCGCGATGGGGGCGACTTTCTACCTTGAACCTGTCGTGACTATGGATTTGGATGTCTTTGTCCTATTCAAGGATAACGACAGTCTTCTGCCGCTTCAGCCCATCTACGATGTATTGAAGAAACGTGGATATTATCCAGATGCGCACATGCCTGAATGTATAAACATAGGGGGCGTGCCAGTCCAATTTCTGCCTGTCTATAACAAGTTGCTCGAAGATGCGTTGGCATATGCCCGCAGTTTTGACTATGACGGAATAGGCGCCCGTTGCTGATATCTGTACAGCCCACGGGCTTCCAAACCCTGACGAGGAGAGTGCAAAATGACAATGATGCGACCACTTTCGGCAAAACAGTACGCCAAGAGCGAAGGGCGTCGCAATCTTGCATCCCTTCCTTTTACGGAAAAGGTTAAATATGTAATTGAACTGCAACGTCGGCTTCAACCGATTTATGCGCAACGTGGTATTTACATCAAACCTTGGAAATCATGGAATTGAGGAGCGGGAAAGTTTAGGTTTTCACTTCGTCGGTTCGCCTCATGTTCGCTTCGCTTACGGTTAGGGGGCGGGAGGTTAGATTGTGTCGCCCCTACGGGGCTTGATTGTTTTTGTTGGTGTGCAGGGGATGAGCGAAGCGTAACCCCCGCCTGTGCCTGTGCCGCCCCTACGGGGCATCGTGCGGGGCAACGTCCCCGTTGCCTGAATCGGGAGGGGCAACGTCCCCGTTGCCTCACGAATGAAATGGTTAAAAGGTTAAATCGCCGCTACGCGGCTTGAAATCGACGGCACGATCCATTGAAAGGGCGAAGCCCGATTGAAAGCAGTCGAAGACAGCGATTTAACCATTTCATTTTTCTTGCGGTCGCGCGAAAGCGCGACCCTCCCATTGAACCGTTACGCGGCGTTTAGTCCCGCAGGGACACTTAGCCGCGCAGCGGCACTTAGCCCCGCAGGGGCACTTACCCGCAAACCGGGAGGGGCAACGTCCCCGTTGCCCGAATCGGGAGGGGCAACGTCCCCGTTGCCCGCTTTTCAGCCTGACACGCTTATCCGGCTGGCGGCTATGCCGCCGCCAGGCTCATTTCGCGAAGAAAAGGGAGCGGAAGAGGTCGGACATGTCGTTCAGGCAGTCGCCGATCCCCATGCCCCCCGTGGCGGTATAGACCTCGTCGTCCCAGTCCTTGGGCGGTATCTTCCCCTTGCCGATCTTGTCGAACGAGTCGCAGACCTTCTTGTAGTGGTCCCGCGCGGCGGTGAGGCGCTGCAGCTCCCTCGCGGAGTCGGGCCACAGCGCCTGCCCGCTCTTGGTGAGCTTCGCCTCCAGCTCCTTGAGCGGCTTGATGCGCGCGTCCAGCGCGGGCAGCAGCTTCGTGTTCATGTCCTTCGCCGTCCCGCGGCATGACTCGCGCAGTCCGACTAGGCGCGGGAAGTCCTTCGTCGAGAGCATCTCGTCCGACTTGAACCGCGTCACGTCCATGATCTGCTGCGCGTTCGAGAGGCTGATCCCCTCCATGATCTCGGCCATATTCCCCTTCTTCGGGTCGGCCTTGAGGATCGACATGTCGCGGTACGCCTCCGGATGCCCGGAGGTGGTGATGTTCTCCCACGACTTCCTCGCGCTGTAGCCCCCGGTCACCTCGGCGTACGCCTTGTTCCAGCTCGCCTGCGCGTCGACCATCCACTTCTGCTTGGTCGTGCGCTCGTAGTTCTGGCGCATCCACATGTTCGGCGCGAGCGTGCCGTCGTCCAGCACGCGGATGCTGGGCTGCTCCACCAGCCCGAAGTCCGCGTCCATGCCCACCGTGCCCTTGCTGGTCTCGTTGCGGATCGGCACGACCTGCTGCCGGTTGTACCCCTTCTCGTGCTGCAGCGCGTTGAAGCGCTCGATGACCTTCGCGTGGATGTCCTGCAGGCGGCTGTCGAACCCGGCCTGCATCGCCTTGCTGAACTCCGGCCCCCTCCCGCCGACCTCCGTGTACTTCATCAGCGCCTTCGCCGTCGGGTTCTCGTTGATCATCGCGATCGGCTTCACGAGCGCCGCCTCCATCTTCGCCAGCTGCTCCTTCGGGGCCCCGGACGCCTTCGCGGTCTCGTACTTCTGGTAGGCATCGACGAAGGCGTCCACCTCCTGCTTCGCCTTCCCCATCTCGAACTCCATCGCGTTCAGGTCCGCGAAGATGTTCTTGTTCCTCGCCGCGCCGGTCTTCGCCTTCGGCTGCTTCTTCCACGGCAGCTTGATCTCCACGCCCTTCGCCTTCTCCACCAGCGAGGGGACGATCTCCCCCATCACGTAGTTCATCCCCACCGCCTGCGCCATGCCGGCCAGCCCGCCCGAGTCGTACCCCTCGTACGCCGTCCAGACGTAGTCGATCGTCTTCGACCAGGAGGTGACGGCGGTCTTCAGCCCCGCCCACAGCCCGTCCTCCAGGGACGACTCCTCCAGGACCGAGGTGGAGAGCGAGTAGATGGTCGAGATCGCCTGCGGCAGCTCGCCGCCGCCCATGATCATCAGGTAGTCGCACCCCTTCTTCAGCACCTCGACGCGCCGCAGCGCCTCCTCCCGGTCGGCGACCTCCGACTCCGCCATCCCCTGGTCGTAGGTCAGGCGCCCCGTGTACTTCTTCTCCATCGCGTCGCCCAGCTTCCGCCACTGCGCCAGGTCCTCGGCGCTCTCCGAGTCCAGCCTGGACTCCAGCGCCAGGGCCGTCTCCCGCTCGCCGGGCGGCATCTTGTCGACCAGGAACGAGACGCGCTTCTTCGCGCGCTCCAGCGCCTGGATCTCCTGGATCTCCTTCTGGATGTTCTGGAGGAACTGCACCTTGCAGAAGTCGTCGAACGGCGTGCGGGACGCGGTGAACTCCCCGGTCTGCTCCGCCCGGATGCGGTCGTTCTCATAGACGATGTTGCTCTCCTCGAGCATGATCGCGTACTCCAGCGAGCTCCGCCTGCCCGGATCCTTCTCCCCTTCGAGTTCTTTCTTCAATCCGCTAATCGTCCTCTGCAGGAAGCGGATGTTCTCCTTGTGGAAGGCGATGCGCTCCTGCTTCGCCTCCGCCTCGGCTTCCTCTTCGGTCTCCGGCTCTTTCTTCTCTTCCCCGCCGTTCTGGGCGAACTTCGCAGCCACTTCTTTCTCACGCTCCGCGAGCTGCCGTCCCTTCAGAGTCTCCAGCTTATAATGGAACCTCACGGCCGGTCGGCTGAAATCATCTTTGTCGATCTTCTCGCCGGCAGCATCAGGGAAGTCCAGCCTGACGGCGACATCAGGATAGATTCTGCTGCCGTCGATCAGCGGCAATGTCAACATGACCTGCCGCGCTTCGTTCGTGCAACATTCATACCTGCGTCCGGACTTCAGATATAGTTTATACTCATAAGGCTTTTGGAGGATCCTCGGATTTTCAACATGCGGCGACACCCTGAATCTCCATCGTCCCGTAAGATGTTCCTGAACCTCATCATAGTGCGGGTTTTTGTGCTTGGCCATTGTCTCGAACTCCACCCAAACCGGCATCGTGATCGGGGAACTATTCTGCCGATCAATCCTGACAATTTTCGGGGGGAGATGCCACCGTACCCGCTCGATACGTTCCGCCGTATCTTTCTTCACGAATGTACTACGGTTTCCGTTGAAGTGACCGATATCGAACTGCTCACGCTGTATATAACCCAACGTGTCCAACGTAGTCTCGCTAAGAAGGTTCTCGCCAAGACAGCTCAGTAAGACAATGAACTTGAACTTGACCTTATTGCGTTCTTCATAGCTGAGTTTTTCCCAATAGGCTTTATGTTCATCGGTATATGGTTTCATATCCAACCAGTCTCGACCAAACAGATCATTGGAATTCGGCTTTTCAACCCTGAATTTCTTGCCGTTCGGGAAGTCAATCCTGTCCAGCACATACCGTAGCTCACACGACGCGGGTAACTCCTTCAACTCGGTAGTCTCCGCGATTTTCTCAAAAGTCTTCTGCGCGGCAAGCGCCTCCGGGAATTTCGTTTTGAACGTCTTCTCCAGCTCGTTCCTATACGTCTCTTCCAACTTTTCGTCCGCGACGGCGTCTTTCCCTAGATACGGACGCCGTTGCGCCCGGGGGAGTCGCTTGATTTCCCGTCCCGTATGACGGAATAATGCCGTCGATGTCAACATGTACCCATCATCTGATCGGAAATAGGTATAGGTAATCCGCAGAACCGGCTTCCCCTTATCATCGGCATCATGAGTGATTGTTGTTCGTTCGTACAACATGGTTTGTTTCGTATCGTATGGACGCTCTTGGTAAATATAATATCCTCCCCCCTTTTCAGGCATCGCAAAAACAAGTTTCGCCTCCGTTGAATCCTCGATTTTCCAATCCTTGTCAACCGTCGGTCTCCCGCCGAGGTATTTCTTGGGTTCCGAATTGCCCACGACCAACAGCCCCACGGCCTTTTCGCCCTCCTCCTCAAATTCGGCAATGGGATGGATGTAAATCGTCTTTTTCGCCAAAAGACCAAACCCCGAATTCTCATAAAGATCGTAATTTTTGGCTCCTGTAGAAGACAAGAGGAATCCTTCGTCGGTCACGTACTCGCCGTCGATGTCCTTGCGCGTGTCGTCCGAGGGCGTGCCGCCGAAGAGTTCGAGCGCCGTCTCCCTCGCGGCGCGGTGGCGCTTCCGCGCCGCCGTCTTCTCTTCCACCGGATCGGGCATCTCGCCGAGGGCCGCCAGCTTGTTCGCCTCCTCCTCCAGTGATGCCTGGACACCCTTCATCTCGCTCGCGAGCCTGCCGACCTCCTCCATCCACTCGTCGCAGGCCTCGTAGTTGCGCAGGTTTCGCGTGATGTCCGCCTCGTGCATCGCGTGGTCGTAGTCGGTGGCCAGCGCACCCATCTCGGACTTCAGCATCAGCATGGAGGTGACGATCGGGCACGCCTTCTTGAGCCATTCCAGAATGGCCTCGCACGGATATTCGGAGACGGCGTTCCACTTCTCGTCGAACCGTTTCTGGTCCGCTTCCGAGAACGGACCGAGCAGGCTCTGGAGTCCCTCGCGCAACTGGGCGACCGCCGCCTTGCGCGTGGTGGCGTTCACGAGGTCGTCCGCCAGGATCGGCTTGACCGTTTTCGCGCGCGTCCGGTTCGGCGTGAACCTCCGCCGGTTGGGGCGGTGGACCTTGCGGAGCGCCGCGTCCGCCTCCTCGAAGGTCGGCAGCTTGAAGCGCGGGAGATTCACGGGCGCGAAACCGTCTCCTTCGGGGACGGGTGGTAGTGTCTGGGGCGTCTGGGGCGTCTGCGCGGTCTGCTTCGGCGTGTCTGCCCCGCCGCGATTCTCGGCGACGCCCCCCGTCTTCTTGTCGCCGTCACCGGCGATCTGGTCGGGCACTCCCTCCACCTTCGGCAACTGGAGCGCGGAGGTGACCTGCAGCCCCGGCTTCAGCGAGAGCCAGTTCACGACCGCATCGCAGTTGGGCGCGTCGAGGCGCGGCTCCTTCCCGTACACGGCGGGATTCAGTTCCCCCAGCGCCGACTCGCACCACGCCGCGATCCTTCCGTCCTTGGCTTCGAGCGCTGCCTTCCACATGCCTGCCACCAGCTCGGCCGATTCGGGGGCGGTGTTCATCGCGAACCGTAATCCCGCGACTTTCAGTTCCGGCCGGTCGAGGTTGGCCGCCAGCGCGGAGACCTTGTCGATGTAATTGCCCGCGGGCAGCCGGAGGGAGAACTGCGACAGGATATTCAGGATAGAGTTGTCCAGCGCGCGCCCCTTCGGGATTCCGATGATCACGATGGTGTACATCCCCTTCACGACGACGCCGCCCTCGTAAAGCACACTCTGCGGCTCGATGTCGTCATGTTTCACGCCGAAGAATGTCTGCCCGAAAAGGGGAATCTCCAGCCTGTACTTGGACGGGATCAGCGATTTCAACCCGGAGATGCAGGGCATCTGGACGACGATCTGGAACTCCTTCTGCAGTCCCTTCGTCTGGTCGCCGCCCTCATTCACCACGAACATCTCGCCACCCTTCGGAAGCGGGACGAAAACCGCCTTCATCCCGCCCCATTCGCCCGCGCGCGGGCGCAGCGTGTCCGGCACCTGCAGCCCGGTCAACTCCAGCGCCGTCGTGGAAACGGCGGAGAACGCCGCCACGGCGGCAACCAACATCGCCCACATTCGTTTTACGCGATCCTGTCTCATCTGATCCTCCTTTTTGATTTCTGCATTTCGTCTGCTTTACACCTTGGATTCCCGACCTCGCCTGGCTGTATCCTTCGCCGCTTTCGCTTTCTCGCAGTGCTCCCGGATATAGGCAAGGACCCACTCGAAATCCTCTGGTTTGGCATATACCTGATTGTGGCAGAACGGGGCGTCCAGCTTGATGGTGTCTCGTTTCGGCTGCGGGGTGATCGACCGCACGTCGGCGAAGTCCGAATACATGCGCGTCCTCGTCGCGAGAAGCCCGACGCCGGCCTGCGTCGGTCTTTTGCTGAAAATCGCGAGTAGCACGGTCAGAATCCCCATCTTCTCCGCTTTCTTCGCCTGACGCCCGGTCTGCGCGTGCTCGATGCCATCCTCGTTCATGTGGAATTCCACGCAATACTTGCCGCCCATCATCAGCGCATAGAAACAATATCCGAGTGCGCCCAACACCGTCGCACCGGCGATGCCGATACCGCATACCTTCAGCAGATTCAGGAAACCTTCCCACCAAAAATTGCGCTCCCAGCACAAGAGCAAAAAGAAGAGGACGAACATGATCCCGATCGTGATCAGCAACACCTTCATCAGCAGAAGGAAAATCCACGGATGCTTGAACAGGCTCATCTCATACGACCAGCAATACCTGCCCTTCTTGTCTAGCTTGATGTTCTTCGATTCCATACCGCACCTCTCTTCTCGGACAGCCTGTTCCGCCTTTCCGGCCGACAGGACCCGCGATGAACGCCCCTTTTCCCCGATTGGCATAAATTGGAGTTTCCCGGATTGAGGAGTTGCGCGCTTGCGCACGTCACCCCCGACTCGGCTTCTGCATCCGACACCCGCCCGACAGCGCCTCGCCGCCGGACAGATGGCATGATACCATAAGCTCCTTACGGAACGCAAGCGGGAATGCACAGAGGCAGAAATTACAAATGAGGGGGAAGGGCACGCTCCCGCGTGGCCGCCGAGAGGGCGGGACGTCTCACGCGGAGGCGCGGAGGTCGCGGAGAAGGCAAAGCCCCCCCCCTTACCCCCCGTTCGGACGGGGGGGATATCAACCCGCAATATCGTGGCGTGCCCGCCTTTGCCGGTCACAAGTCCATTCTGCGCATGTACCGGGCATGGCGTCCATCGGGCGCTTTATGCCGACGGACTTCAGCATCTCGGCTATGAGGTTCGCCCAGTGGTGCTGCGCCACGTTCCGGGGAGCCGCGCTCAGCCCCGGGAGGCACCCCGCCTTGAACAGCTGCCAGAGGTTGTTCGCCAGCTGCATGAGGATGTAGAAGTTGCGGCTGCACCTCCGGTGGTTGCAAAACACGTGCTCGGGGCCGAACCCGTAGTCGGCCTTCTCCACCCTGAAGTTGTTCTCGATGTTCCGCCTGAGCCGCCCGCACGCCACGGCGTCGGAGGCCGATTCCGCGTCCCGGACGTCGAGGTTGGCGGCGAAGCTCCCCCGGTGGGGGGGCTTGTCGTTTATCCTCTCCCTGCGGACGCCCGGGCGGGACACGCCGTCCCCCTTCGCCCGTTCGGCGCAGCGCACGACGTTGAACGGGACCTCGCCCTTGCCCTCCCCGAGGGTGACTTCCCTTGCCCACGCCAGGCCGCCTGCGGTCTCCCGCCCGCCATCCTTCGTGCGGACGGTCATGCCGCCCGCGTTGCCCGGCTCGAGGCCCGTCAGGGACCCGGCCTCCGCGTGCGCCGCCGGGGTGCGCCCCTTCTTGAACGTGAGGATGTGCTTCCGGCCGTAGTCCTCGCAGACGCGCATCACCGGCCGGCAGGCGTAGAGCGCGCCGCCCACGGCGCATACCGGCAGGCGCGGGAAGCGCCCCTTTATCCGCCCGGCGAGGATCTTGAACCCCGTGAGCCCGCAGTCGATCTTGCCGTTCTCGTCGAGGTACTGCTTGGCGGTGCGCGACCCGAGCGACAGGGCGATCCCGCCGGGCCCGGGCGGCTTCGCCTCCAGCTGGTACCGGATCCCCGCGCGCTTCGCGCCGCCGACGCGCCACACGCCCTCCTGCCTGGTGGCGTCGAACGCGGGGAGGAAGCGGCCGCGGTGGCGGGCCGCGTCCGGGAACTTGCCGCGCACAACGGCGCTGGCCATGCCGTGCAGGGCGTCGAGGAGGCACGACGACGGCACCCGCCGGAGCAGGCGGCAGCACGTCTGGCCCGACGGCGCGTGGAACGGCTCGCCGCCGGGCCACTCCGAGAGGCCCTGCCCGGAGATGCGCAGCACGCTCTCCGCGTACCCGCGGGAGTTCCTGTCGCTGTCCATGCGGTTGCGGGACTTCCCCCGCAAGAACATCCCCGGCAGAACGGTCCGGGCTATCGTGCCCGCCTCGTACGCGCAGCGCTCTTTCTTCCGGAAGTCGGCGATGCGGGCGAACGCCGGGTTGAGGACCTTGCCCCACCGGGCGACGAAGGGGCAGAACTCCCCGAACGCGGCCTCGTCGTCCGGCGGGGGCGCCGGCCTGCGCCGCCGCCAGACGCCGGAAGGCCGATCCCCCGCCGGAACTCCGCCCCCTGGGGCTCGCCCAGCTCCCGCAGCGCGGCCTTCGGCAGCCTCCAGTTCTCCACCCACTCCGACACGCGCCCCTGGTGCTCCTTCGGCACGAAGAGCGTCCTCGTCCTGCCGTCGGCCTTGTCGGTGACGGTCATCCTCAGCGAGTTCCCGATCCGGGCCCTCGTGACGGTCCCCTCCAGGAACCGCCCCTCCAGGCACAGCGTCCTGATCCTCGACATGAGCGACCTGCGCCCCGCAGTCTCTTTTTTTGACATAATGAGTAGCAATACTCATTATTTCGGGCGAAGTCAAGGGCGAAAACGCACTTTGCGAAAAAAATCTCGCCGCCCGGTCCAGAACGGCGTGAAGGATCCTGCCAAACGGGCGGATTTCCCGGCTGGCTAGGGCTTCCCGTCAGCGCGAAAAAAAACTCATTTGTAATTTCCGGCACAGAGGCGCTACGCGCCAGCTGAGAAGCGGGGCGCGTACGATGCGTAGCGACGGCGCCCTCGCCGTCGGTTTTCCGTACAACGGTTTTTATCTCTCGCAGAGACGCGAAGCGCCAGCTGAGAAGCTGAACAGAGAGGCGAGGGAAGCTGAGAGGAGACACTGGGTTTTGTCTCGTGTGTCGCGTACCCTTGCACAAACGGACGCGACGGGGCGTATCTGCGGAATTCACCCAAGCGCCTACGGTATTCATGCACGGAAAGTTTTGTGTCATGGTCTTACGCCAAGTTCGCCAAGTTACTGGTTATTCCACGAGATAATTTCAAAACCACGGAATACACGGAACACACGGAAAAATCATCCGTTTCTGTTCTTCCTCTTTGTGACCTTTGTGTTCTTTGTGGCTGAAACCGAATCCCAACAGCGGAATTTTAGGCTCGCGCGCGGTTCTTGTTGCGCGGGCGGGCGGGACTTGTTAAAATGCCCGGCGAAAGTAAGGCGAGGGACGGATGGGATTGCACGGGACATACGGTTCCGCCTGGGTGGCGGCGGTTTTCCTGCTGTACGCGGCCGCGTTCTGCGCGTGGCTCTGCGGACGGGAGGGGATCCGCGCGCTTTGCCGAAACTGGCGGGCAACGCCCGTCCGGACTCGCGCTGTGACGATCCTCTGCGTCATTCTCGCCGCCGTTTACGCGGCCGTCCTCCGGGAATGGCGGCTGCGGGGCGTGGCGGACGACCGCGCGCTGCTGCCGCTTCCCGACGGGTTCACCTTCCGGTTCTTCTCGAATCATGTGGCGCGGCTGTGGGTCGAGCCGGGCGGGCGCGTCGGATGGGGGGATGATAGGCTGGAGCCGCTCGCCGCACGGTTCTCCTTCGCGCCGGAGGCGAACTGGGACACGCTGGCCAACGGGGGTGCCTCGCGTTTTTGGAACGCGCGGACTGCGACCAACTCCCTCCTGCTCACGTGGGAGAACGCGCTCGCCGGGCGGGACACGGGGTCGCCCGCCACCTTCCAGGCGGAGCTGTTCCGCGACGGCGGGTTCGCCTTCCGCTATGCGAACTCAAACCTCCCGCCCGCAAGCGTCGGGTGGACGGTCAACGGGGTCACGAACGCGCTCGCCGCTCCCCCGGCGGGCGAGACGCGCTGGACCGGGTTCGGCGACCTGCTGCGCGGCGCCGCCGCGCCCGGGGACTTCGACGGGGACGGGCTTTCCGACAGCGCGGAGCTGTTCCTTCACGGGACTGATCCTCGCGCGTGGGATAGCGACGGGGACGGGCTTTCCGACGGGGAGGAGGTGGCTGGCGGCACCGACCCGCTGTCGCCCGACACGCTGGGGGACGGCACGAACGACCTCTGGCGCCTCCGCGCGGAGTCCCTCCACGCCCCGACCGGATCGACGTGGCTGGCGGGGAACGGTGACGCGCTCGCCGCGTTCACGGTCATCACGCGGCTGGACACGGCGGCTGGCACCGCCGTTCTGCGGGCGGGGGACGCGATGATCCCGATCCAGCCCGGCGCGGAGGCGACGAACACGCTGCTGGTGCCGCTCGACCGCGAAATCCCCGTCGTGCTGGCGGAGGGCGTCCTGACGGGTGTCGGGGCGGCGGCGGAGGTGGATTTTTCGGGGGCGCCGCCGGGCGGGATCCTGCCGCAAACGGGGAACGCGCGGACGAACGCGGACGACTGCGTGACGGTCTCGGCGGCGCGGGACGCGGACGGATGGAACGGATTCAGCGGGACGCTGCTCGCGCCTTCGTGCACGGTCGCGCCTGGACACCTCTGTTCGCACTACTGGGGGACGCTCACGGTCCAGGGGCCGTCGGGCGCGGCGGCGTTTCTCCTGCCCGGCGGCGGAACGGCCGCCACATTCACGCCGCCGGAACCCGAAGTGGGCTGGCCGTGGGACGGATACTTCACGACTGCGGCGGCGGGCTACCGCGTGGCCGTCGGGCGGGAGGGGTGGCTTCCGATCGGCGGGAGGGGAACCGTCCCGTACCACGTCTGCCACCCGCCCGGTGAACACGAGCCGCCGCAGGGGGACGCGCAGAAGGACGGCGACCACGGGCAGCCCCCCGATCCCGGCCTGGGCGGGGAGTGCCGCTGCTGGACGTGCGCGCATCCGGACGGGGACGCCTGGGGCACGCCCGCCGACGGGGAGGGGGACGGCGGGGAAACGAACCGTTACCGGAACGTGGAGCACCCGCACCAGACCGTCACGCCGACTGCGCCCGCGCGCATGACCGTGCCGGTCGAGGCGGCGGCGTCCGAAGGGACGTGCGGGTTGTGCGGATGCCCGCTCGCCTCCCCGTGGAACGGCGTCTCCGCGCTCTGGCGCCGGACGCACAACGTCTCCGTCCTGCCCGAGATGTGGTACTACGCCACCGCCACGTACACGGCATCCTACCTGGCCCCCAGCACCAACATCGCCCAGGAGGCGCTGATCGTCCGGTCGGGCGACGCCTTCCACCGGATGCGCATGACCTGCGCCGGCCTCTCCGCGTCTTTCACGGGGACGGAGACGAACATCCCCGAAATCCTCACCGGCACGTTCGTGCCGGCGACGCTCCGGACCGACGTGCTGCTGCCGACGGGGCAGATCTGCTTCGCGGCGAGCGCCGGCGTCACCGTGTACGCCTGGAACCGGACGACCGGGGAGTACGAGCCTGTTTTCGACCCTGCCTGGCAGTCGTCGGGGAGGATCGACATCGGGACCTGGCGAAACCGTTTCTGCGACGTGAACCGGGACGCGGAGCTGCGGGTGGTGGCGACGCAGCACGTGGACGGCGTCGTGTCGATCACCTACACGACCTGGGGAGACCCCGTCCCCGTCGAATGCTCCGCCGAACTCCGCTTCACCTGCCCGCGCACCCGCTTCGAGGCGGTGCCCGTCCTCGGCGACGTGGACCGCCTCTACAACTCACCCTGCGTCCCGATCGGGGAAGGCGTGTGGTACCACGTCGACGTCTTTCCCGCCAGCTTCACCAACAGCCGGATCGTCTGGACCTCATCCAGCCAGAACGTCACCTTCCCCCTCGGGAACACGGGGCGGGATGTCCAGGTTTGGGGAACCAGAGCGGGTTTCGACACGATATCCGTCTCGCTCACCGGTGTGCTCGGCATGACGCCGGACAATGCCCCGTCGGTCGAGATCCTGTCCACGATCAAACGCAGCGGAAACGTGAATGTGCTGGTGGCGGGAAAAACATCGACGAATACCCTCTGTTCAAACACGGAAATCCAAGATATATTCTTCAATGCGAACAAGATACTCCGTCAGGCGGCGCATGAATTTCTGCCCGCCAACATCTCGTACACGAATTGGGCGTATTTAGTTGACATAGCAAGGACCAACATGGATATCGCCAACTCGATTGTCAGGGACACGGTTCCAATCCCCGATTCAAGCATTTTGTTTGTAATCGTTCCAGAACTTCCAGAACTTGGTTTCAGTACCGGTGATTTGATTCTTTTGAGGAACAAGCCAACGGGGATCACCATCTCGCATGAGGTTCTTCACAGTTTGGGGCTGAAAGACATCTATTACCAAAGCGAGGACTCGCCTCCCTCTCTGACACTCGAAGGGGAAATCTCATATTCGCGGATGCCGATGGACTGGGGTACGTTGGACACCAACCGTTGCTATTATTCGGACTGGGAAGGCCAGACCATGTTTGTTCGTCGTTTGCTGATGTTCCATAACGCCGACTACAATTTGCTTGCCATTCCGCGCGGAGACATGTTCGGGGTCAAGTACGAGTGGGACCAGTTCGGGAACAAGATGTGGAGTACGAATATGACAAAGGTCGGGATATTCCAGGTGTTCCATTGAGGAGGAGGAGAACAAAATGAAAGTGTTTCAACGGTTGATACTGCTGTTTATTGGATTTGGATTTACCGCGTTCGCGCGGCATCCGATCCTTGTCGAGGATGACATTTGCACGATCACGAATAAGATTATCGGTCATTATCGAGGGTATAATGCCGCTTCGAGTGCATTATTCCGCTATCAGGAGGAACGGGATATCTGGGACAAGGATTTCGCCGCGGAGATCGTCACTGCGGTGGAGTCGCTGCGCCAGTCCAAGATCGACTGGAACGAACACGGCAGTTTCCATCGCCATTGGGCGTGGGAACAGGGTGTCTGGCATCTCGGCGAGATGAAGTCCGTCACGGCCGTCGCCACGAACTTCCTGGTGAAGACGATGGCGACCGGGTATCCGCATGAGTTTTCTAGCGCGGCATGGGCTTATTTCCGCCTGCTGAAGTATTCGGAGGAATGTTTCTCGATGGCGCGGAAACTGGTCGATGACAGCAGGAAGCGACCGGAAAACGTGCGACTTGAATTGGTTTCTGACATCGCCCAAATGTTTCGTTTCAGTACCGGGTACGGACCCCCGTCCCCGATGTCCGCCAGCTACAACCTCGAATACGCGCGGGAGTGGATCGCGGAGGACGGGCTGCGGGCCTTCGCGATGCTCTCCGCGATCTGCGTCGCCAAGCCCGGTTTCGAGTACGGCGACGAATGGATGCACTATGTTCGCCTGATTATTGACGAACCTGCGGTTCCCATGTCCGAACGGGATTGGTACCGCGAACAGCTACAAAAGGCGGAAGCGATGAAGAAGGAGCGCGAACAGAAACCGAAGGAGGCGAAGCCGTGAAAGCGATTCACATCATTCTGTTTCTGTTCATGGCAGCTACGGTATCCGCCCACGATCTGGTCGGGAGGGAGCTTGTGCATTACGAGCTGACAAACTACGTCTTCGCGGCGGAACACGGAGACGGCATCGAATCTTCTGTACAAGCCTATTTCAAGAACAGCGACTACACGCGGAAAGGGTTCTTTAGGGAACTGGTTTACTTGAGCGAGTGCCTGAAACACGACCAGTCTTCCAAAGCTCTGCTTGTAAGAGATCGCATCATGGGGAGGATGGCTCGATTCTCAAAGGAAGATACTCAAAATTACTTACAAAATGTGATTTTGACAGAGAGTGGTCACTTGGTATGGTCGGCCATTGGTAACTATTTAAGAACCTGCGGG
>JAFSTA010000140.1 GCA_017450695.1 Kiritimatiellia bacterium | reverse complement strand
CGGGTTTTACCGGATTATCCGGGTTTTCCGGACAATCCGGCTTTTCCCGGCTTCCCCCTAGCGGATGGAGATGACCATGCCGCCGGGAGTGGCGACGGCGTAAACCTGGAGTCCCGCTTCGGTCTCACGCGTGAAAACCTCCGTCTTGTAGTTGCCGCCCAAGCCGGAGTTGACGAGCTGGAGCAGGCTCGTGTCAAAGGTTGCCGCGGTCTTGAGCGTGAAGATGTTCGCCTCGATCTTCGTTCCCGTCGGCGCGTCAAAGGCCGCCAGCTCGACATTCAGCGTGGCGAACGCCGACGTGTCGATCGGCGACACGGGCGCGAGCGTCACGCCCTCCGCCGTTTCGACGCGAAGGATGCCGGGTTCAAAGGCCTTGACTTTCCCCGTGCCCAGCGCGTATGGGTTCCGGACGGCCAGTTTCCCTTCCTGGGGTTGGATGATACCGGAGATCGTGTTCGTGGCGTCCAGCACCAGTGTGCCGGGGCCGCTCTTCCGTAGTGAACCGGCTCCCGTAATCACGTTCTGGATCGTCAGGGTGTTCCCCTCCGTGACTTGGAAGTTGCCGCCCCCGTCGGAGTAGTTGCTGGCTTTATCCGGCGGCACCACGGTGATGCCGCGCGTCGGCTCGGAGAGCGTATAGGTGGAGTTGCAGTAGAAGGTGCTGTTGCTGGAGAGGATCAGGCGGTCGGCGGCAAAGGCGTCTGCGGGACCGCCGAGCGCGACCTCGTTCGCGAACTCCGCGACAATGTTCTTCTGGTGGATGGTGATCTTCCCCTTGTAGGCGGAGTTGTCGCCGTTGATGACGAACTTGCCGCCGGTGAAGGTATCCGATCCGACGCCCGGCCCCTTGGTGTAGCAGCGAAAACGCACCATCGCGTCGTTTCCGCCGACAAGGCGCGCGCCCAGCGTGAGCTGACGGGATCCGCCGCTGCTCTCGATCATAAAATCGGCCGGACTGGATTTCGTGGCATAGACGGTCAGGTTCCCCAGCAGTTTGTTCGCGGTTCCGTTGACGCGGGTGGAGAATCGTGAACCGGGATAGGCGCGCAGGTCATTGACCAGTGCAGTCACACCACAGATCGAAAAGTCGCCGCCGCCCTGAATCGTGAGCGATTTTCCTTTGAAGGCAGTCGCGTTTATGTAACAGCGCAGGAGCTGGTCTTTCGGGACGATGTAGTCGTGTTCGGGATCCGGGGCGGCTTGGTTATCCCAGTGAGTTCCGCGGTCGAAGGAGGAGCCTCCGGAATTGCTGGAATCCTGCCCGGTCAGATAGACGGGCATGTTACAGGTACGGGTGAAGTAGAGGTAGTTCGTGCCGTCGGCATCCTGCTCGATGGAAAGTTCGCCGGTAACGATGTTGTTGAGGCTGGCGTCCTGAATGCGCCAAGTGAAGTCATTCGTCGTAATGCCCCCCCCCGTACCCAGGTTCGCCGCGGTGAGGAGCTTCCCCTTGACCACGCCGTTCGTTCCCGACGGGAAGCAGTCGAACTGGATCTCGATGGGATTCGTTCCCTTCGTCAGGTTCCCCTTGACGCGGATGAGGTCGGAGGTGACGGAGCCGTCTTCCAGCTGGTAGAGGGAGGAGATGATGAAGGTGCCGTTCGACATGGTCAGCGACTCCATGCCAAGCGTACCGACACTCTTCGTGCCGACGCCCGGAGAGAGGGGACACGACGCGCCGAGGGTGACGGGGCCGATGTTTTCGCACCAGCCGGCAAGCGCGTTGTTGCCCGTGCAGAGGAAGACAGGGAGATCGGGGTGGTTGTAGTCTTCGAGGAAGCGAACGGGCCCTTGAGCCGTTTGTATCTTCGAGATGTTTGTAAATCGTACGTCATTGAACGCAATGGCTCCGCTTTTGTTCCACACTTCAAGTGTGGCGCTTCCGTTCTCGCCTTTGATTTCCAAGCCGCCGCCGAGGTAGAGCCCTGCCGTACTGCCGCCGAGCGGCAGTTCATTGTTTGTCGGTCCGGCAGAGTACGAACCAAGTCGGCCTACTCCATTGATCGTGATCGAGTACGCGCTGTTGGTGAAAATCAAGCCGGCTTCTCCCATCAAACCTCCGCCGCCCGACAGCTTAATGACGGAACCGTACGTCTGGGTATCGCCCGAACCCAACGTCTTCACCGTCTTCACAACGAGGTACGCATACCGGTTGGCGCAGAAAAAGCGACCGTGATAACTGTCGGCGTTTCCATTCTCGTTCGTGGCGTTGAGGAGCGCGTAGCAGGGATTGGAGGAGGAGAGCGTACCGTCGCCGGGGTTCTGCCCGATCTTGAGAACCGCATCTTCGTCACCGACCAGTTCGCCTGAAATGATAATGTTGCGGGAGTTTTGGGTCAGACCGATCAACGGAGGATTCGCCTCCGTCCCAAAAACAGTCATCTTCCCGACAATCTTCTGCGTACTGTTGTCGTTCCCGTTCCAAATGCGGCTCGCGTTGTACAGGCGAAGGTCGTCGATCGTAAACGTGGCCCCCGTTACCTTCAGGTTCAGATAACCGTTGTCCAGTGACAGCGAGCGGCCGCCGAAAACAGATCCGTTGGGGACGTTGTCCGTTCGGAATTGCTTCGCACCCTGCACGAGGTAGTCCGCGTCGTCATGCGGAGGCTGTCCGTCGCTCCAGTGCGCACCCCCTATGAACGAGCTGGTCTGGGAAGCCACGTCCGCCGTTGTCAAGGTAATGTAACCCGTCGTGTCGGTGATGGTTTCCCCGAACGCCGTGAAACCGCAAGCCGCCAGAACCGCCGCAACCACAAAAAGATTCTTTCTCATCGCTTTCGTCTCCGTTTTGTTTTTTATACGAGGTGGACGTACCCCCACCCTTCAAAAACGAAGATATTGTAGCATACTTTTTTCGACAAGAACAAGAACCAAATTTTGGGTAGTGGCTTTTCTCTGGTGGCGGTTGGCGCGTCAGGTGGATGCGCCCGTTTTACCTCACGACAACCACGCGGGGATTCTTCACGCGGAAGGGTTTTGTCTCCAGCGTGTTCGCGCCGGGTTTGACGGCAGCCGTCACATCGAGGCGGTACGGCGCTCCGATGAAGCCTCCCGCGAACGCGCCGTTGACCCTCACGGCGGCGGAGTTCTCGCCCTCCGTTCCGTCGCAAGCGAAATAGACGCGCTCGCCTTTCTTCAGCGCGGGTAGGGTGAATGCGTATTCCGTCGCCACGCTTTCCTTGAATGGACTGCGTGTGACGCGCTCGACCGGGGCAATCTTCCCCCACGGCCCTTTCCCGAACGCGCACAGGGAACCGGCCTTCACAAACGCCTCGCCTTCCCGCTGCACCTCCCAGTGCGTCGCATCGGTTTGGAACGCGCCGTCCTGCCACGAGAACGTCGCGATGAATCCGGCATGGCCGGGAATCGGATTCTCCCCATCTACCGTGATCTCATTCCGTCCGGCTTTCAGCGCGACCTTCGCCCCTGTGGGTTTCCGCCAGTTGGTGTATCCCGGCGCGTCGCCGCTCGTCTGCCTCGCCACCTGTTCGCCGTTCACGAAAATCGTCGCGGCGTTGTCGCACGAAAACACCAGCTTCGCCTCGACCGCCTTCGGCAGATCGACGTAGGCGCGAAACTTCACCTTTCCCTGCGCTTTCGGATCGACAGGATGCCAAATCCACTCCGCGCCCTCCAGCGGTTTCGTATCGACCTTTTCCTCTTCCGGCTGCGGGTCCGGCACCTCGACCGGCGTGACGGTTTCCTTCACGGCAAGCGGCACCGCCGTTCCTGCCGGACTCTCGACGCGCGGCGGCAGCTCGGCGTCCGCCTCCTTCGGCCACACGAGGAACACGGCCTGGCTCGGTTCGAGCGCGATCTTCACGAGACCGTTCTCCACGACGGGCTTCTCGATCGTGCCCTGCATCGGATCCCACAGTTCCGCCTTTTCCACCGGCCACTTCGCGCG
>JAFSTA010000139.1 GCA_017450695.1 Kiritimatiellia bacterium | reverse complement strand
CCCTGAAACCTGCGTGAGCGCGATCTGGCCGACCCAGAGTCCGGTCGGATAGGCGACGGCGGCCGAGGAGCCGACAGCCGCCGCGACCGGCAGCCTGACGCGCATCTGGCTGCCGCCGAGATCCTCGATCACCAGGATCGCCCCGTATTCCCTGTCGGGGCGGAGATTCGAACGGTCCAGACTGAAAATCTGCTCCGTGACCTCGTCCGGTTCGAGCGAAACCTCCCAGGTGACATTCTCCTCGACGTTCGTGTAGCCCGGCTCGCTCAGCGCGTCGGCGCGCGGCAGTCGGCGGGAGATGGGCGGCAGCCGCTCGTGCGTCGCCGACTCCGTCATCGTGAAGCGGAACGTGTGGACCTGCGTACCGCAGTTCCGCACCTTGACGGACGCATAGTTCGCGTCCGCGCCGAAGAGGACACCGTCTCCCTGAACGCCAATCACGCCCGGCCAGTCTCCGGCGGTCGTGGCGGTGAGCGCATACGCCTTGCCGCCGACAAGCGTCGCCTTCCTACCGAAACCGGCCTTTTCGGCGTCCTTCAGATCGGGACCCTCGTTCTCGTCTTCGCCGGAGACGGAGAAAATCGCCCGGCTGGGGCTCGACGCCCCGAAAGGACCTTCGCCGAAGTATTTTTCGATGGAGACCTTCTTGCTGTCGGACGAGACGCCGACCAGGTTGAGGAACTCGTTGGTCTCGGCGGACGAGATTTTGTGCCATGTCGCCCTCGGCGCGGACGGCACGCCGACAAAGGTGATGTTCGTCGCGTCCGTGGCGTAGAGAAGCACTGTGCTGCCTCCAGAGACGGACTGGAGCGTCGAGGCGCTCTCGCCGCGAATCCACTGCAGGAATGCGACCGGGGCCTGTACAATCTCCTTGCCGCTTGCATCATACTGCGCGGTCGCGGCGTTGGCGTCGCTCAGATAGACCGCCGCGCCGAGAACCGGCGTATCGCGGAAGAAGTCCTCGCACAGCGAATTGGTCGGGGTCGATTCGATGTAGATCGCGTTCCACCCCTTCGACAGCTCCAGCGTCTCCTCCACGTGCGGCATGGCCATCGCCGAGACCGGCAGAAGAAGAAGCAAAGAATGCAGTGTTCTCTTCATGGTTCTGTTTCCTTCAAATTGGGACATTCGACATTCGACGGCCGACAGCCGGGACTCGACTTTCGACAACCGGGTGTCGGCCGTCGAATGTCGCATCTTTTTCTCCTACTTCGCCTCCAGCCGGAAGAACTCGCTCGTCGCGCCGGCGGCCGGCGTGATGAAAATCTCCGTCACGCCCGGTTCCCCGTCGTCGCCGTCGGCCAGCACCTGGTCGAGTTCCGCGCCCTTGGCACTCTTGCGGACGCGCCTCGCCGCCCACTGGGGCCTTGCGAGCGTGTTCGCCGCGGAAACCGCATAGACGTGCCCGCCGACGTGCTCGAACTGGAGCGAGAACTGTTCGCCCATCCGGCGGAAAGAAGTGATGCGGAGGACGTCCGAGGCATCGAACGGATGCGTCCCGGCCAGATACTCGCCGTAGTTGCTCACGCCGTCGCCGTCATAGTCGCCCCAGGGGTCGTAGGTCCCGCCTCCCATCTCCTCGTCAAGGTACGCCTGCGCCTCGGCGATGTATTCCGCCGGAATCTCGACGACCGTACCGTCCACTGAGTTGGTGTAACTCTCGACATCCGTGTAGTTGATCGTCAGGTTGCCGACGTGGATCGGCGCACCGACCGTCAGGACGTTCGTCACGGTCAGAGACCACTCGTCCGTGAAGAGCGTACAGTCGAGCGTCTCGCCGACCGAACAGGCCTTCGCGATGGACTCGGAGGCGACCGGGATCGAGAGGATAAAATTGACACCCTCGGCGTTCGCGGCCCTGACCGGCGATTCGGCGACCGCCGTGCCGTCCGCACGCTGGGCCCTTACCGTCACCGTCGTCGTGCCGATGTCGGCCAGCACGGTGTTGTAGTCGCCCCGGAACGACCCCTTGACGAGATACGTGCCGTAAGGCACCACCGATGCGGCCCCCGCCGCGACCGGCAGCAGAAGCGAAACTGTCAACTGGATGATTCTTTTCACGTTCTCACGTCCTTCCTCTTTTTCACAAAAGGTTACAGGCCTTCCTTGATTTCAGGATGTTGCACGGCGGTCGGCGTTCCTTCCTGCGAGATGTAGAACATATCGAGGACGACGGTCTTGTCGCCACGGTTCTCGCCGTGATGGATGGTGCCGACCATCTCGACGACGGCCTCCCCTGCCCTGACGGTCTTCTCCTTACCGTCCAGACCGATGATCGTAAGCTCGCCCTGCTGCAGGATACCGTAGTTCATCACGGGATGGTGGTGCCACCCGAGCTTGCTGCCGCGAGGGAACACGTAGCGTTTCACGATGAGCTGCGGCTTGCCGACGGGATAGTCCGGCAGCTCCGCGCCGTCCCAGCTCCGCGATGTACACGCGAGCTCGAACGTCTTCACCTCCTTTACGTCATCGTATTTGGCGAACGTTGCGTCGGCACGGGGCGATGCGCAACCGGCCACGATGCCAAGGGCAACCACGCCCAGGACAGAAAGGAAAACTCGACTGGACTTACGATTCTTCATGCGAACCTCCATGATGATGGATGAATACAAAGCGGGAACGAGGCGCGACAGAGACATCGCGCCTGTGATTCACGGGCTGCCTTCGCGTTACAACGCGACAACCAATGATGAATGATTTTTCGGGGGGTAAACGGCGCAAAAAACCTCTGGCGGTCATTGGACCGTCAGCACAGCACTTCGTCGCCAAACTCGATTCGAATATACCCCTAAGTGACGATGTACTATATCGAAACAATTCCCCCCCCTTTCATGGCGTTTTCGGTTCAGAACACCCGACCTGAAAAAAGCCGTATACCTGCAAAACACGCAAGCGTCTTGAGGGGCATTATTCTAGCAAATCAGCAGCGTATGCACAAGCAGAAATAAACGGTTATTTGTGTGTGGAAATGAGGTTATTTCATTCTTGACTCGTAGATTAGATAGCGTGTTCCGCAGTGCGGTCGCGACGGGGCGCGCCCCTCCCCGTTCAGGGCGACGAGGACGCTGCCCCTCCCGCTCTCTGCGTCTCAGCGGCTCTGCGCGAGAATCAGCCGACAGGTCCGCGTGATTCCGCAGTGCGGTCGCGACGGGGCGCGTCCCTCCCCGTTCAGGGCAACGAGGACGTTGCCCCTCCCGCTCTCTGCGTCTCAGCGGCTCTGCGTGAGAATCAGCCGACAGGTCCGCGTGATTCCGCAGTGCGGTCGCGACGGGGCGCGACCTTCCCATTCAGGGCAACGAGGACACTGCCCCTCCCGCTCTCTGCGTCTCAGCGGCTCCGCGTGAGGCAAAACAAAACTTTCCCCCTATCATTCCCGCACATATTTCCCACTATACAGAAGCACTTTCTTTTGTTAGAATCAAACTTATGTTCCAAACCTCGTCTTGGATACGGAGACGGCTTCTCCGTACGCAGGGGACGAGTGACAGTTCGGAGAAGGAATGGATATGAAAAATTGGAAATCGATGGCAGTCGTCGCCGCTTGGACGGTCTCCGCTCTTTCAGTTCGTGCGGGTATCTTTGATGTAACGGCGTTCGGCGCCAAGGCGGATGACGCGACAGACAACACGGCCGCAATTCAAAAGGCTATTGATACGTGCAGTGCGAAAGGCGGCGGTCGCGTCCTCGTGCCGGGAGGCGGCATCTACCAGACCTACACGCTGAACCTGAAGAACAATGTCGAGTTGCATATTGACCGTGGCGCGACGCTCAAGGGCGGTGAGGATCCCTACAAGTATCCCGAATTCCAACCGACGGAGGTGTGGAATGTCGAGCGTTCCCCCCGTTTCAACAAGCGCGCGATGTTCTACACCGTCGGACAGACCAACGTAGCCATCACCGGCGCGGGGACGATCGACGGCAACGCCGAGAAGTTCCATCACGAGGAAACGAAAACCAACTGGACCGGGTACCGCTGGTTCCGAAACAGCGACACGAACATCACGGGGCGCTGCGTTTTCTTCGTGGGATGCCAAGACGTGCGTCTGGATGATGTCCTGATCCTCCACCCGGCAGGATGGAGCACCTGGTTTCTCGACTGTGACCGTGTGGGCGTACGCGGCGTACGTGTCGAAGCGGATCGCAGGTTTCCGAACGGCGATGGCCTCCACTTCGGCGGATGCCGCGATGTCACGGTCAGCGATTGTATCGTCCATTCGCAGGACGACGCGTTTATCATCCGCACGCACCAAGAGCAGATGAAGAAACCGCGCCCCTGCGAACGCGTGGTTGTCAACAACTGCATCCTCAATTCCTACGGTGCGTTCGCCATCCGTGTGGGCTGGCGCGGGGACGGTCCGATGAAGGACGTTTCCTTCGACAATATCATCTCGACCCATTCTCCCTTGGGTGTGGGGTTCACCGTACCTTCCGCGCCGAAGGGCGAGGACATGGATCCTCCGCGCGGACGCGGTCTCGTGCCGCCGCCGCCCGAATCGCTTTTGCCGTTCTCCGCCGAGAACATCCGTTTCTCGAATATGTCGATCGTCTGCGGTAGCCGTCTCAACTTGATCGCGTTCGGGGTTACCACGCCGATTGCGTTCGTGAAAGATATTTCCTTCTCGCACTGCCGCTTCAGATCCCCATCCGCCCCCGTCATCAAGTTCCGCCCTCAGGATCACGTGCAAAACTGGCGCTTCAGTGACGTGGTGTTCGAGTTTGACGACAATCCGTCGCCGCAGGAACTCTTCAAGGATATCAAGGACGTGGCACTCGACAATGTCACGTGCGCCTGTCGTGCGGTGACGGTGTTCTGGAATCTGGGTGTCGAAGTCGATGGCGAGCAGAATCCGCTTTCCGTCGAAAGCGTCCAGCAGAAATGCGACGTGCAAAACGACCGTCTTGTTTACGGTCCGCTCACATGTGGCGGCAGGACGCTGGACATGAAGGTTACGTTGAACATCCGTAACACGCCGAACGGCAAGGTTTATTCGGGCATCGTGGAGAACAACGACAAAAGCGCGCGTGTGACGATGTTCAACGGACCTAAACTCGCCCCTGTCACCATCAATCCGGCCCAGGCGAGCCTCTACATCCCCCGCGGATTCGGACGGAGACTGCACCACTTCCCGCTCGACGCGAAGGATGTCGCACCTTGGACAAACACGGGAGGCGGGATGATGACCCTCGAAACGAGCAACTATCCGTGCCGTGACCTGACGATGCCGTGGATGGCCCTCGACTCGGGGAACGGCACATGGTACGCGGCGGTGCATGACGCGAAGGCCCGCACAAAGTCGATCGGCGTCAGGTGGTACAATCGCGAGAGACGCGTGGATTTCCGTTTCCGCCATCCGGTGTCGATCCGAGGGGGCGAGAAATGGGAGTTGCCGGAGACGGTGTTCGAAAAGATGCCGGGCGATTGGCACGACGCGGCCAAACGCTATCGCGCCTGGTATGACTCGACGCATCCTGCGGTGATGTCCGCCGCACCGGAATGGACACGCGACTTGACCGGCTGGTTGCTCGTCATCATGAAGCAGCAGAACGAGGAGTTGATGTGGCCCTACACGGACATCCCGAAACTCTGCGACGTCGCCGAGCGCAACGGACTGAACTGCATCGGTCTGTTCGGGTGGACTGTGGGCGGACACGACCACCTCTATCCCGACTATGATCCAGATCCGAAAATGGGTGGCGTGGAGGCGCTCAAGGCAGGTATCGAGGAAGCGCATCGGCGTGGCATCCGCGTCTGTATCTACGCAAACGGACAGCTCCAACAGATCGGCGCGACGAAATTCTGGGAGGAGTCCGGCAAGGACATTGCGCTCACGAAACGGGACGGTTCCTTTCTGGTACAGACCTACCACAAGTACAAGGACATTCCCGTTTACCAGTTCGCGCTCGGCTGCCTCTACGGCAAGGCGTGGTCTGACCGTATGTCCTCGCTTGCCAGACAGGCCGCCGGATTCGGTGCTGACGCCATTCTGTACGACCAGCAGGGCGTGATGCGCCCGTTCGAGTGCTGGGGAAAGGGACACGGACATCCGACACCGTGGTACTCCTATGCCGAGGAGCGCCCCGCGTTCCTTCGCCGAATCACCGACGGCATCCGAAAGGAATACCCCTCATTCTCGGTATTCACGGAGGGACTGCACGACTCGATTCTCGATTCCATCGGATTTTACCACTCTTGGACACCCGGTTCCTTCAAGCATGACGCCCTGGCTGTCCGTGCCCGTGCCGCCACTGAACCATCCAAAGCCGATTCTTTCCCGGAACTCTTCCGCTATACCTTCCCGGAAACGGTGATGACCACGCGTTTCTCCACGCCGATGGCACCGCGCATACTCGCAAACTACGTTGCCGTATTCGGTCTCCGCCACGAGATCGAAATCCGCTACATGCAAGACCGGCTGTATGTCCTCGATAACAAGGTGCCGTCACGGGAAGACTACGGCACGGTCCAAAGTCCACCGGACATCCCGGAAATGCATTGGACACCGCAGAACGTCGCGAACGCCTACCTGAAGGATGTGTGCGAATTTCAAAAGGCGTATGCAAAGTATTTGCTGCGTGGAAAGTTTGTCGATAACGAGGGATTCACCTGCCCCGACAACAATCTGGTGGCGAAACGCTTCGTTGCGGATGACGGCACAAGCGCGGTATGCGTGTGGAACATTTCGGAGAAGCCGGTTCCCGTGGAGATTGCCGGACTTGGACAATCCAAAGGCGTATTCGCCCCAGGCGCCGAGAAAACGGCAGGCGCGCTCGCCCCCGATTCAATTCGCCTTTACGTGTACTAACGCGAAGATGCGGGACGGACAATGAATTGAAGAGTTAAATGATTAAACCCAGATTCCTCGTTTGGGTTCTCACGCAAAGCCACGGAGGGCTTTGGCAAGCCCTGAAAGGGCGGCAAAAACATCAGGTGTTCGTTCTCCACGCCCATCTTCGCAGAAACGGACGCGACGGAGCGCGTCTCCCCCACGCGCGACCGCCGCCCACCCGATTCGGGAGGGTCGTGCCCCGTCACGACCAAAACACACGGAATTGCTACGACGGACGCGACAAGCGCGTCCCCATGCTTCTCAGCCTCTCAGCTTCTCAGCCTCTTTGCTGGCGCGAAGCGCCCCTCGCCTACTCGACCGCGACCACCACGCTGCCCTTGCCTTTCAGCACGGCGGTGCCGTAGCCGACACCGCCGGTGACCGCGCCGAAGACGCTGAACTTGTTCTTCATCAGCTTGCCGCCCTTCACCGCGTACACGATGAACGAACCTTTGAACAGCCCCGTCTTCGCGGTGTAGGTTAGCTTCAGACCAGAGACGTTCTCACCCGTCACCATCACCGCGCCGCCCTTGTACACGACCTTCGCGGCCTTGCCCGCGTTCCATTTTGTCCCGCTCACCGTCAGGTCGATCTCGCCCGGCGTCTCGTCGATGGCGCCGGGGACGAAACCAAGTAACTTCTCTTCGTCCAGCGTCACCTCGTTGATTCCGGGAATCAAATTCCCCTTCGCGCCGAAGCCCTGCAGCGTCCACGCCATCGTGAAGGCGGGTTTCACCGTGTTCCTCCACGGCGTCAGCGCAGTTACGTCAACCAATTCGCGGGTGTTGCGGTTGAACCACGCGACGAATCCAAAACGGCTCTTCTTCGAGTAGATCACGGGAACGCAGCAATACTCCTCGCCCATCGTCATCACGCCGCTCGCCGACACCTTCGTGCCGTCCGCCAGCACGCCCGAAACCTTCGCCTTGCCCTTCGCCGCCATCGAAAGCGAGAGCGTCGAGCAGCCGCCCTGCGCGAATGCGGCGGGATTCTCCGGTCCCAGCGCAATCACGTAGGACTTGCCGCTGAATTTCGACAGCACGGAGAGCGCGGCGGCGTTCTTCGCCTTCGCCGCGTCCGCGCCGCCCTCCAGCGTCCCGACCTTCGCGACCGTCCCGCCGACCGCGTTCGCGCCGAGCGTCAGTCCCGCCAGACCTCCGCTGCCCGCCCCCGTGGCGAGGCTCACATTCCCGACCAGCTTCATCTTCTTGCCGGTGGCGAGCGAGGTGAAGGTCAACGTCGCGGCAGAGGTCGTCTTGCCCTTCGCGGGCTTCTTCACCGCGAGAACGAACGTCCCGGTGATCAGCCCGTTCCCGTCCACCGCATACCCGTTGAACGTGCATCCCTTGTACGACGAGGGAATCCCGCCGTACACCGGGGCGTCGTGCAGCGCATAGACGTGAACAACCGGATCATCTGGGGTGTCCGGCTCCTCGACCAACTCGCCCAGAGACCATACGTATCCTTTTCCAAGGTTACTCGTCCCTGAATACCCTACCGCTTTGACGAAGTAGGTATAAAGACCGTCCAACCTTACCGTCGCGTCGAAATAGGAAAACGCCGATACCGCCGCAATTCGCACGGCATCGTTCCTTGACTTATTTGCGGAACGCCACACCTCATACCCCGTCGCGCCATCCGACACCGTCCATCGCACCGTTAACCCGACAGTACCGTCCACGCGATTCGACTCCACCGAAGTGACTGCCGGCGCCGCCAAAGGTATGTTTACCTCCAGCGGGTTCGTCCCCTCGGAGTCCACCTCGTCGCCGTCCCCGATGCCGTCCCCGTCCGTGTCCGCATTGCGCGGATCCGTACCCAGCTGCTCTTCCTGCGCATCCAGCAAACCGTCCCCGTCCGTGTCCAGAGCCGTCATCACCTGAACGAACGCCATGTCCACCGCGTCAAGCGCGTCCCCGACCTCGCCGTCGGGGAAAAGCTGTACGCAGACGGTCTCCCACGCCGACGTGAAGACAGTTCCGTCCAGATTCCAGACGAAACCGGCATTGTAAACACCGTCCTCTCCCGACGAAACCGTTCCAAGAGTGTCCTCAGCAAGGATTTCGCCGTTCTCGCCTCCGCGCCGGAAAACGACTTTGCCGCCGGCCGGAAGCGGTCCGAGTCCGCCGTTGGAGACGCTTGCCGTCAGGAGCCTCCGTGAACGGTTTTCATTCCGTACCGTCACACTGCCGAACATCACGGAATATCCCCCCGCCTGCCAGACATACACGTTGTTGTCCTTGGCGTCGGCGGGCTCCATATTTGCCCCGGCATCAATCGCAACCGTGAACGAAAGATTCGACTGCGTGTTATCCACCGTCCACGGGACGGCGATGGAGACGGCGCCCCCTCCGGGGAAATTGGTGACCACCGTCGCCAGTTCCCGCTTCGAATCCCCCGCGCCCTCGTAGACCGCAACCACGGCGTTTGTCGCCGGCATAAACCCGAGGTTCACCGCCTTTACCGTGAGGACAACATCCTGCTTGTTCGTAAACGTGTCGGTAGAGAAAGTGAAACCGGACTCGTCCACCGCCAGGTCGCAAACGGGGTGTATCAGCCTCGTCCGGAGCTGGACGTCGCCAAATGCCAGCGAACCGTCCACATTCGTGGCGACCGAGGAGGACTCGTAGCCGATCCGCAGTCCGCCGTCCGCCCCGATCACGCCGGAAAGGCGGCTCTCCTTGCGTCCGTCGTCGAACAGTTGTATTGGCGCGCCCCATGCGCCGCACACCGGGTCGTACATCATCGCCGTCGGCGCATCCGCCGCGCCGCCCGCCGCCGAGACATCGTTCCACACGAGCGCGTCGCGCCCGTCCGCGCCTCGAAGCATCACGGGATTCGCGGGAAGCTTCCACCCGTCCGACGCCGCGACGGCAACCGCGTTGGAGAGTGCCAGATCTGCCGTCTCCATCAACGCGCCTTTCTCCGTCCAGAGAACCGCGAACGATCCGCCGTTCGCGCGTACAAGCGGCGTCCCGTCCGCGTCGCCAGCCGCCGTCAGACGCACAGGGCTTCCCCAGATGCCGCCATCCAGCCGGAGCGCGTACACCTCGGCATCGTCCAATGTTGACGGATCGCCGTCAGCGTCTTTCGAGAACGCTAGCACGGCTTTCTCTCCGTCGAACGCCACGTCAAACCCGTTCACGATGCCGACGCCGCTCCGCACGGCCGTCGGACTGCCCCACTGGCCGTTCGCATAAATCGCCGCCATGATGTCAGTCGGCTCTGCGGCGGAACTCGCCATCTTCCCCGATGCGTTCCGCAGCCACGCCACAAGGACTTTCCCGTTCGCCGCCGCCCGCACGGCGGGCGAGAAGTCGAACGCGCCGTCCGCCGTCAGGTTGCGGCAACTCCACATCCCAGCCGCCGCATTGCGGATTCCAACGGCGATCTCCTCCGAGCCGCAGAATTCTTCAACCGTCACGTCATCCGGGAACGTGCGTGAAGCGTTCATCCACGCCGCCGCGATCGAGCCGTCCGGCATCGAAGCCAGCGACGGCAGGAAGTCCGCCGTGCCGTCGTCCCACACGACCTCAGCCGCACCCCACACGTTGCTTGCGCCCATGCGCACAACAAGCTCTGTGCGGTTCGCGGACGACCTCGCCGCGTTGTCGCGCAGATACGCGAGCGCGTCGCCTTTTACGCCGCTCGCCATCGCCGGAGCCGGTTCGGGGTAGCCGCCGGAATCCACGGGCGCAAACTCTCCACCGCCAGGCGCCGAGAGGAGTCGCGCGTTCGCTTTCGCGGATGTCAGGTAGTCGCGCGGTTGCAACCGCCACTCGAGACCGTCGGCAGGTGTCGCAGACATGAGCCGCGCCGAATTAGGCGAGCTGTTGTTGATAATCCAGAGCGTTTCCGAGGTCAGCTCGAACAGCGTCGTCTCGAACGGAAGGAACTTCGCCGTAATCGCGCCGGATCCCCGAAGCCCCCACCGGACATCCGTCCACGCCCTCTTGCTGTGCGTCGCATTCAGGACAGACATCCCCGAAAGGGATCCTTTTAGGTTCGCGACGTTGTTGATGCCGTATCCGCCCCCAACGGACACCTTCGGCAGACGTTCGCTGCTGAGCGTGAACGAGCTTTCAAGCCCGCCCGTACCGTCCAACGCGGCGTCGATCCCAGACACCTTGAATGTGCCCGCCAGCGCAAGCTCCCCCTTCACCTCAAGGAACACCGGACCGATCGGCGTGGGGTAATGGTGCGTCAGGCCGAGCGATCCGCTCACTTCCCCGCCGAAGGAAACATCCTCGGCCACCCACTTGCGCTTCTGGGGATTCCACGACAGCGTCAGCGGACCGCCCGTGAAGGTGATGCCGACCTCTCTGTCCATCACGCGGGCGAGCTTGCCCGCCGCGCGCCGATTCCTCTTGTGGCTTGCAGTCCCCTCGGAACCGCTGGTACCCAGCTGGCCTCCAATCGTGCCGAACGTGCAGCTGCCGTTCCCGCCGGAGCGGACTTCGGGTTTGAGTTCAATTTTGGGGGTGAGCGCCCACTCGTCGCCCGGCAGCCACTTCAACTTGTCCGGCTTGGCGCCCTTCTTCTCCGGCGCGAACGGGAACGTGACTGACGGGGAACCGCCGTACAGTGTATAGACGATTTCGTCGATTCCCTCGCTGTTCGATCGTCCCGCCTTCCACAACCCGCCTGTTTCCCTGTCCACGTGTTCCGCGATGTCGAAATTCACCCGGAACGGCTTCGAACGTATTCCCTCCTCTTTCCCGACCGCGACGACTTCGAGTTTCCCGCCGACCTCGATTGTCCCGACATCCACCGAGAACGTCCGCGCCGTGACCTTTTGCCCGTTCACGAGCCAATGGTCCACCTCCGAGTAATCGTCCATGACCGCCCTCATCTCGATTTCGCAGGACACCCCGTTCAGGAAGGTGGACTTGCGCCCCGTCCGGCCGCCGTATTCGCCCTCGAAGTATTTGCTCCTCACGTCCGAGATCTTCAGCGTCTCATCCGTGGTATCGACATAAAACCACTCCGAGCTGCCCGTAGCCCCCAGGAGGGTAAAAGCAAGTAGCGTGAACGCCGTGGACATCATCATCGATTTTATCGTCTTTTTCATCGTTTTTTCCTTTCAAGACAAAGTGGTGTAAGTTTCTTGGGAACTTCTTTCCGTCAGAAGCCTCAACACATTTGGGTAGAACCTCAAGCAGTCATCCGAAACATCCCCAAACTCTCGCAGCCGCCCCTGCCATGCCAAAACCTTGCGCATCTGGTAGCAGTCGTAGTGCGAGAGCCCCCCGAGCATACTGTTCACCCTCGCCTGAATCCGCCTTGGCCGTTCCCTCCAGTCGAGCGACTTCATTCGCCCGCGCATCCTATGGAGCGTCCGACTTGACGGATACGTGCGATAAGGCTTCACATACGCACCGAGGAACTCCACGCCCTTGTAGGCGTCGATCACGCGTACTTTCTCCTCGTTCAGTTCAAGTTCCAGTTCATCGCGGAGGAAATCCCTTGCCTGCGGTACAATGCCGCACAATTCTTCCTTGGAGGACGCAACCACGTAAGCATCATCGACGTAGCGTCCGTAGTGGCGGCACTTCATCCCCCGCTTCATAAAATCGTCAAAAATGCCGAGGTAGATGTTGCTGAAAAGCTGCGACGAGAGGTTGCCGATCGGCAACCCGCATCCCGGCTTGGAATGGAACAGCGACTTCTCCTTCGGCAAGCGGTGCCACTCGCTCCTGTCGCCCACGACCCGGCAGTTCTTCAGCGGATCCAGCATACAGATCGATTCCAGCAGATAGTCGATGAGAGACCAATCTATCCATGCGGTTTCATTGTTCACAAATCCCAATTGTCCACAATTTCCATCAGTGCCGCATATGCAAATATCCGTGCGGAGCATCCCCGCACCTCCGCCATTTGCCATTTGCAATTTGTGAACATTTGTGACATTTGCAATTTGTGAACATTTTGCCCTGGCAAGCAAATCCCTGCAACGGGCCAGCAGCCGTGCGCGGTTGATGCTCATGAAGTAACCTTTGACGTCGAGCTTCAGCACGTAGCACGGTCTCGACCAGTTCTGCGAGCAAGAGAGCAGATGATGCCGAAACCGCCCGATCCCATAGTGAGTCCCTCGCCCCTCGATACAGCTGTAGCTGTCCGCGATGAACGTGCGCTCGAAGAGTTCGTGCGTGTAGTTGTAGAAGAGATGGTGCACCACCCGGTCGCGGAACGCCGCCGCGAACACCTCGCGCATCTTCAGGTCGTGTATGATGAAGCAACTCGACGGACGCGCCACGTAGCGGCGCTCCAGAAGCTCGTCGCGCAGCCGCACCAGCTCCTGCTCCTGGTTCATCTCGAAATGCGTCTGGTAGTCGCGCCCGCGCTTGTGCCGCCTCGCGTCATGGTACGCCACAATCAAATCCGCAAGAAGATTTTCTCCTTTGCGCTCTTTGTGTTCTATGTGGCTAAAAACATCCGTGGAAGAGCCACGGTGCGGAACGCCGTCCCCGGGATCGGCGGTGAACTCTTGGACAGGGCGAACCGAAAAACCGTTGTTGTTGTTCGTGTTGTGGTTACCCGAGTTGAAGTTGAGGTTCCTCGAGTTGTTGTTGTCCGAGTTCGGGACGGACGACCAGTAGTTGCCGTTCGAACCGGCATTGTTGAGCGAAGTCCCGTTGCCGTTGCCGGCGGCGGGGACTCTTTCAGGCCGGCCTTCTTCACTGGTGGACGGATGTGGCATAATGGAACATCCGCGCACCTTTTTGTCATTTACCGTTTTCACGAAGTCACCTCCGTGTTCCCGGTCAGACCGCCTTTCACGACGGGAGGGACGCAATTCATTGCGTCCACAGACGCGACAAGCGCGGCACTCCCGCATATTGGGTTCACCTTGTGGCTCGCTGCGCCGGGCCGCGGCCCGGCGCATTCCGGCCTTCCGTCCGTCAGGGACGGCGGCTCCGCACCGTTTGAAATCCTGCTCTCTCTTGCCGCGCTCTTATGCCAGGCGGCGAGCTGCTTGCCGATTGACTGCACCTTGTCCATGAAGAACGCCGCCTTCACGGCGCCCAGCTGGTGCATATCGGATAAGAGCCGGAAGTAAATCTGCACCTCCACAGCCTGGCGGCGCAGTTCCGCGATGAGCCGTGCCTTGTCCGCGCGCGACGAGTTCGCACGGTAAATCGTCACCATCATGCCGACCAATGCCCGGTTCAGATCCTGAGCAATGGTATAGCGCGTGTCACGCGGCAGTGTTCCCCGCGCCTTGGCGAACTCAAGAGCCACGGCGTAGCAGTCACGGTAAACAGGCAAGTTGGAATATATGGCGCTCTCCTTCAAGCCACCTCCATTTCTCCGCGTCTCTGCGTCTCCGCGTGAGACATCATTCCCCCTCCCCAATAAGAAGTTTTCGCATCTCGCTCAAAAACACGACCGTCTCGACGAGCGTCTTCGTCTCGAGCGGGAACTCGCGGATTTTCTTGCAGACCGCGTCCGCCAGTTCCCGGCCGGAAAGTGGCAACGCGCTCGCCCCCGCGCGCGACGCGATCTCTACCGGCACCTCCTTCGTCCACGCCTCGTACCCTTCTTCCACCGGCATCTCCTCCTGTTTCAACGTGATGTCGTACCCGAAATCCGTCTTCGCATACTCACGCCCGTTGATCAGTTCAAGGAGTTTGCTTATGGGGAACCCCAGAAAATAGACATCCCTTTGCTGTTGTTTAGAATACTTCCGTATTACCTTGTACTTTGAAATACAGCAATAGAATAACCACGCGCTGTGGTTGTAGGCGCGCACGAACTCGCCCGACGCGATAAGCCGTACCTTCCCTGGCTCAACCTCCGATTCGTATTTCAGACTGTTCTCAATTGATGCCATACCAACTTCCTGGCCTTAACTTTCCCTCTGCGCTCTCCGCCTCTCCGCGCCTCCGCGTGCGATTGAAGAATGAAAGAATGAAAGAATGGAATGCGTTCACTTCGTTCGCTAATTGCTGAACCCTTGGACAGGGCGAACCGAAAAACCGTTGCTGCGGATGTTGCCGTCCGTGCTGTGGCCACCCGAGTAGAAGTTGAGGCCCCCCGAGAAGTAGTCGTAGTCCGAGCCCGGGACGGACGACCAGTACTCGCCGCTCGAACCGGCAACGCTGAGCGAAGTCCCGCGGCCGAAGCCGGCGGCGGGGAGGAAGATGCTGTTGGAGGCGTAAACGCCCCTGCCGCGCACGACCCAGCCGTTCACACCGTTCATCGTCGTCCATGTCCAGTCGCACTTGTTGTAGCAGAGATCGTTCAGTTCCTGATATGTCGGCATGCGCCACGCGCCGCCCCAGTGTACGTGCGCCGCGTCATGCGCCGGCGCAAGAACGCCGCCCGACGTGATCCATCCCTCGCTTTGCAGAGTGGAAACGGACTTGTTGTATGTGGGGCAGTTTGCCGAACCGAAGCTGAAACCGAACGTGTTTCCCGACGGATGGTAGCCCACGGTGTCGCCCCACCAGAAGTAGAGGCCGTAGTCCTCAGGCGTGGACGCGCCGACGTTCCGGTCGGCCCAGTACGGCCCGCCCTCCCAAAGCTGGCATCCATCGTGTTCTGCTTTCGTTGCCGTCACTTTGGCCTTCACGTCGCCCTTCTTTCCGGGCCAGTCGGTTCCCGCATCCCACACGACGTGCTTGTTCTTGCCGGACGCGACACCCTCGCCCACGTCGCCCGTGAAGGTGGCGGCGTTGACCTCGTTGGTCCGTCCCTCGATCTCCACCTTGACGGTGTACGAGCCACCCTCCGTTGCCTCTAGGTCGTAGTAGATATCGACAAGGTTGGATTTCTCTCGCTGCTGCCCGCGTACGTTCGTCACCGTTTCGCCGGACGCGGTGAACGCAGCGGCCAACACCGCGGTTATCGCAGCCGCCGCGAACCACCGTTTCACAATCCAGACCATCCGTTTCATTCGTTCCTTCCTCTCCGTTTTGAGTTCCGAGTCCATGCAATCCATAATCCCCTAGCACGATTCACCCGGACGCGGAAAAAAGGGTGGCGTGCCTTGCATTCTCATATCCCAAGAGAGGCATCGCCAAACGCCTGTGTCAAAACATGATCTGAAGACACGCCACGTGACTTGCGTCACGTAGCGCAACCTCGTATCTCGCTTTGACAAATTTTGAACTTTGGCGAAGTTTCTCTCTTGAAGCGATCATACGCTGTTGCGTACGCCCGGCGGCAACCTTGCGGCCCCGCCGGCACAACCTCCTTCGGGCGGGCAATGAAGCCCGCGCTCCCGGAGGTCCCTACCCGCCCCTTGCGGCAAGCCGCGCGGGGCAGGATCCGTCCGTCATCAGCCCAGACGGTAAGTCAAAGAACAATACGCTGATGGATGAATCTTATTTTGCCATTTCCTCCCCCCACCGTCAAGCGTAAACGATTGGGGGCGACACGCCAGATGAGACGCGAGGCTGAGAAGATATGGACACGCGATAAGCGACGGGCGACAGGCGAGTGTCCACCGTTCCATTTCCTTACGCTGAAACGGGAGACGCGCTTCGTCGTGTCCGCACTGCGTGAAGCGGCAGGAGTGCCGCTTCCCCGAATGCCACCGCCTTTCAACTGGCGCGTCGCGCCAAACGCGACCATTCCGTTTTCTGCATCCCCGCGTGAAAACCCCAAACGTGGGATCTGGGATCGACCTTCCTTTCGGTATCGGGAGTTTGTGAGTCTTGGAGAAGAGTACCCCATCTCCGAAACTCCGAGACACCCAGTAGCGAAAGCAAGGTCTGGTTCTCTGAGCAAGCGGTCGCCAAGGACAGCAACCCGTTCTCCGCGTCTCCGCGCCTCCGCGTGAGATCCATCAGTAAACGAAACAGAGAGCGTTTCAGTTCAAGGCAAGCGTGAGCGAAGCCTGTCCGTGTACGTCCGTGGTTTAATAAACTAAACGAACCACTGACCAACACAGACGCGCCACGCTTACGCTTGCGCAGTTCTCATCAAAAGAATCGGCTGTGAATTCCCGTGATGCGGCGCATTCTTGAGATGCGCCCTGCGACTGCGGACGTGGCTGGGCGCGTCCCCTATCTGCTTTGCGTGAAAAAAAACAGGTGGGACGCCCCACCCACGATGACACGCCTTCTCCGCGTCTCCGCGCCTCCGCGTGAGATCCAAGCCGGTGAACGGTAAACGAAACAGAGTACGTTCCAGTTCCAATTCAAGGCAAGCGTGAGCGAAGCCTGTACGTGTACGTCCGTGGTTTAATCAACGAACCACTGACCAACACAGACGCGCCACGCTTACGCTTGCGCAGTTCTCATCAAAAAAATCGGCTGTGAATTCCAGCGATGCGGCGAATTCTTGGGATGCGCCCTGCGACTGCGGACGTGGCAGGGCTTGTCTCCCCTGTCGGCTCAGTCCGGGAACAGAGGTTCGTCAAATGCGGGATTGTCGAACCTCGTTCGGGAAACCGTCGTGAGCCTTCAAAAATCTCTGCGCCTCCGCGTGAGCCAAAAGTCCCTCCCCCCCCTGTTGCATGAAAACACAGGTGGGGCGAACACTCCTGGCGAACCGCCACGAAGGGTAGCGTACCGACCGGCAACCGCCTCTTCATCACGGTCTCTCCTTTTCTTGGTGGTTTCAGTCTTTCGGAACAAGAAACAACTTGACAGATTGGTGTCATGGGTGAGCCATTTCGCGCGACGGCGCAACAAACCTTGCTTTGGAACGATCCATTTCGGGATACCTTTCGCCGCCATGCGCCATTGTCCAAAGATCGCAGACAAGGCGATACGCGACTTCCAGCCGTTCGTTGTCGCTCATTCTCAGTGCCCAGGAATAATCCTCTTCCGGCGGCGCATCTCGATATGTCCGAATCGTCTTGATCATCTCCCTATCCTTTCAAGTACTTCGGCATCGGCCAGATCCTTTGTCCTGCCGGACGCCTTCTTATTAGTGATCAGATCCGCAAGGGAAATAACCTTTACGGTGTTGCCGTCAATCTCCTTCGGCACGGCACGCTGGACGGCATCGGCATACGATACGCCGCTGATACGCGTGATGATGTCGATACGGCATGGTGCAACGCCAATCTGGAAGATGATGCCATCCTCGGCAAAATCCTCCGGCTTGAGATCCGAGATCGGTGCGCCGAACTCGCCGAGCGCGGCATACACGCGCTGGGCGTTCACTCTGTCGGCAAAAATCCAGATGTCAAGGTCAACAGTCGCCCTGATATAGCCGTACAGATTGACAGCCCACCCCCCGACAAGAATGTAATCCACTCCGTTCTTGTTGAGGCATTTCAACATATCTGTATAGTTTGTATCCATGCCAATTCGTCCTTGTCGGATTTTCTCCTGCCGTGTCGTTTCATCAGCCACGCTTAGGCGCGTGCCCCTGCCATTTGGCTCTTTCCTTTCCGCCAGCAAATTCCCTGTGCAACACCCGCTGCACGGTCAATGCTAGAAGTGCTTTCTGCGAACAGGGGGTATTATAGCATATTCCGATTGGGGGTACAAGGGGATTTGGATTGCAGGGATGGGCAGGGCTGGGGCGAGCGCATCTCCGTGATTCACCGCCGATGGCGGTCGTGGAAAGGCGGCGCGTTAGCGATCACGCGCCCTACCATGCGCGACGATGGTGGGGAGAACCCGCCGGATGAGCTGCCACGCAAACAAATCCAGCTCCTCGATTGGGAGGGTCGTGCCCCGTCATGACCGAAACACGCAGCATTGTGACTGCGGACGCGACGGAGCGCGTCCCTCCCGCTGGGGAAATTAAATCGCTGCGCTTGAAATTGTTAAATGGTTAAATTGGACCGGGGTGATTCCTGAACCTTCGCGCTTGCGGACGCGATCCATCCTGTGCAAGGCTACGGAGGACGCGATGGGGCGCGTCCCTCCCGAAATGTGCCACGCCCCGGTGCGCACCGAAACCGACGGCGGGTGGCGGCGGAGCGGCGCAAGCGGACGCGTCCCTCCCGAAATACGTCATGCATTCCGTCCGATTGAAAGTTGAACTTTCAATCGGAGGAAGTTTATGGTACAATCGGCTTCGATTTCGAGAGGAGAAACCAGATGATAGAACGGATTGTTGCCCCTAAAATCAAGTCTTTGTGGACGCAATATCCGATTGTCACCCTCACAGGGCCGAGGCAATCGGGTAAAACGACTTTGGCCCGCACATTGTTCCCCGACGCCGATTATGTCAATCTGGAAGCCCCCGATGTGCTGCACGAGGCGGTTCATGATGCGCGTGCGTTTTTGGCAAGACATCCGGCGCCCGCAATTTTCGACGAGGTGCAACGCTGCCCCGAATTGCTCAGTTACCTTCAGGTTGCCGTCGATGACGCGGAACGGAACCAGATGTATCTCCTCACCGGAAGCCATCAGCCGGCATTGCTCGGGGCAGTCTCCCAATCACTCGCGGGCAGGACGGCCCTCGTGGATTTGTACCCGCTTTCGATTCCGGAACTGAAACGGTCCGGCTTGACGAAATCGAGGGACGGATGGATGCTTGAGGGGTTTCTGCCGCGACTGTACGACACCCGCCGGGGAATACCGCAATTCGGACAGCTCTACCGCGACTATTTCCGCACCTATGTCGAACGCGATGTGAGACAACTGGCGAATCTGCGCGACGCGGGATTGTTCGAGACTTTCATCAAACTGTTGGCCGGCCGTGTCGGGCAGGAAGTCAACGCACTCGATCTCGCCGGATCCGTCGGCGTGTCCGCGCCGACAATCCGCTCGTGGATTACGTTGCTTGAGGCATCCTTCATCGTCTTCATACTGCGCCCGTATTACCGGAATTTCGGAAAGCGCCTTGTCAAGGCCCCGAAAATCTACTTCACGGAACCGGGACTCGCCGCGTGGCTTCTCGGAATCAGGACGGAAGAACAGATGTCCACACATCCTCTCGTCGGCAATCTGTTCGAAAACATGGTTGTCATGGAAGCCGTCAAGGCGCGGTGCAATGCCGCGGAAGACATCAACCTGCATTTTTACCGGGCGCCAGACGGATTGGAAATAGACCTGCTGCAGGAAAACGCGCAGCATCTTCGACCGATCGAAATCAAGTCCGCGCAAACCTATCACCCAGACATGGGACGCAACCTTCTCCGGTTTACGCGATTCGCAGAGAATGTCGAACGCCCGACCGTTGTGTATGCCGGCCGTTCCGTGCCGTCAAAGACCGGGATCTCTGCCTATTCGTTTGAGGATGACTGGATATCCTGATTCCATCCGATTGAAAGTTGAACTTTCAATCGGACGGAATTCATGACCGTCGAGATCGGGTAAGCGGTACACCAACCGAAGGATAAGGTTTGGTTCCTCAAAGCGTCAAAATGCAGGTGGGGCGAACCCGCCGGGTGAGTCGGTGAAATCTGTCGATGCGCAAACAATCCGGTGCCTCGATCCGGGAGGGTCGTGCTCCGTCACGACCGAAACACGCAGCATCGCGACTGCGGACGCGAAATGTGCCGTGACCCTGTCACAACCGAAATCGACGGCGAGGGCGCCGTCGTTACGCAAGCGGGCGCGATCCATCCTGCGCAAGGCTACGGAGGACAAGCAAGCGCGTCCTGAAATGTGCCGTGCCCCCGTCACGACCGAAACCGACGGCAGGGCTACGGCGCGTTAGGGATCACGCGCCCTACCAAAAATTGACACGAATCGACAACGGCTCGACTTCCTGTTGCCTCCCCTACTCCGTTTTGTTATACTTTATGCGTATCAGCCAAAAGGGGGGGGGAAATGGGAACAACAGACAGAGTCAACCGGCGGACATTCGGCAAGTGGGTCGCCGTTGCGGGAAGCGGTGTTGCGGCGGGTGTCGGCAGCGTGCATCTATTGGATCGTGTCGGAGCGGCGCCGAAGGGTGACTGGCTCGCTTTATCCGATGCCGAGATTCGGATTCTGGAGGCGGTTGCGGAACAGATCATTCCAACCGACCGGGATCCGGGCGCGAAAGAAGCGCGTGTCACCGTGTTCATCGACCGCCAGCTGGCGCCCCACGCCCCCTACTCTCATCTGGCGGAGAAATACCGCGACTGGCTCGGCGCACTGGATGCAGTTGCCGTCCGCCGCGCAGGAAAATCCTTTCCCGATCTTCCGTGGGGCGAGCAGACGAAGCTCTTGCGGGAGGCGGAATCGGGACGGATCGAGAAAGAACTGTGGAACCGGAAAACGCCGCAGCAGTTCTTCGGCACCATTGTCGATCATGTGAAGCAGGGATTCTACGGGACACCCGCGCACGGCGGCAACTTCAACTACGTAAGTCATCGGATGCTGGGGGTTCTCGCCCCCACCTGCATCGGGCGCAACCGGATTTCCTAAGGAGAGGCAAATGGAATTCACAGACGCGATTGTGGTTGGTTCGGGCGCGGGCGGCGGATGCTGCGCCAAGGTGCTTGCCGCCGCAGGAATCCATGTGGTCCTGCTGGAGCGCGGCGAGTGGAACCGGACGGATCCGATGGGCGAGGACGACCTGGCGGGACAGCGTACGCCCCGGCTCGTACAGGGACCTGGGCCGCACGGAAGGCGCACGCGCAAGGAACACTTCGAGAACAACGGGAATGACGGCGTGGTGTACCCCAACAACGCGGCGTGTGTCGGCAGCGGAACGGTCACGTATGGCGCGATGGGCTGGCGCTTCCTCCCGGACGACTTCCGCCTGAAGTCGAAGTACGGTGAGCTGGCAGGTTCCACGATGGACGACTGGCCCTTCACCTACGACGACCTGGAGCCGTTCTACGAGCAGGCGGAATGGGAGGTCGGCGTGGCGGGTTCCGACGAGGGGAATCCGTTCTGCGGCCCGCGCAAGAAGAACTACCCCATGCCGCCCTTCCCCTACACGCCCGAATCCAAAATCATGGATGCCGCCTTCCGCCAGCAGGGGCTGCACCCCTTCCCGACTCCCCTGCTGCGGAACTCGATTCCCTTCAATGGCCGCCCCGCCTGTATCCACAACCGTTTCTGCGTGGGGTACCAGTGTCCGATCGACGCGAAGAACGGGACGCAGAACACGGTCATCCCGGTCGCGCTCGCAACCGGGAACCTGGAGCTTCGGACACGCTGCATGGTGGTGGAGGTGATGACGGACGACACGGGCAAGGCGATCGGCGTGAAGTATTTCGACAAGAACCATCAGATGCAGGAACTCCACGCCAAGGTAGTTGTGCTGGCGGCGGCAGCTCTCGGCACGGCGCGTCTGCTGCTGGCGTCGAAAACGACGCGCTTCCCGAACGGGATCGGAAACACGCACGATGTCGTCGGCAGGAATGTCCAAACACACCGTTATGTCGGCGCGAAGGGCTACTGGAAAGACGAACTGTTCACCGAAGACGGTCCCGGAACCAATGTGGCGATCTGCGATTTCAGCCACAACAATCCGGGATTCGTCGGCGGCGGGATCCTGCACACGGACTTTCAATTCACGCCCTACATCTTCGCCAACGGTTCTGTCGTGCCCGGGACATCCTCGTGGGGACAGGAACACAAGGACTTGATGCGTCGCTACTACCGCCGCCAGATCCGGATCATCGGACCGATTCAAGACATGCCGACGTGGGAACGCCGCGTGGTCCTGAACGATTCCGCAAAGGACTGTTGGGGACTGCCCTTCGTTCGTTCGGAAGGCAACGGCCACATCAACGATGTGAAGGCGGGGAACTTCCTCTCCGACCGGGCATTCGAGATTTTGCAGAAAGCGGGCGCTGAACACGTCCAGCACCAGGGGAAAAGCAACAACCTTCCGTATGGCGGTGGCGGACAGCACCAGGGCGGCACCTGCCGCATGGGGAACGATCCGAAGACCTCCGTCACAAACGGTTGGGGGAAAGTCCACGAGACGGAGAACCTGTACATTGCCGACGGTTCCCTGTTGGTCAGTATCGGCGGCTTCAATCCCGCCCTGACGATCATGGCGCTCGGATTCCGCGTCGGCGAGGGAATCGTTCGCGACTGGGACAGCATGAGGGGGTGAAACCATGAACCGAAATTCCTCTGTTACCTTTCCCGAACAACGGGTTTTATCTCTCGCAGAGGCGCGGAGACGCGGAGATTTTGTGGGTTTACGACAGTTTCCCGAACCATGTTCGATTCTCCTATCGTGTGAAGGATCGTCCCCTTCCGTGCAGTCCGTCAACACCGCTTTTTCATTTCAAAGCCCGCTGTTTTCGGTCCGTTCTCTGCGTACTCCGCGCTCTCGGCGGCTCCGCGTGAGAACCCAAACGAGGAATCTAGGATGAAAACGATCTTCAAGTGCCTTGCCGTTTGTTTTGTCTTTCTCCTGTGTGTCGCGATTGGAGGAGCCGGATATTTCGAGCTGATGCCGTCGCGCAAGACCTGTGTTCTCTGCCATGAGATCCAGGCGTCCCGCGCCAACTGGGCCATGTCCTCCCACCGGAATGTGGATTGCAAGGCGTGCCACGGTTCCTCCGTCGGGTCGCTTCATGCGATCCGCGCCAACGCCCAGCGCATCTGGTCGCACCTCCGCAAGGAGAGCCACGACGGGATGCGGATGAACGAACAACAGGTCCTCGAAATGGTCACCCGTTGCGGCACCTGCCACCAATCCCAATTCGCGAACTGGATTCGGAACGGTCACGCCAGTCCTTACGGGAAGTTCCTGCAGGACGAGAAGCACAACGCGAAGCAAAAACCCGCCGAGCAGTGCCTCAAATGCCACGGCATGTTCGCAGACCGGGCGTTCGACGACCTGATGACGAGGGACGGCACCAATACGGTTTGGCGCTTCGTCTCGGCAGGACAGGCCCAACGGCCTGCGGTCAACTGCCTTTCCTGCCATGCGGGACATACCGATCCCGCCGTGGCGACGAACGGCGTCTTCTACTATTCCCGCGCCGATGAGGGATGGTTCGCGGCGAATAATCTGATGGTGCCGCACCTCGTCACGGAAACGGGTCGGCGCGTGCGCATCTCGCAACACGGGAACACGAAGCTCTGCCTCCAATGCCATACGCCGCTCTCCAGCGGACTCTCGAAATCCGGCGACGACAGAACGCCGACCGGCGTACACGAGGGGCTTTCCTGCACCGCCTGCCACAATCCGCATTCGGGGAAGACGGGCGACAGCTGCCTCCAATGCCACCCGACCTTCTCGCGTTGCGGCGGCAGGGACGTGCGGCAGCTCGACACCACATACCGCCACGCTGCCAGCACGAATGACATCCACCACCTCACCTGCACCTCGTGCCACGCGGAGAAGAAGTAAGGAGAGACCCGCGCCGTTTCCGGCGCGGGCGCAGAACGGGCGCGGGCGCAGAACGGGCGCGGCGTAGAACCGAAGAACCGGCGCGGCGCTGAACCGGCGCGGCGCTGAACCGCTGAACCGGCGCGGCGCAGAACGGGCGAGGCGCTGAACCGGCGCGGGCGCGGGCGGCAGCCGAACTCCCAGATTGCGTACCTGCCTGCGCAATGGTATAATGAACCCGCTTTTGGGAAAGGAATAGCCATGAAAAGTGATCAGATCAAAGTCGGATTGGAACGCGCTCCCCACCGGGGATTGCTCTTCGCCCTGGGATTGAAACGGGAGGATTTCGGAAAGCCGTTTATCGGCGTCTGCAATTCCTACACAGACATCATTCCGGGACATTGCCACCTGAATCAGGTCGGCGAGTGGGTCAAGCAGTGCATCCGCGAGGCGGGAGGGATTCCCTTCGAGTTCAACACGATCGGAATCTGCGACGGTTTGGCGATGGCGCACCGGGGCATGAAGTATTCCCTGCCGAGCCGCGAATTGATCGCCGACTGCGTGGAGAGCATGGCGACGGCGCATTGTTTCGACGGTCTCTTCTGCATTCCCAATTGCGACAAGATCGTTCCGGGCATGATTCTGGGCGCGTTGCGCGTCAATGTCCCCACGATCTTCTGCAGCGGCGGCCCGATGATGGCGGGCGTGAATCCCATGACGGGAAAGGCGAGCGATTTCAACACGATTTACGAAGCCGTCGCGCAACGGCAGGTGAACCAGATTACGGACGAGCAGCTGGCGCAGGTGGAGGAGACATCCTGCCCCGGATGTGGTTCGTGTTCGGGAATGTTCACCGCCAACTCGATGAACTGCCTGTGCGAGGCGATCGGTTTGGCGTTACCCGGCAATGGCACGATTCCCGCCGTCGATCCGCTCCGTAAGGAACTGTGGAGAGCCGCTGCCCAACGGATTGTCGAAATGGCGAAGCAAGGCGGACCGCTTCCGCGCGAACTGATCACGCGCGAGGCGATCGACAACGCGTTCGCGCTCGACATGGCGATGGGCGGCAGCACCAACACGATCCTGCACACGCTGGCAATCGCACGGGAGGCGGATATCGCCTACGACATGAATCGGATCAACAAGCTTTCCGCTCGTTGTCCGAACGTCTGCAAGGTCGCGCCGTCCTGCGGATACCACATGGAGGATGTCCATGCGGCGGGTGGCGTCATGGCGATCCTGAAACGCATTCAAGAGATTCCGGACCTGCTCCACCTCGATGTCCCGACCGTCTCCGGGAAGACGCTCGGGGAAGAGATCGACGCGGCATTCTTCCACAATGACGAAGTAATCCGCACCATTCCCAACGCCTATTCCCAAGATGGCGGATTGGCGGTGCTGTGGGGCAACCTCGCGGAACAAGGTTCGGTCGTGAAGAAAGCGGGCGTCGCGCCTGGCATGATGAAATTCCGGGGCGAGGCAATCTGCTTCGACTCCCAAGAGGAGGCGTGCGCGGGCATTCTCGGCGGTCAGGTCAAACCAGGCATGGTGGTGGTCATCCGCTACGAGGGACCGAAAGGCGGCCCCGGAATGCAGGAGATGCTGGCCCCCACCGCCTATATCATCGGTGCAGGGTTGGGCGAGTCCGTCGCGTTGATTACCGACGGCCGTTTCAGCGGCGCGACACACGGTGCCTGTATCGGCCATGTCTCGCCGGAAGCGGCCGAGGGCGGACTGATCGGACTGTTGCGGAATGGCGACCTCATCGACATCGACATCCCGAACCGTTCCCTGCGGGCGCTTTTGTCGGAAGAGGAAATCGCGTCGCGGAGGGCGGCGCAACCCGCCTGGCAGCCGCGCTCCTTCGACGGATGGCTCCGCCGTTACTCCAGCCTGGTCGGAAACGCCAGCAAAGGCGCCTCGCTCAAACCATAACGCTTCGCGTCAGCCGCACCGTTTCTCAGCTCACGGCATTGCCGACTTTGGACTCTGCCGTCAGAGGCTTCCCGCACGCACCGAAGCAATTCTTCGGCGTGACCGTAAAGCGTATGTCGCCAGTGCCCAGCTCATCCTTGCGGAAATAACACCACTGATGGGATGCGGCTTTCTTGTGTTGCAGAGAATGGTTGAACCCTTCCGCCAACACGAGTTTCGTCTTCTTCTTGCCGTCGAATGTCTCGGCGACGAATTCCAGCGAAAAGAGACGCGCGGCATTGTCGGCGACAACGGCCGGCGCGACAATCTTAAACCCAGGCTTCGAATCGCCCGGAATCGTCACCTTCCCGTCACTCGACTTGCCGCCCCGAATCTTGACATTCATCGGGACGATCGAAAGCTTGGCATCCTTCGGAAATTCCGGCGGGCGCAACCGCTTGGCGTGTTCTGCGAACGCGAACGGCTTTGACTCCGCGGCGGGAAGCGGCATAACCCAATCGTCGCCTACGTCCAGATCGGAAAGGAACTCGCGCCGCTTCACGACAATGCAGTCGTCATAAACGCTCCACAGCATTCCTTGGCGACAGTCACCCGTACCGAGGCGCAACCGGGTCTTGAGCGCGTTCAGCCGCCACGCATCGCCCGTGATGGCATTGGTGTTTTCGTATCCCGCAGGCGGCAGCTCGTTGTAAGGTTCGCCCGTGTACCGGAGGGAACTCGTGCCGACAGAGGTGAACGCGCCTTGCCAAATCGAACGTTCATCCGTCAGCGAGTAGTGGGAATGCCCGGAGAACGCGATCGCATTCGGCCATGCGGACAGCGTCTTCGTAACGATACCTTTATCATGTCCCCAAGCCCAGGAACCGTAGCAAGTGTCCTTCGGGTGCGGATGTTGCACGTAGAAGAATGGCAGAGCAGGATCAATCTTCTTCCCGTTCTTCTCCATGAAATCTGCGATCAATCCGAACGGCGCGTTGGTGCAGTCGCGAGCGGCATGAGCACCGTCCCAGTGCGCCCCGATAAAGGTGTATCCCTTGATCGTTTTCGAGTAGATCGGCGTATAGGGTTCGTGAAACGCCCTGTCCCACCAGCCCACCATATCTTTCTGCAAGATGTGCTTCACGCGTTCCGCCTCGTCTGGGTACGCCTTGGCGGCGGCGTTTCCGTAAGTGTAGCCGATCCAATCGTGGTTCCCTGTCACGAACACCTTCTCGATCGGACGTCCGTCCGGATACTTGTCGTTCGGGAAGACAGAGTACCAAGCCTCGGAAACGGCCATCAGGTTCGCATCCATACCCTTGTCCGCCATGTCACCCGCAATCATGACGGCATCGACATCCTGACTCCTGAACCATTCAAGCGTATGCTTGAAGGTGAGGTTATTCCCCCACCCTTCCATCTTCTCGCCCGCGCCAATGTGCGTGATGTGGATGTCGCTGATGACGCCGAACCGAAGTTTGGGTCTGACTCCAGCTTTCAATCCAGCCGCAGCCGCGAAAAACCGATTGCCTCCGAACGCGCCCAGCGACGCAAACGACACGCCGCCAATCAAGAAATTCCTTCTTGTCATATCTGATTCCCCAATGATGAATGCCGGTGATGAGGTTCCCATACGCATGGGAAACACCCACTCACAAAAACCACAAACAGTATAACAAACCGCCACTCATCGGCACAAGAAAAAACGCCGCAAGCATTCAACCTAGATTCCTCGTTTGGGTTCTCACGCAGCGCCGCTGAGACCCCTGAGCACACAGAGAAAGTGCCGAAACCAGAGGTTTTTCGATCCTCCGTTCACACAGAAAACGGATTTACCCCAATGGTGAAAGTCTGCAAGATTTCAACGCGCCCAGATTCACCACGGAATACACGGAACTCACGGAATCGCCGATCCAAAATACGGATGATTTTCCGTGTATGCCGTGTGTTCCGTGGTTTTCAAATTGCCAACGGAAAATATGGATGGAAATCTCCTATTAGAAATCTGTATAGTTTTATCCTGAATAATAGTGCCGAGCTACGGGTAATAGATGGCAGTCTGAAACACCTTTGGCTATTTCGATATCGGTTACATGTGGCAAAAACGATTCCTGTGGGGCGATTCTCGCTCATCTTGCCGAGAAACGCATTGTGGATATTCCGTGAATCGATTCTTTGGCACAGATTGTGCGAAAGGTTTGGTTCGCTGAACCTCGCAGAAACGATACTCCCCCCAAAAACGGACCGAGTGTGGTTTCAGGCGATCTGGAAGACATCGTGGCAAAGCAGTTTTACAAACCAGGAGGATAAACATGAAAACAAAGGTGACAATCGCTAGGGCTCTCAAGGAGAAGAATCGTGTTGCGGGGCGTCTTGCAAAGGCGCGTGACCTGGTCAACAAGGAGAATTCAAAGGACAAGAAGGTTCCGCGGGGAATCAATGTGTCCGAGACATACGCGCTTGCGAAGGTGCTGCGCGACCGGCTGATCGCAATCAAGAGCGCGATCGCAGAGGCGAACGAACCAATCGTCTCGAAGATTATTGAACTCGACGAGATCAAGTCGGAAATCGCTTACTTAAACGGTCTCAATGTCAAAGAAGGAAAGTTTATTGAGACGAATTACGGTTCGCGTATCGAGCTGGAGATTGACGTGATCATCAGCAAACAGGAGGTCCTCGACGCGGTGGCCGCGCTTCAGGCGCGCGCCGACCAACTCCAGGACGAACTGGACGAGTTCAACGCGAGCACAAGAATTGAAATAGAGCTAGACGATTAATTTGAAATCCACGTTGCGGCCGTTGCTCCTACGCGAGACAGTTGTCTCGCCTCAAAGATCGTGAACGATATGAGACCGACTCACATCATGTGAGTTTAAGCCGTAAAGGTTAAGGGCTTACATCGTAACACGCAAGCGGTAAACCGTAAAACTTATCACGCAACGGCACGGCGAGGGTTTCACCCCGGGACGGGAATGCGATAGGCGATCAGCCTTCAAAACGCATCACGTCTCGGGGGCTTTATTTTATCGTCGTCACGTACCCGTCCTGCGCGAGAACATGGATGTCGAGAACTGATTTCCCCTCGCGTATTTCGGCGTACACACGTGCAAAGGGATGAAAGCGGCATGAGGGATCAAAACGATTGGAGTCCTGTTTCACTCACGCTTGACTACCCTCTTGCCGATCAGTTCCGAATCGGCGGATCCAAGACGTTCCGTTACTTGCCGCCGATCAGCACTTCGGCGATGTTGACATACTCTTCCTTCATGCGGATGTAGGCGTTGATGATGTCCATACAGATGACAATCTCCGCCGGATTCGCGCTGTTGTTCTCCAGTCGCGACAGGTGACGTGCTCGAACCTCGCGCGTCAGCACCTTGATGTTCTCCGAGTCCGCACGCAGGTGGGTAAGCTGGTTGGGGTTTCCGATCAGGTCGGTCTTCAACGCCTCCGTAATGCCGGTTCCGAACTGCGTCAGCTGGTCATGCACCTGCAGGAGTTCCTTGCGCCCGTTTTCAGTGAACGAGAGATTGTTCACCCGGAGACGACGCAGCATCTTCAACAGCGCAGCCACTTCATCGCTGACCGATTCCAGCTCGTCCGTGATTCGAAGCAACGCTCGTGCGCGGAATGCCACGTGGGCGGGGAGGCGCACGGTCAGGAAGTGACCGAGGAAGTCGGTGATTTCGCGCTGCACAACATCCAGAATCCCCTCGCGGTGGAGGATGTGCTCTTCCAGTTGCGAATCCTCCTCGCCCGACAGAAGACGGCGGAAGGTCGCGAGCAATTCCAAATCGCTGTCGCCCATAAAAAGGACCTCATGGAAGGCCTGTTCGACGGCAACTTCAGGCGTGTGGATGATGCGCGTGTCGAGAATCGTCAGGCGAGGCACCTCGTGCGCCTTGTTTTTGTACGGCACGAGTTTGGCGACGAGCGCGGCAAAGGGAACGACGAACGGCAGGAAGAGACAGGTGTTCACGACGTTGAAGAGCGTGTGCAGACAGGCCATCGCCACCGGAATCTGCGGATAGGCGACGGCTCCCTTCGCATCCACCGCGCTTTGCAGGATGTTCGGGAAGATCGACCGCATGATCGGCATCACGGCAGGGAAGAAAAGCGGGATGAAGATCAACACGCCGATGGAGTTGATCAGCGTGTGCGCCAGCGCCGCCCGTTTGCCGTCCGTCGTGCTGTTCATCGCGGCCAGCCATGCCGTAATCGTCGTACCGATATTCATACCCAGCACGGCGGCACAGGCGGTTTCAAAGGTGATAATGCCTTTACCCGCCAGCGCCATCACAATGGCGGTGGTCGCCGCCGATGACTGGATCAGCGCCGTCAGTCCCGCACTCGCCAAGATACACTTGATCAACCCCCAGAAACTGTTCGCGTCCAGCGTACCAAACCAGTTTTTCACCTCTGCGCTGCTGGCGATCGGATCCATCGCCTCTTCCATCAACTGGAGACCAAAAAAAATCAGCCCGAACCCCAAACAGCCCAGGCCGATATTCCGCAGACGTTCCTTCGAATTGAAGAAGTAGAAAATGGAGGCGACGGCGATCATCCCCAGTCCGAGCATCCCGATGGAGGGGATGACGGAGAGTAACCAGGCTGTGGCGGTCGTGCCGATGTGCGAACCGATGATGACGTTGATCGCCTGAGCCAGTGTCATCAGCTGGGTGTTGACCAGACCCACGAGCATGACGGTGATAACCGAGCTGGACTGTACGATAACGGTGGAGACGATACCAGTCGCCACACCCGCCAAGCGATTGGTCGTGGCAACCGCCACCATGCGGCGCAAGCGCTTTCCGGAAACGGCCTGCAAACCTTCCGACAGGTGTTTCATCCCCAGCAGGAAAATGCCCAGGCCGCCCATGACCTTCAGCAGCATCGTCAACATCGTCAAAAACATAACTACCCTTTACTCACACACAATGCGGGGTCAGTATAGCAAACCTAGCCCCCTGTGGAAAGCGAAAAGCGGGGAGGCGCTGCGCGATACGTATGCCGCGCAACCGAACGCGACAATGCCTGACAAGCGGGAAAGGGAGTAGTGAAAAATCGATAGCTATCGAAAGCGATCGACTGCAATCGATTGCCACCCAACCACCTAACCCTGAACGGCTACCCCGCTGTGCTGGGCGCAGCAGGCTTGTAGCAGTGCTCGGAAGCGGGAAAGGTACCGTCGGCAACTTCCGCGACGTAGGCGGCGAAGGCGGACTGGATTTCCTCGCCGAGGTTCGCGAAGCGCTTGACGAATTTCGGCGAGCTTTCCGTCATGCCGAGCAGATCCTGCATGACGAGGAACTGCGCGTCGCAATCCGGTCCCGCGCCGATACCGATGGTCATGCAGGAGACGGCTTCGGTGACGGCTTTCGCGATGTCGGGCGGCACGCACTCCAGCGTAATGGCGAATGCGCCGGCCTCGCAAAGTGCCTTTGCCTGGCTAATCAGCGTCTCGCCCGCTTCCCACGTTTTCGCCTGCACCTTGAAGCCGCCGAATACGTTGAAGTACTGCGGAGTCATACCGAGATGCCCGACGACCGGGATTCCCGTGCGCACCAGTTTCTCGACCAGTTCGGGATAGAACCCCTCCAGTTTCACGCCGTCCGCACGCCCCTCCTTGAGGAATCGCCCGGCGTTGCGAACCCCCTCTTCCACGGAAGCCTGGTATGAAAGGAAAGGCATATCGCCGATGACGAGCGAATTCCGGGTGACGCCGCGCGACACGGCGGCGGTATGGGAGATCATCTGATCCATCGTCACCGGCAGGGTCGAATCGTACCCCAGCATCGTCATGCCGAGCGAGTCGCCGACAAGGATGAGCGGGACGTTCGCGGCGTCGGCAAGACGCGCGAAGGTGCAATCGTAGGCGGTGATGCAGCCGAGCCTACGCTTCCCCTTGCTGGCTTTGAAGTTCGCGGTGGTCCAGGTTTTCATGTTCGCTCCTTTCCTCTCTTCACACGACATCAGTCCAGCGAATAGATCGCGATGCGATCATACCAGATCTGTTCCGTCGCGGTCTGCTTCGCCCCCAGCTGAAGGGAGAACGAATCAGGTCCATACGGAACCTGGACCAAGATCTCGTAAAGGCTCCAGCCGTTCTCCGCCGCTTTCACGCGGAATGGGAAACAGCCTGGAATGGACCAGTCCCACGAACCATTGCGTTTCCAATAGACCGCAGCGGAAGGGGGAGATCCTTTTGTATAAAAGCGTACCAGAAAGGAGTTTCCGGAAGTGACCTTAGGCCCATCATACACATAACACCCGTTTCCGCTTCCCCGGATACTGATTGAGGAGGAGTCTCCGTAACCGGTTCCCGTGTCGATGCCAAACGTCCCCTGCAAGCCCTTCTCGTTCTGCCAAGGCCAGAACTTGGGTAGTACCTTTCCCGCGTGGTATTTTCCCTCCTCCAGCTTTTCGGGAGAGACACAATCACTATTCGGGAAGAGATTAACGAGCTTCCCTTCCCGCTCCTTCTGCGCAATTCTCCGGTCCGTCCAACCACGGGGATTGCGGAGCCGGTCCAAAAGAACGGAGATTCCCGGCAATGCCTCCTCCCATGTCTGGTACTCCTTCCGGTCGCGATCCCACCCCGCGTTCTGGATACCCCGCCAGTTGATCCACGCGCATTTCTCACCGTAGATCCAAACTGTGTCATCGGCACAGCAAACCGCCTGTCCCAGGTTTTCCGCAAAGTGGTTGAGACGCGATCCGTTGACGGGACCGAGATACCAGCAGCTATTCGACGGTACGATGTAGCTGTCGAGATAATGGCCCGACCCGGAGCAGACGTTCAGCAGAAACTTCGCGCGGTTTTTCTCCTCCACGACCGGGAGCATCCCCTGCTTCTGCTGCCAAGTCGCACGGAAGAAATCGCGACGAGAAGCCTCGTAGCGGTATGCACGTTCGTCACCGTCAATCAGCTTCATCGTTTCCGGAAGCCGCTCCAGCATCCCGTTGACGAAGGCCGGCCAGAGATCCCGTCGCGCCGTCAGAACCGAATACGGTTCCGCCCCCGTTGAGAAATCCTGGTACGACAGGGAAAGCAGCCAGAAAAACAGCAGCTTGGCGTTCGGATACTCCGCCGCGACAGCCTCGATGAACTGCGCCCCGCGTTTCCGTGCCAGACGGAAGGTCTCGTCGAAATTACCGTCGGAAGACTGGAAGTTGAACTGCTTGGACTCCGAATAGTCCTCAGGGTCGATCAACAGTCCTTCGACCTGACCTTCGCGCGCAATCCGCGCCAAGGTCCGCATGTTTCCGATCGCCTGGGCCCACGCCTGGTCATCATTCCATGCCAGGCGCTTGGCGGGGGTCCAGAACGCACTCAGGTAACAATGCGAGAGTCCGCGCTTTCCGCGCAGCATTCGCATCGCCTCGATCTCTTTGCGGAAGGTCTCCACCTCCCACGGTGGGTCTGTCAGGATCGATGCGAATGAGAGGCGCTTCCCATCCGGCAGCTTGGCACGGAGCGAGAGGGACACCCCATCCAACCCCGTCTTCGCCAGCTCATCGGCATGGCGCGCGACTTCCACCGGGGAGACGGAAAGCAAATCCCAGCCGTGACCGATCAAATGCTTCTGCGGCATGGCGCAGGCGCCATCATCCGCCCCCCCGGTTTGACAGAGGGCGAGGATGATGGCGGCAACCAGGATTTCAGAAACGGACTTCCGCTGTTTCATGGGCGCTCCTTTGGTTACTCAACCCAGACCCGAACCGTCCGGACTTCCCAGTGACCAGGCTGCCAGACCTGCGTGCGGCGTCCCCAGCTGTCCGTCCCATAGACCCACTGGCCTTCCACCCAGATGCGCTCCTGGCGATCCTCGTAGTGAGGCGCGGGGCGAGGAGGCGGCGCGGGTTCAATCAGTGCTCCGAGGAATCCGCCGATCAGGCCGCCCGCGAAGGCGCTTCCCGAATGGTGGTGCTTGTCCTTGTGGTGGGCGGGCTGAGGCGCGGCATGTCCGCCGCCGTGATGTCCGCCACGGGGTGCGGGTGCATGCACGCCGCCGCCAGGGCCTCCCTTTGCGGCACCGGGAACCGGATAGACCTTCTTTCCCCCTCCCGCAGGAGCCTTCGCCGCCGCCGGGGGTTTGCCCCCCCCAGGGCCGCCCGCCGGTTTCGCATCCGCCGGAACCGCCGTCAGGCAGAAAATGCCCGCGATCATGGCCGTCATCCAATACATCATTTTGTTGTTCATGGTTTGCTCCTTTCTGTTCGCCGGTCGCCCGGCTCGTTGTTGCTCACAGTATCAGTAAACGGATGTTTACTTCTTTTATTGCCCACTTTTTTCACTCGGTGACAAAACGGATTGTCCCGATCTTGTAACGCTTATGTCCGTCGCCACCCGGCAACGGCAATTCAAACACTGGCGTTCCGTCGCAGGTGCCGACGGAAACAAAGACATCGAAACTTCCTGCGGACGTAACCGGTGCCTCCCATCGACCCAAACAGAACCGGGCGGCATGGCCGCGCGCCTCCGCCTTGCCCGCTTCGGCGACGGGCAGATCTTTCACGTTCAGCCCCTCGTCCGCCAGGACCGCAAGAATCGCACCTTCCGCGTCTTTTACTGTCAACGCAGGAAAGCCGCCCCGATAACAAGGCGCGACACCCTGGTTCGCCCACGCCCATGAAATCTCGAACGGCCTCCCCTTCCCTCCGACCGTCACGGTGTCGGGCCATGTGATCTCGCGCGGAACCAGGCGGTAGCCGAGGCGCCGGGTGATCCGTTCGATGATCTCTCTGTTCTCCACATACTCCTGATGCGGATTCCAATGAATCGACATGTAGCTCGCGTGATGATCCTCTACCGACTTCAACAGTAGCTCTGGCACCCATGCCTTGCGCTGGATCGAAGCACCGTAATGCTCGTGCTCCAACACCACAGGAAGCGTCCTCCAATAACGCTCCGCCTGATCCGTGTGGAACCACGAGTTCGGGGGCGGCTGTACCAGGATGCTGTCGTCGCGCCATCCGACGCCGAGCGAGCGCGCGTAGTCGAGTAACGGGTAGTTGCCGCTTTTGTCCTGCGGCCCGCTCACGTCGTCGCTGATCACCAACGTAGTACGGGGAAAATACTTGACATGGAGATCGATGTGCCTCTTCACATCCGCATTCATCTTCTCCTGCGGCAAGCGACTGCTCATCAGCGTATGCCCCTCGCCCCAAAGACCGTAGGTACCGATGTCGAGAAACGCCACCTCCGGCCGTCCGTCATAACGCCGCGCGAATACTTTGAGGAAGTTCTCCAACTTGGCAAGGAAGACCGGATCTGCGAAATCCGGATCGACCAGGTTCCCCTTTTCATCGGGTCCCTTCCCGCAACTCCAACGGACACCTTTCGCCCCTGCGTCGAAAACCCATTTGGGCGTGGCGTACTCCCACCAGCTTTCCGAACAGGTGATACGGAAAGCGACCTGACCACCACGCTCGATCCAGCGTTGCGCGGGCGTATCCAGCGCGGTCCAGTTGAACACCCCCTCCTCCGGCTCCAGATACGCCCACGGAAGGCGGAGATAGACCACCGAGCAACCGGGAAACCACGCGGCTGTATCAGCTGGCTTCAAAAAACTGCCATAGTTGTGCGGCACGTTGGAATAGTAGTGCATCGTCCAGCCCATGTCGGGATTGATCAACGCTCTCCCATCATCGGAAGGATGCACCGTGACCGCCCCCGCACGGACTGAACAGACCGTCAGTAACAAAAACCCCAAACTGATTTTTCGCATTCGCAAACTTCTCCCATGAACTTGTTACGCATCCATTATACCCTTTGCAAACCGCATCCGTCAATGGCAGATGCAAGGCTTCGGCGGAGGGGGTGCTGATAGCCGCCAACTGAGAAGCTGGGAAACTGAGAGATTGGGGAGAGGGGCGATTCGGGGAAACGGACCCCTTGCCGCTTCCGACAGTTCCGGCGAGATTCTTGTTTGGGGTCTCACGCAGTGCCGCCGGAGCGTAGCATACACAAGAATGGTTCGAAAACCGGTTTGGTGGATGATAGAGTGGGATCCACGAAAAACCTGCAGAATCCCCGTGTCTCCAAATGAGATCAAAACCGTTGTTCGGGAAAGGGAACAGACGAATTTCGGTTACGTGACCCAGGGCTAACATGAGTCGGGAGCGGCGGGGCACCCTCGTTACTCCGTCAAGCGTAGCGCGTAGTTCATCACCACGACATTGTAGATCAACGCGAGTATCCCAAAGAAGAGGAAAAGAATGACACGCCCAGTCGTCGCGAACGAGAGATTTGTCAGAAGGAAAATGAGTATCATATCCGCCAACGTAAACGTTCCCAGCGTCAACGCGTTGACGGTATTCGAACGCTTTGCCACCAAGCGACGAATCCACGGCAACGTCACGACCGGCAGGAGCAGAATCGCCAGAAGGCAGATGAATCCGTAGGTTGATTGATCCTGCGACTGATCCTCAGCGGCAGCAGGAACCGTCGCGGCGTCGATCGTGTTTTCTGAAAATTCCCCTTCACAAATCGCAGTTCCGAACGGAACCTGCAACAGCATCCACGTTCCTTTCAGGGAGGCGCCTTCGCCAATCGACTCGAAACGTTCCACCCTGCCCCACAACACGCAGTCCGTTCCCGGCCCCGCGTATTTCACCGCCGCGCTCGCCGAGGCACAGGATGATTCGCGCATCTTCAGCAAGGACCGCAGTTTCTCGCCAAAGCTCCGGTCTGCCAGCGTCAACACACCGGTCTCATCCAGAGCCGCCCGAAACGCATCGGTCACGCAGTCGGTCGGATCGTTCGCGAAATGAACCAGCCGTACACTCTGCATCTGACCGCGTTCAGATCGGATTTTAGCGATCGCTTTTTCCGCCATCCGACGAGCCATCTCCTGCCGTTGTCCGTCCGCCTGCGGTTTCTCCGGTCCCAGCCGACACCACAGAAAACATCCGCCCCCGAGCAACAGGAGAATCAGGAAGGCACGAATACCCCGTGTCCAAGAATGAAACCGCGCTGTCGTTTGCGCCGTTGCGCGGCGATGTCCAAAGAGACTCATTGGAAGCCCCCGCCCAGCGCGAAGTCCTGATTGCGACGTACAAGATCAGCCGCCGTCCGCGAGATCGGCGGGGTTTCCTGACGGGCTTCCTCTAAATCGCGCCATGTGATCGGTTCCGCCGTTTCCCAAGCAACGGCGTCCGCTTCCTTGTCCAATGCACCGCGCCGCGCTACCCAGCGACGAGCCGCCTTCATCTTCGCCTTGTGGCAGACGCCGCCTTTCGCGCAGAGATCGGCACCGCTGTACCCATCCGTGATTTCCGCGAGTTTATCCAAACTCACATCGGCTGCCAACGGGGTATCCGCAAGAGAAAGCTCCAGCAGTTTCCGTCGGTCCGCACATTCCGGCAACCCCACATAGACCGCTTCGCTCAGACGTCCGCTTCGCGTGATCGCGGGATCGAGAGTCCACGGCAGGTTCGTCGCCATCAGCACGAAAAACTGCGAATCTTTCGAAGAGGCAAAACCGTCCAGTTCCACAAGGAACTGTTCTACCAGGCAAACCTTTTGGTCATCCCGACGAGAGAGGATCGCATTGCACTCGTCCAGAAAAATGACGCATTTCCCATACGAGCGGGCGGCACGGAATAGTTCCGCTACATTCTTCTCGCTCTCCCCCACATACTTGCTTTTGAGGTTGTCGCATTTCACATCCAGAAAGGGCATCCCCATCTCGTTCGCGACCGCTTTCGCAAATAGCGTCTTGCCGGTTCCGGGCGGACCGTACAACAACAACCCCGTGCCGGGCGCGGCCCGCAATGTCTGGTAGATGTCGGGATGGTTGACCGGATTGACCAGCGCGTCCATCACGACCGCCTTTGCGGATTCCAACCCGATCACGTCCGCCAGTCTCACCTCGTCCGGTTTCGTCGCCACCCACTTGGAGGAGTCTGCGTTCTCCCCGCCCTCAACCTTGACCGCCGGGGCGGTTGCTGTCGGACGCGGCTGGGGTTTCGCAGCTGCCACCTCTTCCGTCTTTCCCTCCGCGATCTCCATCGCCAGCTGTTCCGTCATCGTCTCGAGCGTAGCGGGCGTATAGGAAACCTCGGGAGGCTCTGGCAGCGATACGGAAGAAAACTTCGACAGCAACGCGGAGGAATCCGCCAACGAAGCATCCGTGTCCAAACAGTCCAGCTGACGCGAAACCTCCTCCAATTGCGCCAGACGCGCGTTCAACCTGGCAAGCGTCGCGTCGTTCGCCTGCACGGCAGCGAGATGACGCCGCAAATCCGCTTCGCGTTTTTCGCGCAGGGCGGCACGGGCAGCTTCCCACGCCGCGTCACGCGCCTTGCGCAGATCGTCGCACTTCGCCCGCGTATCCTCAACCGCATTCGTCACCTCGCGAATCGCCCGACGCCGACGCCGACGCTCCTCCCGCTTCCGTTCAGCCGCTGACATGAAAAGTCCCATCACTCACCTCCCGAATCCAACCGACCAAGATTTTTCCCATTCCAACACTTCCGACAACCCGCCAATCGATATGCTTCACCTGTCCTCACTTCTGGATCAGGCACTCGTGATCAGATATAAGAGAAAAAGGCAAATAATCTCGGAAGCCAGAATTGCCTTCTCCCGAAACGATCCGCCCGTGGCAGAGCGGCGCGTATTCATCCACGCGAACCATGTCTGGCAGGATGACAGAAGATAGAGGAATACCCCACCGAAGATGAAGAGGAAGATACAGGCAAGTGCCCTTGCGCTCTTCATCCCGCGCTTCAGCCCCGCAGCCAAATTAAAAAAGAAGATGGAGAGAAGCAAAGAGGGAGAAGCGACTAGCCACGCATCCACCATATCATCCACGTCGTCCACCTTTTCGGACACCAGAGCTAGCGCGATTCCCCCGATCAGAAGCAACCAGGCGAGTACGTTGCCGACCATCCGCAGTCCGGAGACCAGTTTCGGCATGGGGACGAAACCATCCTCTTCCTGGGCTGGCGGCGTGGTTCCTTGTCGAATCCCGAAAATCTGCCGAATCTTCGACAGGTTCTCATTCAGGCCGGAAACGGCTCCCTGTTTTCCAGCCTTCCATCCCTCGAAGATTCGTTTCCCCATCGACAAGAGGTCTTCTCCCCCGACGGATGCCCCCGATTGAGGGCCGGTCCCATGCGGGGACTCCGCGCCGGGCTGCGCTCCTGTCCCTCCGCGCGAATCAACCGAATGGCTCTGTTGCCGCGTACCATCCAGCACCGCCGCACAGGTTGCGGGACGCCCTTCCGGCGTCTTCGAAAGCCCCGCCATCACCAATGCCGCGATTCCGATTCCGGACGGCAGCGGCTGCGGTGTCTCGTTGAGAATCTGATACTCGACCTGCCCGCGCGAAAACGGCGGTGTCCCCTTCAGACACTCGTATGCCATCGCGGCGAAGCTGTACACATCCTGCTGTGCCGCAGGGCTACCGCCCTTAAGTTGTTCCGGCGACATATAGAGTAACGTGCCGCTGGACGATTTGCCGGTCACCCGCGTCATCGTCTCCTGAATCTCGCGCGCGATTCCAAAGTCCAGCACATACGGAGTCCCGTCCTTCCCCAGCATCACGTTCGCGGGTTTCACGTCGCGGTGGACGACACCCTTGCCGTGCGCGTAGTCCAATGCGTCGGCAACCGGCTTCAAAATCCGAACCGTTTCTTCCTCCGAGAGCGTCCCCTTCTCCGCCAAATAGTCGTCCAGCGTCCGCCCTTCCACATAGTCCATCACCAGAAACGGGTTTCCGTCGTTTTCCTCAAAGGCGCGAAGCGCGACGATGTTCGAATGCACGAGTTTCAACGAAACAAGCGCTTCCGACTTCAGCTGCGCGTAAGCCCGCTTGTTCGCAATGAGGATGGAAGGCAACATCTTGATCGCAACGCGCCGGTTGTCCAGCTGCTGATCCTCTGCCAGCCAAACCGATCCCATGCCGCCCTGCCCCAGCTGCCGCACAATACGATACCGCCCCGCGAGAACCGTTCCCGTGTTTCCGCCATCGATCGTCTGTCTTGTCTCTTCCAGTTCCCAATCATCCATTGCGATGTCCCTCTTCGAATCCCGGTCTGCTTCACACGAAACCAAACACGACCAGTATAACATCGGCAATTTGCCGGCACAAGGCGAAAGTTGCTTGGAGAGAGCCCGCAGTGGGGAAGTCGGCAATAGTTTTGCCAGACGCAGAGGATAAAGAGAGGGAGACTTGCCGCGAAATCGGGGAAGCGATACTCCTGTTGCCGGACGATGTGTGCCGCTACAACAGGTCGGGAAAGGAATAACAAGGATTTAACGCAAGAAAAAGATAAGCCCGCCACGAACCTAGCAGCTACCCCCCGTCGATCAGTTGACAGATTCACAGCGAAACAAAAAGGGACGGCGTTTTTCACGCCGTCCCTTTTTCCGAATGGATCGGGATTCCGGGTTATGCCTGGGGATAATCCAGCGCTTCCGGAATCATGATGGTCGTCAGGTCATGCGCCACGCGGTCTTTCGCCAGACGGAATCCCGCCAGTGCCGCGTTCGCCTGCGCGACGATCTTCGCGAAAGGAGCGGTTTCCTCCTCGCCGACCGCCGCGTGATACCCGTAAACCAGCTCGTTGCAGATGCGCAAGGTCTCGCCGGTTGCGCGGCCGATCTGCACATGGGCGAGATCGGTAAAGGTATTGACGTACCCTTCCGCCTCCGGACCGATTACCGGATGTTCCGCGCCCTTGGCGGCAAGTTCCCGAACGTCCTGAACAAAGCAGTGGATCGCGCAGAGCCAGGCGAGCGCATCCGCCAACGCGAAGACGACGCCGTGACGCTGACCGTTGCCGAGCAACTTGCCTTCGTCGTCCTTCGTCTTCTTCGTGTACTCGTATGTCCACTGCCATGCCTCGAAGGCGGCGGCCAAGGCCGCGTAGCCGTTTCCGGGTTGCTCCGCATCCAAACGACGCAACTCGACGATCCAAAGCCGCACCTGCTCCTGGAAGACAGGGGAAGCCATGCAAACACTGATCTGACGGCGCTGCACCACTTCGGGTCCCTCGTAGGTCGCCTCCAGCTGGGCATCTACCCACTTGTTGAAGAGGAATCCCGGGCAGTCCTCGGTGATACCGTATCCGCCCATCATGCTGACCGCCTCGCGCATCATCGTCGCACCCCAGCCGGTATCCCACAACTTGCAAGACGGGCAGAGAATGTTGTTGACCGCACCGTAACGGACATACTGCACCAGCGTGTCGTTCTGCAATTCGTCGATGCGAGCCTGATTGCGTTCGCCTTCCGGCGCCTGCAGCAACTGAAGCAACTCGATGGCATCCGCCTGGGGCTGGCGAAGCGCCTTGAGCATCGCACGGCCGGATCCCGCACCCTGCGCGGTCAGGATTTCCTTCGCCTTCTCGTCAATCGGCATCGCTTCGTCATAGGAACGCGCGATGGCGAAACCGAGTGAGGCGGCAGCCTCGCCCGTCGCCCACACGTCGGCCAGACGCTGAACCGCGTCCTCCTTCATCTGGATGCCCTGGTCGTAACGGGGGGATCCGGCATCGACGCCAGCCGCGCCACGAAAACGTCCACGCTGGTAACGGATGACCGGCTCGATGGCAGAAAGGAGTTTCGCGGCAGTCATCACGCCCACCGTCACGCGGGTACGCGCGAACACCGCCTCGATAATCTCGCTGTGCGTCAGGTTCGGCACGATTACGCCGTCCTTGATGGTGTAGCCACCGATAATACGGCTGGCAGGAACCGTCAACGACAGAATCGGGTCGTGCGTGTTGGAGAGCTGGTGAACCTGTTTCAGCGTCGGCGAACCGCGATCGTACAGACCAGGATCGGTTGCTTCCAGAATCACCATGCAGGAGGTCTTGATGCGGGGGTCGCCGGTATCGACCGCCGCCGTCACGAAATCGGCAACCGCCATGTTCGTGATGAAACGCCCGCGCTTCTCAACCTTGAGCATCGGCTCCTGTCCCTCTTCCCACTTCTCGACGCTGATACGTCCGCACATCACGCCCGTCTCCACGCCCACATAGGGCAACGGCTCGGTCAACGCAAAAGAACCGCGCCAGACCTTACGGTCCTCTCCCGGTTGCGCCGGCGCACAAAGCTTCATGTAGCGCTCACGCTGTTCCGGCGTTCCCTTCTCGACGATCGGACCGAGCGCGAGATTGTTGACCAGGCTGGTCGTCGCCGCGCCGCCGTCCACCCAAGCCAATTCGAACGCAAGCAGGGCAAGTGCGAAATTCCGCGGCCCGTCAATGATGCCGCCGTATTCCATGTCCAGCCCCGCCGCCGTAATTCCGGAATCATCGAACGCCTGATACATCGCGTTCTTCGCATCCGTCCACTCGTGCGTGTTCCGCTGTCCGTCCGCAACCAGTTTCGCGACCAACCCGCGCGCGACCGAACGCGCACCCTGCACCGCCATCTGGATATCGAAGCGATCCGAATAACGCCACATGATCTGACGCACCTCGTCGCCGGGAAGCATTTTCATCGTCTGTCTGGAATTATCCATCTCAAAAACACCTTTCATTCAAGCTGTAAAAAGCTGTAAGTGCGAGTAGTATAGCAGAAATCGAAACCGGAAAAAAGCCGAAGATAAAAAAAATTGCCTCCGCCCCGGCCACACGATTTTTGCATTCCAAGATGAGTGAACGAGGGTAACCGGTCAAGCGTGTCAAGCCGGGTAAGCGTGTCAAGCCGGGTAAGCGTGTCAAGCCGGGTAAGCGTGTTAGGCCGGGTAAGCGTGTCTGGCCGGATTTTCCGGACATTCCGGATACACCGGACATGCGACATGCGAGCGCGGGGACATGAGACGAGTCCCAGTGTCGCTTCCCCGATTGGACGCCTTTTCCTCTGCGCGGAACAAATTTACCCTCATTTTCATTCCCGCTCACAATGCGGCCTACCCGCGACAAGCTCGTCTATCACTTGATTGTTCACAAATCTCAAATGCTCACAATGTCACAAATCACAATGCCATTTCAATTTGTGGCAATGATGACAATTGTGCCAATTGTGAACAATCGGAGAAGTTATCTGAATCGAATCACTCGCGCAACGCATGAGCGGGTGCTACCCGCTACACGCCAACAGCTACAAGCTAATGCAGAAACAACAGGAACAACATCGAGAACAACTTTCATTGAACGCGCGGGCTAACCCGCCCGCCCCCTAAATCAACATCCTTTTCGTTTCTGGGAGTTTCGAAGACTTGGAGAACAGTCCCCTATCTCCGAAACTCCGAGGCTTCCCGTAGCAAAAGCAATATTCGCCCTGCCGAAACGGTCGCGATCCATCCTACGCAAGGCTACGGAGGACGCGACGGGGCGAGTTCCTCCCTATTCTTCGCGAACTTCGCGGACTTCGCGCGAGACAAACTAGACCTCAAGTGCGTTCCCGCGTGAGTGCGGGCGAGGGACTTCCACGCTTACCTAGCTTAACAGCCGCCCGCCTACTCCCAGAGGAAACGGAGCAGTTCGGGCAACTTCCGGTAGTCCATGACTTGTATATAGTCCATGCCGTACAGGCGGATGTGGCTATCGTTTCCGCCGTCCGTCATGTCGTCGCCGACGAAGAGAACCTGTTCTTTCGTGAAACCGTGTTCCGCCGCGTACCGCATCACCGCGTGGTACTTGTCATACTGTTTCGGCGTGATGTCGAACGAGGTCGTGCCCCCGATGAAGATCGCGCAGTCGGGAAAGGTTTTGGTCATGTCGGCGAACATCGCGCGACGCTTCGCCTTGTCCGGATCGAACACCAGCATTTTTTCAAGCGGAGCCTTTGTCCCGAGCAGTCCGAACGTCACCATGCCGCTGGGATGGAAGGTGAGCGCCTCGCCCCAGTAGTTGGTGTACCCGTACTTCTCGCGCAACGCGTTTGTTTTCCGCAGGAAACCCTCGTGGTCGATGGGAACGGCGACGTTTCGGACGATGCGGAACTGTCCGTCACGCACCTCGCTCTCCTCCATCCCGTAGTTGCCGAGGATTCGGATCGGATAGTTCTGCATCTGCTTATAAATCCGCGTGCAGTTGCCGCCGCCGCACATGACCAGTTCATACCGCCGGCCGAGCCGATCCAGCACGGCACGGTTCTCCGGAGACAAGGGGGAACGGTGCTGGGTGAGCGTTCCGTCCAGATCAAAGCAGATCAGTTTCTTCTGCCGCCGGAGTTCCGGACAACGTGCGGCAAAGGTTGATGGATCGATTCGCGTTTTGCCTGCCGCCCAGTCGGCGAGTTGCCGTTCCGACGGTATCGTGCAACCCGACAACCACACCAGTCCCAAAATCAAGAATACCCGAATCCAAATACGCATGGTGAAACTCCTTTCGCGTGGTTAGCGCACAGTCCCGGTCCGTGACCTGCCAGCCGATGTCAGCGACCGCATTTTGTCGCCGACGCGTTCGACGAAATCGATCTTTGCGTGAGGCAGGGATTCCGGCCCGTACTTCATCAACGTCTGCACACGCAGGAAACGGGTGTGCCCCGCGCGCAGCCGCTCGGGCAGCAGGTCGAAGCCGTTGTTCGGCGACTGCTTCATCGGGATCATCCGGTCGAACGAGAGATCGGCATGGAAGACCGCCAAAGGCGGGTCACCGAGCTTTGCCGGATAGAAGGAGAAATACAGGTCCTTTCCGTCCGTCGTTATGTTCTGCGCCCCGAAGCAAGTTTCCATGCCGCAGTCGATCGGCTTGCGGTCGATCTCCTCCAATGTCTCCGGACGGAACCTGCCGACCAGATTCTCCCGGTGCGGCTTGTTGCCGACCTGTCCCACCGACCCCATGCCCAAATACAGAACACCGTTCAGCACGGTCACGCCGTCGGTTCCGCGATCCAGCTCTTTCTCCCGCACGAAATTCAAATCCGAGTCGAACACCTGGATCAGCCCCTTGCACTTCCGCGCATTGTGATAGACGGAGACGGAGGTATAGACCTCCCCTTTGTAAAAACAGAGGTCGCCCGTGTGCGAAATCACCGGGAGCCGTTTCAACAGTTTCCCCGACCAGTCGAACTTGTAGAGTCCGTTCATCTGCGAGAGGTAAATCGCGTCATCGGAGGCGCACGCTCCCTGGATGTGGTTTCCCTTCGGATCGAATGTCCCCACGATCAGGGGCGACGGAAATTCCGCCACCGCTGTTTTTACCGCGGCCGCCTGACCGAACGCCATCGTTGCCGCGAACCCTGTCGCGCCACCTAAAAAATCTCGCCTTGTCCAGTTCATTTCATGTCCCCTTCATTCCGTCCTGACCCATGCCAGACCAGATCAGGCCATTCTATCTGATTCCATTCCACTGTGGCAAGCCTGAAGTGGAAAGAGACAACATGCCGGGCGCATCTGCGTTTTTCACCGTGATCCATGTCGATGCCTGCGATACCGAACGCGGAGATTCAACCTCACGCAAAGTCCGCAAAGGGAAGGAAGTCGGCCACTTCGCGTACTTGGCGAACTTGGCGTGAGGCCATGACAT
>JAFSTA010000138.1 GCA_017450695.1 Kiritimatiellia bacterium | reverse complement strand
CCCATCAAGGATTATGTGGATGCTCTGGCCGACCTGGGATATAAGCCGGAACAGGTCTCGAAGATCCTCATAACCCACAAACACGCCGATCATACCGGCAGACTCTCCGCTTTTCCGAACGCAACGATCTATGCCGGTCAGGAGGAATGCGCTGCGGACGAGCTGAAGGACCTCCCGAACGTTACGCCCGTCTCCTTCACCGACGGCGCATATTACAACTTCCCCGAAAGTCAGAAAATCGCCGACGGCGTCACCTATATCAAGGCCAAGGGCCACACCATGGGCAACAGCATCGTCATCGTGGAAAGCGATGGCCTCTTCTACATGATTCACGGAGACGTGACCTATACGGACGAGGCGCTCTACGCAAACAAGCTCTCGGTGGTGTTCGAGGACAAGGCCGCCGCGCGAGAGACGCTGGACCGCGTCCGCGACTTCATCGCGCACCATCCCACCGTGTATCTTTCCACCCATACGCCGCTGGGGTACGAGAACCTCGAGGCGAAACGGACGGTCGATCTCGCGCATCCCACGGAAACTCTTCCCGTCGGTGAGATCCGTTTCAGGGAAGCCTCGGGAAAATACATCTGCTCCGTCTGCGGGAAAGTCTATGACCCCGCCGAAGGCGACCCCGAACACGGCATCCCGGCGGGAACGCCCTTCGAGAAACTTCCCGCCGACTGGAAGTGTCCCCGCTGCCGCCAGTCTAAAAGCAAATTCAATCCGGCATGACGCAATGGCTCCGGCAAAAGGAACATACAAAGTCTCGGAGGAGACCTGTTCTCGGCTCATTCACGCGGCGGGCGAACTTTTCGCCTTGCGCGGTGTGGATGCCGTAACGGTGCGGGAGATCGCCGAACGTGCGGAAGCCGTGCCGAATGCCGTGCGCTACCACTTCGGTGACAAGGCGGGTCTGATGTCAGCGGTGCGTCAATACGCGTTGCGGCTATGGGACGATGGCCGCATCGAACGGTACTATCGGGAGAATGAATCGCTCCTCGCCACCCGCGACGGATGCCGTCAGATGGTGACCGACACCATCGATCTCTACTATGGCATCCTCTGCGCGAAAGAGCAGCCGAGCTGGGTGATCCGCCTGCTGCTCCGCGCCTTGCTCTCCTCCCAATGGCAGGGGAAAAGACATGAGGACATAGCCCGCGGCATCATCGAAACCTTTTGCCGTATATACGAAAAAGTCACCGGCAACCCAGACCACATGACCGCCGTCTGCTGGGCGATGACCGTCATCGCCCCCGGTTCGCTGCTGGCGACCTCCGAATTCGACTTCGTCCATTTCAGAGAAGGCAGCGGGATCGACTACGCTTTTCTCCGCCGTCTTCAGGCGACGGTCACGCGCAACGCCCTCCTTGCATTGGGGCTGGAGGAAACACAACCTGCGCAAATACGAAGAGTATGAACCATGGAGGGGAATGGATCTTCTCCAATCACCATAACAAACAAGGAAATCACCAAGATGAGCGAGAAAGAACAAACAGCCGCATCCGCGCAGGAACAGGTTGAGGCGGAATTGAGCAAAACGTTCCACCTTTTGTGCGACGCATTCCCCGAACCCATG
>JAFSTA010000137.1 GCA_017450695.1 Kiritimatiellia bacterium | reverse complement strand
GGAGACCGCTCCCTCGATTCGTCCGTTCCATGTCTCTCTCTCCGCCGTATCGTTCAGGTACAGCGTGGCGGGACGGTCGCTGGAAACGCGGCTCTCCGGCGTCTGCAAATCGAGCGAACCGATGGAATGGTCGTGTCCGCCGAGATCCAGCCATCCTCCGGCGGCGATCGATACGCGCAGGGCATTGAACGACTGGTCCGCCGCACAGTGGAGCGGCGCGGAAAGGGCGAGTGCGGCAAACCGGTTGCCGGTGTTCTCCAAACGCAGTTGACCTTGGCCCGCGATGGCCGTTTCGCCATCCGCCGTCACCGCTTCCCCGCGAAGGATTGTGCGCGAGCCATTCGCCAGATTGAAGGCGATTCCGCGCATCGCCGTGATGCCTCCGGTGAACACGTTGACCGAAGCGCCGCATCGGATTCCGGACTTCTCGCCCGTCAGCGTCAACGGCGCCGACACGAGATTGGAGACGCCGCCCAGCAGCAACCATTCCCCGTTGGAGAGAATACGCATCGGCTTGTCGAGCACCGCGTCCTGTACCTCACAGCGCACAGGCGCGTCGAGCGGAGCGATCACTACCGCGCTTCCCGCCGCCGCGACACCGAACGGTTGTTTCTTCGAAAACACCTGAACCGTCCCGCCGTAGATCAGCACCTGTCCGGGGAGGGAGTTGGTCGCATACAAGCCGAGCGTCCCCTTGCCCGTAACAGTCAGCGTGTGCGGTGCGTCTGCGGAGATCGCGCCGAGCATATCTAGGCGCGCGGCGGGCGCGGAAGAGAGATTCCACGTCTGATCTGCCATGAGCGCGATCGGCGTCGTCACGTCGCAGACAGGCATTCCCGCGTTGGACGTCTCCATCGTAATCCCGTTGCAGAAAAGTTTCAGAACGTTGCCGCCGGATGCGGTCAGGAGGAACGCCTGCCGATTCTCCGACTCCGACCGCAAAACGAGGCCGTTCAGTTTCACGGGACAATCTACGTCCGCCTGTCTCGCGGTGACGGGGAACCATGCGATGCAAGTGCCGGATGAGAAATCGGGAAGAACGCCTCCCTGCCAGTTCGCCTGGTTCGAGAATGTCGGCGAATCCTTTCTCCCGATCCAAACGGCTTTCGCGAGAGGTTCCAACGTCACGACATCCGAAGTGTCGAGAGGGGAGGGCGAATCCCGCGCCTCGGCGGAAGACCAGAAGAAACGGACCGTGCCGCCCCTTCTCCACCATTCCGGCGGAAGTCCGACGGAAACCGCGTTCTCCGTGGCAGAGACTCGGCAGAGACACTGTTTGGCGAACATCGCGACATCCCCATCTGCCACCTTGTATTCGGCGTATAGTTCACCCGATCTCGCGACACCGGCGAATGCGAGCGAGGCCTTGCCGGACGCCCTGTCCATCCCCGTCACTTGGATCGAGCGTTTGAGGAGAAGCTGTTGGGAGGCGGCGGGCTTTTCTTGTTTCAGTATCCGTTCCCCGGCGATGAACACGCCTTTGTTCACGGAATCGAAAAAGCGACGCGTCACCTTGTCGTACATCTTTGCGCGTCCGTCCGCGAGGACCGGGACGAACTCGCGGGCGGCGACGCCGTTCGTGAGGATTGTCGCGGCGTAGATGGTACTGGACTCCGTGTTGCGCGTCTCCACAACCCCGCCCGCATTTCGCCGCGCGAAAATCGGCATCGTGCCGGTCACGCGGTTCGGCATATTCACAAAAGGGCCTGCCAACCGTTTCCCGTCGATGAACAATCCGTCCTTCCCGAAGATGACGTCGTGAATGTCGGAGGCGCGCCAGAAAAACGGGTAGTTGCCGCCACCGTTGAAGAATCCCCACGAGCTGGCGGACGGTCGCCAGGCGAAGTAGTAGAAATTCACGGCGTGGCCGAAGAGAAACGTGTCGCCGTCCGAACGCACACGCAACCGGACGGTCGTGCCGACGTCCGGCACAATCCCCGTATCGATCCACGGGCTTCCCCGCTGGGAAGAAGCTGTCAGGCCATCCACCACATACGCGTCCCCGATCCGTTCCGGTTCGAGCAGGAAGAAGCGGACAACGCCTGACAGGGCATGCCACTTGGGGGGAATCGCAAAGGCATACGTGGCATCTGCCCCGCCGACCTCCGCGACAAAGGCGCGTTCGCGCCATTGCGACAGATTGGTGCCCCTGTCTTGCGCGTCAAACGTGGCGTACAGGCACAACCCGTTCCTCGCGTCACCAGCGGAAACCTTCACCTCGGTACGCCCCGCCGTATCGTCAAAAGAGACGACCGAAACCGTCCTTTCCGCAGCCTGCAAAACCGTCGCCATCGCCAGAAACGCAGACACATACGCCAGAACCGTTCTTTTGTTGTAGGCCATTTTTTCCCTTCCTCAAACGCCTTTCGGATTCCCTTGTCATCCGAAACATTTCCATTATCGCATTTTTGAAAAAAAATTACTTGTAAAATCTGCAAAAAAATAGGTAAAATCTGTTCACCTTTGATATGGAGGATTTTGCCGTGACAAAGAAAGAAAAGAAGACGATGCAGGCCGAGTTCTTCGCGAAGCTCGGACCGAACGCGATGACGTTCAAGGCGATGATGGACACCCTGCCCGACGCGGCATTCTATATCAAGGATGCCGAGGGACGCATCATGGCTCTGAATCGCCGCAACTGCGACATCTGCAACATCCACGGGGAACTGGCCGCGATCGGCAAACACAGCGACGACATTTTTCCGGAAGCGTTCGCGCAGTCGTACATGGCGCGCGACCGTCTCGTGCGTGAAACGGGCAAGCCCATCGTGAACCAGGTCAGCTGGGACGCGGCGGATATGTCCAACGACCAGCATATCGGAAGCGTCTTCCCCCTGTTCGATACGGAAGGGAACCTGGTGGGTACGACTTGCCTCTACTACAAGCTGCCGACAAAGGAGAGCGGTCCGGACTGGCACGGGGTTCTGAAGCGGGTCACCGATTATGTGGACGAACACTACGCCGAGAACTTGACGATCGAGCAACTGAGCGCTCTCGTTCCGACCTCGCCGTCAACCTTTCGGCGCGTTTTCCAGAAGACGTTTGGAATCTCGCCGGGCAAATATCTGATCAACATCCGGCTCAACGCCGCGCGGCGATTGTTGGAGACCACCGACAAGCTCATCACCGAAATCGCCGTCGAAACCGGGTTCTGGGATCAAAGCCACTTCGGCAAAATCTTCCTCAAAGACCGGGGCATCACCCCATCCCACTACCGCCGCCGCTACCGCCTCGCCAAAGGGAAGAAGGAACAATCGTCACGCAGGCGCCGCAAGCGTGCGCATCCTGCCGAGAGAGAGGAACGGTAGCGTGTGAAGCCGGGTAAGCGCGTTCAGCCGCCCGTTCAATGGAAATGAGGATCAGTTTGTTTCGCGCCAAGAACGCCGAATCGGGGAAGCGACACTCTTGTCGCTTCAGCTTCTCAGCTGGCGCGTAGCGCCGCCTTCCCCGCCAAGTCAACTTAGGGGCATCAGCCCCATTTAGGCCCGTAGGGCCACTTAGGCGGCACTGCCGCCACTTCTCAGCCTTTCAGCTTCTCAGCTGGCGCAAAGCGCCCAGCGCTATTCCATGTTCACAGCCCACGTCGCGGCGGGTTTGGCGAGTTTCGCAATGCCCGCGCCCGCTCCCTCCACGACCACGCCCGTGACCTTCACCGTGTACTTCTTGAGCTTACCGCCCTGGATGGCGTAGAGCTTGAAACTGCCCTTGAAGAGACCGGTCTTCGGAACGTAGTTCAGTTTCATCGCCGAGAGGTTCGGCTTCTTGGGGTCGGTGTGTCCGCTCAACACGCCCTTCGCGTATTTGATGGATGCCGCTTTGTCGAACGTCCACTTCCCTCCCTTCACGCGGATCGGCTCGCCGTCCGGCAACAGATTCTCCAGCGTCCCCGGTGGGAGAGTGGCGTTTGTCGCGCCCGTATACACCCTCGAGCCCGTGTTCGTCCATTTTCCTCCGACGTTCGCGCTGGTGACGTCGTAATGAGCGACCGCCCCTCCGAACCCCTCCTTCCCGATGGTGACGGCGAGCGTACCAAGTCCCTTGACCGCGATGTTCACCATGAAAGGCATGTCCGTCGGGACGTTCGCCGTCGTGGATTTGAACGTCCGTTTCTTCCCGTCCAGCAGTGTGATGGAACCGGAGACTTTGGCTGTGTGTTTTTTCACGTTGGGTTTTGCGACCTTCAACTGGATCAATCCCGCGAGTTCCCCTTCGGTATCATACACCGCCCCGTTCAACACGGCGGATTTCTGTGCCGTGTACGCCTCGGCGGGAACAAGGATGTCCGGACCGTTGAGCGACTTCCAGTGCGCGTGGAGCGTCATGCTGGCGGGAAAACTCCCCCCGGCGGAAACCTTTGACGGTAATGGTCTCCTCCGTGTCCGGGTGAAACGAACTGCGACAATCGACATCGGCGAGATCCACATCGACGTAATCGCCGTTCGTGAACGGGTTTTTCAGGGGCTGCCCGACCCTACAGGCGATAATCGGGAAGTGCGTGACCACCGGATCCTTGCTTTCGTCGTAGGTGTAATCGCCCCAGCAGCTGACATGGACTGGGATTTCGACCGTTTCCTCCACCGCGTCGGGCCACCGGGCCGTGACGTGAATCGTCCAGTCGCCGGGCCTGTCAGGAATGCCGACGACCGGATTGTAACTTCCGCCGGCCGGCGGATACCAGTATCCGGACGAGGCGTCACGGCTCTGCTGTTTGGCGGGATCTTTCGGGACGTTCTGTCCAAACCACTGCATCCAAGGGGGAAGGCCGGTTACGGTGAACTCCGCCTCTTCGCCCCCGCCGTGGCTGTCGATATCGGCGAGGTCGATATCGACATAGAACAATCCGGTCTCGGAATTCACAAGCTTCTGTCCGACCACGCCGTCGATTCGGGAAATATGCTGCACAAGACGTTCATTCCCGAACACCGCCCCTGCGGCCAACATGACAACCGCAACCGCCAATCGATACAACATCACAAGAAACCTTTCTTGAAGAGGCCGTTGCCGATTTTTCGCAACGCACACGATCCAAATGGTAGCACACTTCCCCATCGGCGGCAAGCGGAAAGCTTTTTACTGTCGGATATTCAAATCTGGCGCATCCCCGTTTTCACCCACGCGCAGCGGGGACGCCGAATCGGGGAAGCGACACTCTTGTCGCTTCTGCGGAGGAACCGAACAGAATGAAGCGACAGGAGTGCCGCTTCTCCGAATGCCCTAACCACCCAACTACCCAACCACCGAACCACATTGGGGAAAGTTAAATCGCTTCGCTTTGAAATGGTTAAATGGTTCAATTGACGAGTCGCCGAAAAGCGGCAGGAGTGCCGCTTCCCCGAATGCCGTATAAGTCACTTAGGCGGCGCCAGCCGTCACGTAGGGCGTAGCCCACTTAGGACCGAAGGTCCATTTAGCGGTATATTCCGTGAGTCCCGAGTATTCTGTGGTTTTCAAATTGTCCAACACTGGAATCTAGGCTTACCGTGGATTATGGAGTTTCCTCCCTAAAAATGTCCTTTTTTGATTAAAAATACGCCGATTTTGAACTTTTCTCTTTTTTCTTCATTTTTCCGCGTAAGATTTCCGTGTTTTTTTGTAATAGTTAGTGAAGACAACAAAGCTTGGGTAGTTATCACGGGCGGTGGACGAATGGTCATGTCGGAGTCGCATTACTGCGGTTTTCATGCGTGACATCGTGACTGGATTCTGTTACGGTACCCTTCGACAAGTTTAGCCAAGCGTTCCACGCTTGGACGGTTCAGGGGAAACAGCAAATTCTACGGTACGAACCGCCTAAGAGGAGGAATGTGTCCAATAAGGGTGCGCGTCCTTCCGTGATTTCGTACAGGGCTTTGCTGTGCCTCTCTTGAGATCACGGGGAGGGAAACGCACCTTTCTCTTTTTCCCGTGCAAGGAACAACGGTGGATAGCGGGTAACGGAAAAGCAATGAGAATGAACGGAACGGTAAAAAAACGGGTAATTGTCGCGGTCGCGGTGGCGATTGTTACATTCAAAGGACTCGTCGCCCTCACTGGTGACTCTGTCGCCCGGTCTATGTCCGGTATCATCTCCCCAGTTTTTGGTGACTCATTTTCAGGTATTTTTGCCCTTTTTTATCCAAAAACATCTTTTTGGGAAAAGTTTCCAACTTCGGTATTGACAAAGGACACACGTAATGATAAAAAATGTAGCTTTCAAGAAAGTTCTTCTTTTTAGTGATAGAAAAGGAATCAGTTCAGAGTTGATATGAGCGTGAACAGAACAAGAGTGCGAGAAATAGGTACGATTTCGGCAAGGCAGAGTGCCGGAATTGTTCATTGTATCGCCGATTGGCGGGGGGGGGGGTATTCGGCCTCCGCGTATCGCGTAAGCTCTTCCAGTTCGCCATACCCATTCTCTCCCTGCTCTTCGGTTTCCTGCTCGTAGCGAATGCCGCTGCGTCCTCCGGTGATGCATTCAACGACGGCATCGACCGCTCCGATCCCAACTTCGTCACCGCATCGCTGCTCGTGATGAGTCCCGGCGACGAACTCTATTCCTGCGCCGGCCATTCGTGCATCCGCTTGGAATGCCCCACATTCAACCTCGACTACTGCTTCTCCTACGAGAGCGAGTCCGTGAAGGAAAAAGTGCTTTCTTTCTTCTTGGGCAAACTCAAGATGGGGATGTTTGCCGTGCCGACGGTTGAGTGGCTGAAGATGTACGAAGATATTGGAAGGGGAATAACCCAATATCGACTCAACCTTCCTCCAGCCGCAAAACAGCGGCTTTGGAAACTCTTGGATGAAAAGGTTGCAGAGGGGCCGAATCTTCCCTACGATTATCTTGAAAGGGGATGTGCCCAGGCGGATTTGTCTGTTTTGCGCAAAGCCGCCGCATCGCAAGGATCAAGCGGGATTGTCGTCCCTTCGGAATGGGCGCCTGTCCGAGAGGGGCAGCCTTTGAGCAGGCCGTTCACTCGCCGCGAGTGCGTCGATACGTTCACTTCAGCGCCGTATCCGTGGAATTGTTTTTTCCTCCACGCAATCTGCGGAGCGGAGTTAGACCGAGAGGTTTCGATCACGAAGTCGATTGTCGTGCCGTCCGATCTGCTGAGCCTCCTGCGGGCATCGACAATCGACGGCAAGTCGGTTGTCGAGGGCGAAGGGGTGGTGTTGCTTCCCGCCAAGCCGGACGCGGGAGGGGCGCGCTCCAGCGCAACCGCCATGTTCACGCCGCTCGTCATCGCGAGTATTGCCGTTGCCTTGTCCGTGACCAACTGGTTCTTGAAGGTCAACTGGCTGGACTGGTTGTTTTTGGCGTTCCAGACGCTGGTTGGCGCGTTCTTTACCTATCTGGTGGCGTTCTCCAAGCTCACCGCAACAGATTGGAACTGGCTCATTGTACCATTTAACCTCCTGCCGCTTGCGTTCTGGAAGTGGCGAAAGAAGTGGGCGTTGTGGTTTGTCGGGGTGCTGGTGTTGTGGGAGATCGGCATGATTGCCGCTCCGCACCGCCTCACCGATCCGGCGTATCTGGTGTTGGTAGCTGCATATGTCAGTTTCTACGTTTCAATGGCAAGGTTGCCGTTGTTGCGCATGGTAGGGCGCGGCGTCCCCGACGCGCCGCAACGAAAGAGAATTGATTAGAGAGAGAAAGGTAATGAACATGAAGAAGACAACCTTGATCGCGTTTCTGCTGGCGATGCTTGCGCCGATGGCGTCTTTTGCAGGTAGTGGCAGTTCGACTACTTACTATGCTGCATTGAAGGCGCAGGTGTCGTCCAATTCGTCAGGCATGGGCAAGGTCTATGCTGGAACGTCGGATTCGGCAGGAACTTATGAGACACCCTCATCAACAAGTTCCAACCAGAGTTCAACGACACAGAACGACGAAAAGACGTTCTATGCGTTTGCACAGGCAAACGATGGTTACGAATTTGTTGGCTGGTCAACGACTGAAAATGGCACGACGTATGCCTCGACAGCAAGTCCTTATTCAGTGAAGGTAAAATGCTCGAGCTCGACTGAATCCAGTCCGACTCTGACTACTATTTATGCCAATTTCAAGAAGAAGGTTCTTGCGGCGTTCAACATCACGTTTGAGACAAGTAGTGCTGGCAGTTACACTGTCGATGGTGCGGCACCGGTCGACAAGACAGGTCTGACGGAGGCGACTTCCGTTATATTGGCATCCTCTGATGAAAAATTCTTGAACTGGGTCATTAATGGCACCGAAGCAACCGCAAATCCACATACTGCAAGCTGTACGGCAAACACGACCATCAGTGCGGTGTTCCTGACCGCAGACATGGTTACGTCCGTTACCACACTTAGCGACCTGACGTCGGCCCTATCCAATGCCCAGTATAAGAAGATAACCATTCCTTCGGGAACGACGATTCAGATTCCCACGGGGACTACGGTTACAGTTCCCTCTGGAAAGCAGCTGGTGATGGACGGAACACTTTTGGTTTTGGGGGCGTTGTCGAACAGCGGTACCATCTCCGGTAATGGAACGCTCTACAAGGTCTCGCAACTTATCACGCAAGGCGATGTCAAGACCCTTTACAACGTGAAGGGTGAGGCGCTGGGTAATGTGGCATTGCGCAGCAATACGGGTAAACCCGCCAAATACCGCACGACTACGGTCGTATCCAACAACCCAACCGTCAGCGGAACGACACCTGGATGCACAGTTTCATGGGGGGCAATGCTTAATGGCGGTACAGTTTGTGCCATAACTGCCCAGACACCGAAGGCGCTTAAGGTGACCTTGAAGACGACGGCGTGCGTGAATGAAATTACGGCCGTAACAGGAACGATTACGGGCGATATTGACACAAATGGCGACTACCTTTTGATTCAAAACTGCAATCTTAAAGGACCAATCGTTGTTGAGTCGAGCAAATATAACAGATTGCGTTTCTCTGGAACAATCGATTTGGCAGGCAAGAAGTTGACGGGCACATCCTACCAGATGAGTTCGAGCTTTACGGGACTTTTCTTGAATGGATCGATTGAATTCTGCTCGAAGTCAAACTATCTCCAGCAAGGCCATGCGGCGTTTTTCAATTGCTCGTCTGTTACGCTGGCCGGTATCAAGAATTCTGGTGCGACATTTTACTTCTATGACTGTGGGGCTTCCGGTTCGCCTGCAACCATTTCGTATTCTTACTATGACAATGACCGTACAACGAACTATCGTAATGCGTATTACTATTGTGGTGTTTATTCCTATACGTTCAGTTCGGGGAATGACACCGACATGAGTCACGTCTATGCTGGATCGTACTCGTCGGATCCGACAGCATACCTCTACAATGTTGACGAGGTGGAGGCGGTTTATAACCAGACGACTAAGTATTATGATGTACGGGAGAAACGTGAACCCACTTACGTATGTGTCATTGGCACGACCCAATACGAATCGCTTCCCGAGGCCGTGACGGCTGCGGGCAACGGAGCCAAGATTGCGTTGACTGCCGCCATCGACCTAACGGGGACTACGCTTACGATTCCGTCTGGCAAGAACATCACCATTTCCCTTGACAAGCATACCGTCACCGGCGGTAAGATCGTCAATAACGACACGCTTACATTTGTTGATCTCACGGATGCCAATCAAGGAACGCTTGGTTCCGATATCGAGAATAATGGAACAATAGACGTTACGTATGGTACGTATTCCGGCAACATCCTTCTGAATTCCGGGACCTTCACGACGCATGGCGGTGTCTTTACAGGAACCATCTCTGCGCCATCGGGGGTGGATTTGAAGGAGGTTGCCAACCTGCGTGGCGGGCAATTCTCAAAGAATCCTGCGGCAGCCCTGCGTCCTGACCATAATGCCGTCTATTGGCGCGAGAGTTCAAGCACTCCACAGTATTATTGGGTAGGCGAGTTTCCAGCACCTCTTGTCACTTCAACGACCTATTCGGGAACGGACAAGGCGTGGAAGATGGACTTCCTCTCTTCGACTGACTTGGCGTTGTATCAGAAGCAGACGGATAGGAGCGAGTTTTCTTCCGATGCGGATTGGCGCCGTCGTGCAGAGGTGGAGTCGTCGATTCACCCGTATGACAACTATGTTTTCGATTGCGCGCTCATTTTTGATCGTGACGTGAGCGAAGGGTCTGTCACATTTGCCGGGAAGACGCAAATGGGTGTTTCGGAACCTCTTGACAAGAATGTTTCAGCGAATACCTATTATCCTGTTCTTGCGAAACGCATATATGCGTCTGGATATACGCCGTATACATTTAAGCGCACAATTCTTGAAGTGAAGTCTGCGACGGCTGGTGTTAAGAATAACTTAACCGCCAACAACGGCGTTGTGTGTGCAGTTGAGTCGCAACTTTGCACGCAATCCAAAAACGTGGTTGGTGAATATGATAAATTTCTTGCCCTTTCCCAGGTCCGTTACATGCTCGGCGGGAAGAAGGCGGCGATTGACCGGGGCGCGAGCCGCTTGGCGTATGATTCGCTCGCGGCGGCGGTGGCTGCAGTGCAGAGTGGCGAGCGTATTCTGATCGGCGCGGACTGCTCCGAGAATGTGACGCTGCCGGGCGCG
>JAFSTA010000136.1 GCA_017450695.1 Kiritimatiellia bacterium | reverse complement strand
TGCTGATTCGCCGAGTGTCAGGTTCGGAATCGAGACTGTACCGCCTCGGAAACGGAACTCGCCGGTTCCGGATTTGCCAATCACCGGCGTACCCGAATAGCTGCCGCCGCTCATCTCCCAGATACCGCGTCCCAGTTGCCCGATGGTGAGGTCGCCCGTGACGCTGCCGCCGCGAAGCGAGAGGGTCCCCAGACCAATCTCGCCGCAACCCGCATAGACGTTGCCCTTCACGGTGCCGCCCGCGATTTCAACCGTGCCGGTCCCTCCGTTCTGGGAAAGATGCATGGATCCGATGAACGAACCCGACTCCTGCACGTATCTGCCGGTTCCCGAAGCACGGGCTCCGAGTGTCAGGTTCCGCGTTCCGCTCGTGCCGAAGTGGAGGGAACCGCCGTTGTTCCGTACTTCGCCGATTCCCTCGTAACCGACGGCGAGACAGGTGTTGGTGACGAGGCTGCCGCTCTCGATTTTCAGCAGGCCGTACCCGCCCTTGGCGCGTCCGACCGTCACCGCCGTCAGATCCCATGTGTTGCTGGGGGTGGATAACGTACCGCCGTGCAGCTGAAGCGTCGGAATCCTTCCGTCGGCGGCGTAGTTGTTTGCCGTTCCCGCGATGGAGGCAAGGTAGAGGGTTCCGCAAACCGCCTCCTGTCCGGCGGGAATGATGAGCGGATTGTCCGGTCCCGTCTGGCTGCTGTTCATCGTAACCCGATCTCGAAACGAAGGGAGGCGTTGCAGCGGTGTCCCGCTTCCGGTGACCCAGCCGTTCGTGGTCGTCCAGAAACGGTCGGGGGCCGAGCTGACCTGGTACCAGATGTCGGGTCCCTCCAAAGGCGTCTGCACCTCTTCGAGGAAACGGCGGAAGGCGCGGGCGGTGTCCCGTCCGAACTCGCGGCAGCTCTCGCGCGTCACGACCATGCCGTTGGCGGTCGCGAAGGGAATCTCGAACTCGCTGACGAAGCCGCAGGAGAGTTCTTCCAGCGCCCACATCTTGACCGCGCGCCCTGCCGTGTAGTTGGCGTCCGAGTTCCAGCTGACGCCCCAGCGGAGGTCATCCGCCTCGCGGTAGGCCATCGAGCCGGTCTGGAGCGCCTCGACGATTTTGCCGAAGGCGATCATCTTGGCGGTGTTTTCCGCCTGCTTGCCGTGTACCTGATAGACGAATTCATTGTAGTTGCCGTAGAGCCAGGGACAGTGGAAATCGAAGAAGATGTCGAGCTTGTTGTCCGCGCGTTCGGCGATCCAGTCGCGGATGCCCCGCGTTTCGGGGTAGAGGAAGTCGGTGTAGTCGCGGTTGTGGTCGTGCGGCTGGCGGTTCTTCCCCTGGTCTCCCTCCTCGCAGCCGTCCTTGTCCATGAAAGGAACCGCCATGATTTCGACGTTCGCGCGGTACCACGCGCCGGTCTCGTCCTGCGCGAAGACGCTTTCCAGTATGCCTTCCATCACGAAGCTCGCCATCGTCTCGCTGCAGTGGCGGCGTGCGGAGAGGAAAATGCGGTGTTTCGGGTTGCCGGAGAGGTTGCCGAAGACCGCCTTCTCCACGTTCCGTCCCTTGCGCGACTGGCAGAGGACGCCCGTCTCGAAGACCGTACCGCGGTCTGCCGCGTGGCGGGCGAGAAAGGCCTCCCAATCCGTCTGGAGGTAGGGGATGGTCTCGTAGAACCAAACCTCCGTCGCGTTTGTCGGGAAGGTATAGCGGAAGGAGGTGCGCGTCGCGCCGTTTTCCGCCGCGTAGTTCCAGGTTTGGCCCAGGTCGAGCGAGACGCACGGGCCGCGTGTCCCGACGGCGACGGACTTCGTGAATCGGAAGTCGAGCGTCCGTCCCTGCGCCCCCGTCACGCGGAACGCCCAGTAGAACCAGTCGCCGGAGGTGTCGCGCAGCTCCTGATGGACATACACCGTGTCGCCCTCGATTCGGTCCAGCGCGATGTTCCCAGCCGGTACGTTTTTGTCAAGCGTGAAGCTCATCCCGTCGGCGGGCACGCCGAGCACGGCGAGAGCAAGCGCAAGAAACGCCGACGTCGAACTTCCGCTCGACGCACAGAACAAGCCGCCGACGGTGAGGGGGAGATGACGAAAGAAGCCGCCGACGGTGAGGGGGAGATGGCGAAAGAAGCCGCCGGCGGTGAGGGGGAAATGACGAAAGAAGCCGCCGACGGTGAGGGGGAGATGGCGAAAGAAGCCGCCGGCGGTGAGGGGAAAATGGCGAAAGAAGCCGCCGACGGTTTTTGCCTCACTGCGTATCATTTTCATCTTGTAGATCGCGGTTGTTTCTTTTAGCGGATGGAAATGAACGTGCCGATGTTCCGGATGCCGACCGCGAAGAAACCGACGTTCAACGTGCCGGAAAGCGGGGCAAGCCCGGTCTTCGTGGAGATCAGGTGGTCGTCGTTCGGCATCGCCTGTCCGACCTGTACCCATTCCGTCCCGTTGTGGCGGTAGAGGGAGAGCGACTTGCCTCCCGGCACCTTCGTGTGGTCATAGCGGAAGGTGAGCGAAATCTTCGAGAACGAAACCTTGTCGTTGGTGTTCACGTTGTTGTAGAGGCCGAACCCCCAGATGCCGATCACATCGATGTCTTGCGGCAACCCGGCGGGGATGTCGCCGCGGTCCGGCGCGTACAGTCCGCCACGGAAGAAACTGCTGCTTCCGGAGACACCGTTGATCGAGAAGCGGACGCTGTTCACGAAGCGCGGTATCGTGGCATACGGGGCGTCGCCGAAGCAACGTTCCGCCTCTGCCGTGCCGAACCAGGTGCGCGGGTAGAGGACGCCCCCCTTGTTCTCCGCGTACCAGCCGTTGGTCGAGGTCGCGACATCGATCTCGCCGAAATAGTTGGTGATGTTCACCACCTCGTGCAGGTCGAGATCGCGCTCTTCACCGTAGCCGTCAGCCCGGATAATGGCGTTGCCGGCTCCAATACGGATTTTCGTCGCGCCAGGCGTCGGGGGCGCGATTTTCCCGTACCCGCGCAGACAGCCCCACCCGTTGGTGTACCGTCCGATATTGAAATTCACAGTGTCGTCATTCGCGGAGTGCCAGAGCGTACCTCCCTGTAGCGTCAGGATTCCGTAACCGGGCATTTCTTTTGTGCCGCCCTTAATTGGTATCGGATACCCGCCGAGATTTACGGACTTCGTTACCTTGTTCGTCCCTCCGGCAGGGATGACCATCTCGCTCACATGGTTCGTGTTTCCGCCGATTTTCAGGTAGTACTGACTCATGGCGGAATGGAGTGTCGCGGATCCGCGACCGTTGTATCCGCAATAGAGGGTTCCGTTGGCGCTAAATGTGAGCCAGTTGCTCGCCGCCACATCCAGGGTTCCGTAACCGCCGTCCAGCTCTCCCAGTATCATGTCATAAACCGATGCCGTGCCGCCACGGAAGAGGAACTCGCCTCTACCCAGTCTCCCGATTGATGTGGTCGTGCTGGATAGTGTACCGTTGGTTATCTCCACTACGCCGTGTCCATTGGCACCGTACCCGCAGGTCACGTTTCCGTTCACCGTGCCACCGCGTATCAGCAGCTTTCCTTCCGATCCGACACCGACAAAGGAGGCTCCTCCCGTCAGGCTTCCGCCCACGACCTCAACCGTACCGGTCGCATAATGGCCGATGTGCTTCTTCCCGTAGAGGAGTCCGTCGTTCTGCACATAGGTGCCGAAACCTGAACTTTGCGCACCGACGGTCAGGTTGCGATCCGGGCTGGCGATGGACAAGTAGATCGAGCCGCCGTTGTTCGTCACGACGCCGATTCCCTCGTTCCCGACCGTCAGACAAGCATTCGTGATCAACGCCCCGCTCTCGATCCGCATCAGCCCGTATCCACCGTTCACATGTCCCACGCTGATCGAGGTCATATCCCATGAATTGCTGATCGCCCGCAGCGTCCCCAGGAGCGTCAGCGACGGGATTCGCCCGTCGGTGACGTAGTTGTTCGCGTTACCGGTGATTGTCGCCAGATGGACATACTGGCAGATCGCCTCGTAATCCGCTGGAATCACGAGCGGATTATCCGGTCCCGTCAATGCGCTGTTCATGGAAATGCGTTCCCAAAACGACGGCAGGTGTCCCAAGTCGCCAGTTGAGGAAACCCAGCCGTTCGTGGTCGTCCACAGACGATCCGGCGCCGTAGCGACCTGATACCAAATATCGGCCGAATACCCCCCCCTGTTCCACGCGACAAGGGCCAGCAACAACATAAGCCTCATTTTCATCCTGACTGATTCCTTTCGCCTTCCGATTGGCTGGGAACAACGCCATGCATGCCCCCGGAGTCAAACCAAAAACCAAGTCCAAAATAGCATATTCCAACGAACCAAGCAAGAAGAAAGGGAGGGGGAACGATGTTGCCCGGCAGGGCGGGCAACACAACACGCTGCATTCCCGTAGGGACGTGGGCGGCAGCGGACTTTCGTGTTACGGGATTGAGAAAAGGCGGATGGGGCCGAGCAGTCCGGAGGGGGTGAGCGGGGAATTTTTCGTGAAGTAATTCCAGTCGGTGAAGCATTTGCGTCCTTGGGACGGTCGTGCCGCGAGACCCTTCCGGAACCAGTCGGGGAAACGTTCGAGGTACCAGCCGCCGGGGTACGGCGCTTTCGTGAATGCGCAGTCGGCGGGTTCTTGTTCGTCGCCGATGAGCCGGTTCGCCCACACGTTGGTGAACTCGATTTCCAGCGTGTTTTCGCCTTCGCGCAACGCTCCGTCCGGCAGAAGGATTTCGTACGGCTCACACCAGAGGGTACACAGTTCTTTCCCGTTTACCGTCACCTTGGCGATTTGCCGGTTGCAGTCACCGAGCGAGAGGATTCCGAGGCTTCTCTTCCCGGAGAACGAAAACGTCGTGCGGTACGTCGCGGTGCCGCTGAAATACTTCACGTTCGCATTCGAGCTTTTCGTCCAGTCCATCAGCTCGGACATTTCCACAGTCTCGCCGCCGAACGTCACGCGCCACGGCGTAGCGATGCGAAACTCTTCCGTGCCCGGCACCTCGCCGTCGAAGGGTTTGCGCAGTTTCTGCACGTAGTCGCTTTCGCGCGGCGCGGACAGCGAACCGGCGGGTTTACGCAGAACGAGAAATCCGCTTCCGCACGGGGCGAGCTGGATCGGGGCGCGGCCGTTGACCAGCGCGAGCGGCGTGATCCGTCCCGTCACGGGATCGAACCATTCGGGCGACTTGCCGACATCCGGCAGGGACATATTCATGCTTGCGTGATGATCCGAATGGTTCACGACGAAAAAGACAGAGTTGCCGTCTGCCGTCCTCGCCCGCGCCGTGATCAGAGTTCCCTTCGGCGTGATGTCGTGCCCTCCGATCCTCGCGTCACTCGGTTCGCCCCACTGGAGAAGCGCCTGGCAGCGGTTCAGGTACTGGTACCATCCGCGTCCGCTCCTCGCCCACGTCTGGTTGCGCCCGAAGTGCGTGCCCCAGCGTCCCATCACCTTGCCGGGCTTGAACTCGTCGCTCCACGGCTGGAGCGGGCAAGTGTGGAGGGTCATCCGGTTGACGCCCCGATCGAACTGCGTGTCCGCCGCCGCCTTGAGGAGGTACGGCGTCTCCGTCCACTGGCAGTTGGCGGGTTGTCCCGTGAACGCTTCGGCCTCCACAATGTTGTGGCGCTTTCCGCCGGGGCCTGTCCACTGGTTCCAGCCGAGTCGGCCGGGGATTTTCCGGTCGGTTGAGGGATTGAACCAGAATTCGGTCATCAGCCGATCGACGTAGGCGGCGCATTCGCGCGAGTCGAACGGTCCCGTGTACGGCTCGCAGGCGAACTCCAGTCCGGCGGCCCGCAGTTTCTCGTGCATGGTCTGGAAGAGCACGTCGCGGTAGAGGTCTTTGATGGTGCGGTCGTAATCAGCCCGGAACTTCTTCTCCGCCTGGGCGTCGGGGGCGGCGGCGACATGGAAACCGCCGAGGATGGGCAGGAAGGGCAGGGGATCGTACCCGCGCCTCTTCGTGAATTCCTCGCGCATGTGGGGCGTCCAGGTCGGCTTGCCCGCCTCGTAACTGTCGAGCAGGACGAACTTCAATCCGCGCCCGATCTGGTCGCCCAGGTGCTTTTTCATTTCGCCGAGAACATGGTCGAGATGGAACGCCACCGCTTCCGGATTCATCTTGTCGCATTCGAGTCCGAACGCCTCCCACTGGTTCGGCTGGGTAAAGGAGCCCATCGGGATATGCTGGACGCGGACGCCTTCCACGACGGCGATTTCCTGAAGGTCCGTGCGGCGGCAGGGGATGTCGGGCTTGCCAAACGCGCCCGTTTCTCCGTTCTGCACGGGAAAGGCGGCGTGTGCCGAGAGCGAGATCTGCGTTTCGGCGTTCGTGATGTTGAAGACGAGTTCACGCATCGCGAGTCGCGGGGGAATCCACGGGCCGCCCGTCGAGGTGTATCCGGGACAGTTGTGGATTCCGAGCTCGATGCCGCGCTTCTCCGCCTCTTCGCACGCAAAGCGGACAAGCTGCCACCAGTCGGGCGTGAAGGCGACCAGTCCCTCCGTCGGACTGTTCTTGATTTGCGTCGCCCACGGGGTACAGATGTCGGCCATGCCGAAGATCGTCGCCGCGCCGATCCCCGTTTCCTGAAACCAGTCGAGGTCTTTCAGGATACCCTCTTTTGTGACGTGGCAACCCATCCAGTGCCACCACACGCCCGTTTTCGCGGACTGCGGCGGATTGAGGAAGACGGTCTCCGGATCGGGGGCGGCAAGCGTACCGAGCGCAACGAAGCAGACGGTTGTTGCAAGCAGGGAGATCATCCGAAGATGACCGGGTTCATTTTTGTCTTGTTTCATAAAAGACCTTTCGCTTCTTGTCCTGCGGCGGGCGCCCCTACACGGGCGGCCTCCGATGAAATTCGGAATGCCTGCCATTCTATCCTTTCTCGTCCTTCAGGTCGAGGAAAATGAGAGGGCCGCAATCGCCGCTGCCCAATCGTTTGGAGTTCGGTGGTGAACACCGTCTAGAAAGACTAGAAGTTCTAGACTCTCTAGCCCCCTAGAACCTCACACGAAGATGCGCCCAGTGAAAAAATCGGCTTGCAAGCGGGCGTGGGAGTTGCTACAATATCCCCTTTTCGTCTGCGTGATAGGTCTCGACGGGCTGGGTGGTTCGTGAAACGGGGCCTGGAATGGCAGGCATCACAACCTAACAACGTGTGCGGTCTGTTTGGTATGTCCGCATACGGGAAATTCACGAATGGCAATTCGTAAACCTACGGTCCAGAAAGAGAAAAAAGGCCCTCTGTACGACATGATGGAGGCGGCTCTCTCTTCTGAGAAAAATCAGTTCACCCCCGGTTCCATCATCAAGGGAACGATCAGTGCGATCAAGGGGAATGACGTGTTCATCGACATCGGCTACAAGTCCGAGGGTGTCATCAACGCCAACGAGTTCAAGGACGCGGAACAGATCAAGATCGGTGACACGGTCGATGTGATGCTCGTTGAGCTGGAGAACGAGCGGGACGGATCGGTCAACATCAGCAAGTCGCGCGCGGACGAGAAGATCCGCTGGGATGCGGTTTTGGAGAAGTACTCGGAAGGGTGCGTGGTCAGCGGAACGATCAAGAGCAAGGTCCGTGGCGGACTGCTCGTGGACATCGACGGCGTCGAGGCGTTCCTGCCGGGGTCTCAGGTGGATGTCACGCCGGTGCGCGACACCGACGAGTACCTGGAACAGACCGCCGAGTTCAAGGTGATCAAGATCAGCAACGAGCGCCGCAACATCATCGTTTCGCGCCGCGAGTTGATCGAGGAGCGCCAGGCGGACAAGAAACGCGAGCTTCTTTCTACGCTGGCAAAGGGCCAGCATGTCAAGGGCAAGGTCAAGAACATCACCGATTTCGGCGCCTTCGTGGATCTGGACGGAATCGATGGCCTGCTGCATATCACCGATATGAGCTGGGGCCGTGTCAAGCACCCGACGGAAGTGCTCAAGGTCGGGCAGGAGCTGGACGTGGTCATTCTCGACATCGACATGGAGCGCGAGCGCGTCTCCCTCGGCCTCAAGCAGGCTACCGAGAATCCGTGGAACAACATCGAGGACAAGTACCCGATCGGCAGCCGTCTGCACGGCAAGGTCGTCAACCTCGTGCCCTACGGCGCGTTCGTCGAGATCGAGCAGGGGATCGAGGGGCTGGTTCACGTCTCCGAGTTCTCCTGGACGAAGCGCGTTGCCCGCGCCTCCGACATGCTCAATGTCGGTGACGAGGTGGATGTGGTCGTTCTCAGCATCGATTCCGAGAACCAGAAGATCGCGTTGGGTATCCGCCAGACGGAAGCCAACCCGTGGGATACCGTGCAGGATCGTTACCCGGTCGGAAGCCGTGTTTCCGGCAAGGTCCGCAACTTCACCGCCTACGGCGCGTTCATCGAGCTGGAAGACGGCATCGACGGCATGATCCATGTTTCGGATATGTCCTGGACCCGCAAGATCAACCATCCGTCCGAAGTCCTCCAGAAGGGGCAGCAGGTGGATGCGGTTGTTCTGGAAGTCAATTCCGACGACCAGCGGATCTCCCTCGGTCTCAAGCAGACGCAGGACGATCCGTGGAGCTCGATCGCCAGCCGTTACAAGATCGGCCAGCTCGTGAAGGGCAAGGTCTCGAAGATCGCCTCCTTCGGCGCGTTCATCGCGCTGGAAGACGGAGTGGACGGACTGGTCCACATCTCGCAGATCAGCGACCAGCACATCGAGAAGGTCAAGGATGCGCTGAAGGTCGGCCAGGAGGTCGAGGCCCGCATCGTGAAGATCGACCGCGAAGAGCGCCGGATCGGGCTGAGCATCAAGGCCGTCAACATGACGGACGAGGAGATCAGCGACCTGGAGAACGACACCACGGCGATCGTGGATCAGAAGGTCAAGACGGGCGAGAACCTGGGCGACCTCTCTGCCGCGTTCGACGACGCGTTCGCGCAGAGCGACGTGTGGCGTCCCGGCTCGAATTCGGAGAACTAACCGGGAAAGCGGGGGGCGGCGTGCGCCGTCCCCGCGACCCAGTAGGATTGACACGCAATTTCACAAAGGAGTTTTCGACTCATGAAAATGACATGGCAACCGAAAAAGCTCAAGCGGGCGCGTAAGATTGGTTTCCGCGCGCGCATGGCAACCAAGGGCGGACGTAAGATTCTGAACGCCCGTCGGCGGAAGGGACGCCACCACCTGGTGAACCTGTAAACCACAACAGCTGTCGGTGTAGTTCACGGAATGAAAAATACGGATCAAGGAAATGCGGATCAGCCTTCCCCAACCGTTTCTTGTTCCGTGAATTCCCGGCAGGCTGATTCCGGAAGCAAATTCCGCCTGCCGTCATCCCGTTACCGGATCGTTTTCGATACGCACAAGACGTATCGGGGAAAGACGATGGTGATGTGGGTTCGGCAGGGTTCGGGTGCCGGCCGAAAGGCCGGCATCGTCGTATCGAAGCGGACGTTCTCGCTCGCCGTGGATCGGAACCGCGCCAAGCGCCTGATGCGCGAGGCGTTCCGGCTGTTTCGGAAGAATTTAAAGCCGGATGTGGAGGTGATCCTCGTGGCCAGGTCGGGAATGGCGAACCGGAAGCGGGAGGTCGTTTCGCGCGATCTGGCGTTTCTGGCGGGAAAGGCAGGGATTGTCGATGTTCTTGCTCCGTAGCCTGTCGCGTGCCGCGGTCTGGGTGCTGGTCTCGTTCGTCCGCGCCTACCAAATCGTCCTCTCGCCGCACCTCGGCAACTGTTGCCGCTTCACGCCGTCGTGCTCTCAGTATTGTATCGAAGCGCTCCGTACCCACGGTGCCGTGAAGGGGTGCTGGTTGACTTTCAAACGATTGATGCGGTGCCGTCCCGGCGGCCCGTACGGGTATGATCCCGTTCCCCCAAAGGAAGAAAAGAAATGAACAAACAGGAAAAACTGATCGCTTTCTTGCTCGGTCTCGCCCTCGTCGGCTGGATGTTCTACTCTTCGAAACAGGCGAGCGCGCAGCGTGCCGCCGCCGCCAAGGCTCGCCAGGCGGCTGCCGCCGTCGCGCCGGCGCTGCCCGCCGACACGAAACTCGAATCCCCGTCGGCGGCCACCAACCAACCGGCCGCTACCCCGGCGGAACCTGCCGCCACGGCTCCGGCGACGCCAGCGTTTCCCGCGACTCCCGATGTCCCGGAACAGAAGCTGGAGCTGACCAACGAGGTGATGTCGCTCACTCTTTCCACATGGGGCGGTGTCATACAGTCCGTGCAGCTGCAGGGATACACCCAGTCTCCCGGGAAGCTCTCGGAGGAAAATCCGCTGGTGGTGCTGGGTGACTCCGAAAGCCCGATTCTCTCCCTTTCGGGCATTACCGGGTTGGCTCCGAACGCGGCCTACGAGGTGAAGCGGGACGGGACGAACGCGGTTGTGTTCTCGACGAAAACCGCCGCCGGCCTGGAGGTGACGCGCCGCCTGGAACTGCTGTCCGATTACCAGTTGGGTGTGAAGGAGACCTTCCGGAACGCGGGCGAGACGGTCGCCAACCTCGGCGATGCGCTGGTCGGCGTCGGCGAGCTTTCGCGCGGCAAGTCCAACAACGATTTGATCTCGGTGGATTCGCTTCCCGCCGGGGAGAAGAAGATCAAGTTCTGGGGAAATGAGAAGGCGACCGGGCAGTACCTCGTCGCAGGGAGTGCCAGCGGCTTCGGCTGCGGCGGCAGCTCCGTTCCGCCGCAGGGACAGCCCGCGCCGATCCAGGGCGAGCAAGAATGGGTTGCCGTCAAGAGCCGTTTCTTCCTGACCGCGCTGGAAATGATGGAGGGCGTCCACAATTCGGGGTTCCAGATCCAGGTAAAGCGCGAGAACACCCAGGTGAAGCGCGTTTCGGCCGCCGTCTCCTTTCCGGGACAGGTGCTGGACAAGGGACAGACGGTCGAACGCACCTACCGCCTCTTCATCGGACCGAAGAAGCTCTCGCTGCTGCAGCGGTTCGGGCATCAGCTCGACGACGTGATGGACTTCGGTATGTGGTCGTGGCTTTGCAAGCTCATGGTTCCGACGCTCAACGGCTTTTACGCGGTCATCCCGAATTACGGGATCGCGATCATCCTCCTCACCTTCCTCGTCCGTCTGCTCTTCTGGCCGCTGACGCGCAAGAGCACGGAGGGGATGCGGAAGATGACGGAGATTCAGCCGTTGATCAAGGAGCTGCAGAAGAAGTACAAGGACAATCCGCAGCGTCTCCAGCAGGAGACCTTCGCGATCTACCGGGAGAAGAAGGTCAATCCGTTGTCCAGCTGCCTCCCGATGCTGATCCAGATTCCCGTTTTCATCGCGCTCTTCTATGTGCTGCGCAACTCGGTGGAACTTCGGTACGCGCCGTTCCTGTGGATTCGCGACTTGAGCGAACCCGAGAATCTCCTGGCGGGCGTCCTCCCGATCCCGTTGAACATCCTGCCGATCCTGATGGCGGTGACGATGGGGTTGCAGAGTTACTTCACCCCCTCCGCCGGGGATCCGAAACAGCAGCGCATGATGATGATCATGATGCCTGTCATGATGCTGTGGATGTTCTACTCCTTCCCGTCCGCCCTCTCGCTCTACTGGACGGTCAGCCAGGTGCTTTCGATTGTCCAGATGGTACACATGCAGCGGCAGAACAAGAAGAAGCAGGGCGGGGGAGACGTGGTCGAGCCGGAGGTCGTCATGACTCGCCAGCAGCGTCGTCACGGGGAGGCCTAGAGAGGGGCGCCGAGGCGCGGGGCTGCCGCCCCGCGCACAGAACAAAGCGAATTCCACGGGGCTGAAGAGGGATGGTTCTGGCAATCGTGTATCTGGCGATGAGCGTGGTGACTTTCTGCGCGTACGGCTGGGACAAATACAAGGCGAAACGCGGCAAGTGGCGAACGCCTGAAAAGACGCTCCATCTGCTGGAGCTGTGCTGTGGCTGGCCCGGCGCGATCCTCGCGCAACGGCTGTTGCGGCACAAGTCCTACAAGAAAAGTTTCCGAATCGTCCTCTGGTGCATGATGGTCTTGAACGTCCTCCTTGTCGTCGCGATCCTCCGTTTCTTCCGGTAGCTTTGCGCAGAGGTGCGGCATGTCTGCCGCACAACCGAACAGAGCAGCCTGCCACCCGTCCCAAGCGGCAATCCGGTGATTCATAAGATATGCTGGAAAATCTGTGCGTGGCGTGTTATACTGAATTGCGTTCGGGCAAGGAACGAGTGTCCAGAACGCCGCTCCGTTGCGGGGCGTGCCAGAGTAAAGGAGGAAGGGATATGAAGTTGTTGCAGGGAGTTGCATGGATTGCGGTTGGGGTCAGTTTGTTGGCTCCCGACGCTGCGTTTGCGCGGAAACCGAATTATGATGAGTCTCTCGTGAAGCCATACACGCTGGAGGATCCGCTCACGTTTGTCGATGGGCGCAAGGTGCAGAAGGCGGAAGAGTGGCCGGCACGCCGTCGCGAGATTTTGGAAATCTTCGCGCGCGAGATGTACGGGCAACCGCCACCCCCGCCGGAGACCGTGGCGACCGAACTGATTGAGGAGGGATCAACACTCGACGGACTCGGCATCCGTCGCCAGTACAAGATGTGGTTTAAGGCTGACAAGTCCGGTCCTATGATCGACTGGCTTGTCTTCCTGCCGAACCGCATCCAAGACCTCTCGCCCACGAAGAAGGGGAAGGTGCCGACTTGCGAGAACAAGCAGAAGGTGCCGGTGATCCTCTTCCTCAACTACCGGGGTAACCAGGAGCTTGTCACCGACCCCGAGGTGGTCTTCCCCACGAACATCTGGGTACGCAACAACAAATCGCTGAACTGCGAGGATCACAAACCCGATTTCGAAAAGACGCGCGGGCGGCAGCGTCGGACGGGCGGGACGAGCGTGTTCCCGCTCGAGACGATTCTCGCGCGCGGGTACGCCGTGATGAGCGCGTGCTACGGGCAGGTCTCGCCCGATGTGGAGGAGCGCGACGTGAAGGCGGGTACGCCGCGTGAGACGGCCTACACGGGCGTTTTCACCTTGTGGCCGCCGCGTGACGAGAGCCGCGACGACAACACGACGGCGCTCGGCGCGTGGGCGTGGGCGCTCTCGCGCGGACTCGACCTCGCCGAGCGGATTCCCGAAATCGACGCGGCGAAGTCGGTGGCGACCGGTTGTTCGCGTCTCGCGAAGACCGCGCTCCTCGCGGCCGCGCGCGACGAGCGCTTTGCCGTCTGCGTACCCAACCAGACGGGTGGAGGCGGTGTGCCGCTCGCAAAGCGCGACTACGGCGAGAACGTCTCCACGGAAATGTCCATGTTCCACCATTGGTACTGCAAGGCATACAACAAGTACATCGATAACGAGCAGGCGATGAAGTTCGACCAGCATCTCCTCGTGGCATCCATCGCGCCGCGCCACCTCCTCGTGCAGGGGTTCAACAGCGGTTGGTTCGACACGAAGGGCGAGTTCCTCTCCTGCCGTGCCGCCTCTCCCGTGTGGGAATTTCTGGGCCTGCCCGGACTTCCAGAGGGGGGCTTCCCCGCGAACTACGACACGGGGTGCATCGGCACGTACCTCGGCTACGTGCGGCGCGGAGGTCAGCACGGCATCTCCGGCTACGATTGGATGTGGACGCTCGACTTCGCCGACCGCGCGTTCGGCCGAGCCGCGAAGTAGGATCGGTCCATTTTGAGGAGGCTCAGACGATATGATTACAGTTCTTCGTCACCCGCTTGTGGATCATCGGTTGGCGTATTTGCGCGATGTGGCGACAAAGCCGAAACTCTTTCGCGAACTGGTCTCCGAACTGACCGTTTTTCTCGCTTACGAGGCGTTGCGCGACCTGCTCCGGACCACCGAGATAACGGTGGAAACTCCGTTGACGACAACCGTCGGAAAAAAGGTTGCGGACGAGATCGTAATCGTCCCCATCCTCCGTGCCGGCATGGGGATGTTGGACGGTATGCTCTCTATCCTCCCATACGCCAAGGTTGGCGTACTCGGTATGCAGCGGAACGAGGAAACCGCCGAACCGATCCCGTACTACGCGAAGGTGCCGCCTGCGCATGGGGAAGAGTTGGCCGTCCTGATCGATCCGATGTTCGCGACCGGTGGAAGCGCAATCGATGCTGTTTCGCAACTCAAAAAACTGGGGTACCGCCGGATTGTCTTTCTGAGCCTTGTCGCTGCGCCGGAAGGAATCTCGCGGTTTGAGCAACGCCATCCGGACGTGTCCGTCTTTACGGCGGCAAAGGACGAATGTCTCAACTCCCGGCATTACATTGTGCCCGGATTAGGGGACGCAGGCGACCGGATCTTCGGTACACTCTAACCGTCTTACCATGAGAAGCGACAAGAGTGTCGCTTCCCCGAAAACCGACGGCGAGGGCGCCGTCGCTACGCAGCGGACGCGACGGAGCGCGTTCCTCCCGGAACTGGCGGCCATGACGCCTTTCTTTCGTGTCTTTTCGTGGTCGCGCGAAGCGCCTCCGCCGACAGATTCCGTGTATTCCGTGTGTTCCGTGGTTTTTTTCAAAGTGTCCGACAGAGGAATTATCCTATAATCCTCTGTTGAGATTTTTGTTGAGCCACAAAGATCACAGAGATCACAAAGAAATGAAGGCTGGATAGGAAGAATATCGGCATTCCGGAAGAAGCCGGACTTTCACCATTTGGGTGAATCAGTTTTCTGCCGCAACCGTG
>JAFSTA010000135.1 GCA_017450695.1 Kiritimatiellia bacterium | reverse complement strand
GGCATTGTCTCCATTTACGTCAACCTTTGCAAACCGTGGAAATGCCGTCTTGTAGTGCACGACGCAGAACGTGTGTATCTCATCGTCGGTGCCGGGCGCCTGCTGGCCGAACTGATTGCAGGGGAAGTCCAGAATCTCAAAACCCATGTCCTTGTGCTGGTCGTACATCCATTCGAGGCCTTCGTACTGCGGCGTGAAGCCGCAGCGGGTGGCAGTGTTCACAATAAGTAGAACCTTGCCTTTGTAGTCCGCGAGCGACACATCCTCACCCTTGCGTCCTTTGACGGTGAATTGATAGACGGTATTCGGTTCCGTGTTAGTCTCCTTTGTTCCGGCGATGCCGTGTGTGGGCATCTGCTCTTCGGTCGGACGGGTGGCGTAGTCGATGGTCACGCCAATGCCGAAATGGACGTAGTAGTCCGGATTCCCGGCGACCGGAATCCAGAAAGTCGTCGCGCAAGGCGTGTTCTCCGTCTTTTCCGTATGGCGCCATGTCGTGACGCCGCTCTTGCGCATCTGCGCCTGGCGGCAGAGGCCGGCCTTCAGCCCGGGGCACCCCTGCGCGCAGACGACGCCAGGCTTGCGTCCGTAGCGCTCGCACGCCGGATTGACCGCGACAACGCGGTACGTCTTGTGGCAAAGCTGTACGGGTTCGGGGAGTCCATCGTACATGAGGTGGAACGCCTCGATCAGGCTCTTCTCGACCTGCTCTTGTTCCGCAGGGAGTATTTCGCTGCTCATGGTTGTCCTTCTCCGGTTTCTATATGAGAGTGGCGAGATAGTTCTGGTGGCCGATCTTGGCACAGAGTTCAAGTTGGCCGCGAAGCCAGTAGAGGTCTTCCTCTTCGTCGGCCAGATACGCCTTGAGGATGTCGTAGGTGAGCGGGTCGTCCGTGAGGGTGAGTGCGCAATCGCGGAGCATCGGGACACCCTTCTCCTGAATCGCGAGGTCAGCCTTGATGTATTCGACGGGGTCCTCGACGATCTCGCGGCACTTGCATCCTTCGAACACGGGCTTGCCGCCGAGATCGAGGATACGCTCCTGCATCTTCTCGACCCAGCCCATCTCCTCGGTGTAGTGGGAGAGGAATTTGTCGCCGAGCTTGACGAAGCCTGCCGCTTTGAGCGTCTGGCCCTGGAGGCGGTGTACGATGGCGCCCTCGGTGAGGCCGGTGACGAACAATTGGAGTGTGTTGATCGTTTTCGTGGTATCCATGTCTGGTTCCTTTGAGTTTGTTGTTGGTATGTCGGCGGCCCGTCACGCGACGGGCTCGAAAAGGTTACGGGGCGTCTCCTGAACGGTGCAGAAGAGATCCTCCACAATGTGCGAAATCCAGGAGACCGTAGTCATGCCAGCGGGACGGAAAGGTTTGCGCCAAGTTTCGTTCGGCATAGCATAGAACGCAATCTGCGACCGGATTCTGGTCATCAGCGCCAAGGTCTCCGCATCCGAACGGCTGCCTCCCATCTCAATCAGGCGCTTCAGGCAATTGAAGATTGGCGTCATGAACGTGTCGCGAAAATACTTGCGCATCGGAGAGGGATTGAACACCTCCTGCCGGAAAATGCCGGCTATCGCCTTTGCCGGCGAATGCGTCGCGGACGCGAGACGCAAGGCGAGTCCGATCCATTTCCACACATTGCGGCGCCAATCTTCGGCAATCGAGATTCCGACGTCAAGATGCGACAGCGGAGCGGCGAGACCATCGTAAAGCGAGCGGCACACTTCGGCATACAGCCCGCTCTTAGAACCGAAATACCGGCTCACGAGGGCGATGTTCGCCCCCGCTTCCGTGCAGATGTCGCTTCCCTTCGCCGCGAAGAGTTCCTTCGTAGCATCGAGTCTCGCCGCACGGGTGGCAGTCTTGCCTTTCGCATCTCTCATTTGCCCTTCCTCTTTGTAAACAAACGTTTACATCAAAATACCACATTACTTCGCCAAAGTCAATAGTCAATATTCAGATGATGCCATGCTGCCACGCTCTCCGCCTCTCTGCGCCTCTGCGTGAGATTCGATTGACTACCTACACGTGGGAGATTCGTCCTTCGTCTGTTTGCAGCGCGGGCAACGTAGGTCGGATGGCCCGTTCAAGGGCTTGGGTATCAGCCCTCGGTCGGGCGGGGCGTGCGGAATAGTCGATCGTGTTTAAACACGGCAGACATTTGTTGAATTATACAGATGCGCCCGCGCGGAATCTAGGATTGAAAATCCGCTTGACTTTGGACGGGGGAAATGCTATTTTTACTTCGTAAATTGACAGTGGTGTCCGCACGTGACAGGCGGATACCCGGTAGTTTTGGAGGTTGGATATGGCGGTGAGCAGGACGATTGGTAAGCAGATGGTTTGTTCAATTTTCGAAATGATGCGGGGGGGGGGTACTCCCTCTTGCGTTGTTCGTTACAGGGGACGTATTCGCTCGTTCGATTACGGGCGTCCGCCATGTTTTGTCACAGGGTGCGTCATCGCTGAATGTCACGCTTGAAACGGGTACGGCGGGTGACGCGCACGCGCTCTACATCGCGTATGACACGGAGGACAAGGGGGGCCAGCTGGCCGACTGGGCCGCATTACAGCGCGGCTGTAACGTGGCGGCGGACGCGACGTCCGCGACGATTCCCGTCTCGCCGCTCCTGACCGGCGCGGGCTACACGGTTTGCCGCGTTTTCCTCACCACCTCCGCCGCGCCGTACGACACGCTGATCGAGTCGTTGCGCCAGACCGGCACACAGTATATCGACACGGGAATCTATCCGGATTCCAATACCGTTGCGGTCATCGACGCCAAGCTGGATTCCCGGTATCCCAGGCAGCAGCGTTTCTTCGGTGTCAGCTCGAGCGACAAGACGGCTGTTTTCTCCTTTGACGCTTACGTCAACAGCGGCGGGAATATCGCGACGGCGTGCCAGAGCGGGGAGGGAAACTGGAAGGCAACATCCCGCATCCCGACCGTCCGTTCGCGGATCTACTTGAGCGCGGCGGAAAACCATCGCGTGGTCATCTTCTCGGATGGAACGGCGGAGACCAATACCTACAACACTGTCTGCACCAACACCTCCGCCGCAACGCTGCCGATCCTCGCCCACAAGTATTTCACGAACGGTGCGATGGACGTGCGGAACATTCCTCAGGGAGCAGACCTTTACGGATTCAGCATGACGAACGAAGGCGTGTGCGTCTGCAACTGCCTGCCGTGTACGCTTAACGGCCGTGCCGGTGTGTACGACACGGCGACGGATTCCTTCCGCTGGTCTGCCAGCGGGGATGACTTTTTGATCGGCGGCGGCGCGCTTCCCTGTTCGCTGCTGGACGGCGAAGCACAGCTTGCGGCGGCACCTGCATCCGTCGATCTATCGGTTCTTCCAGACCCGGAGACGGGCGCGGTCTGGAAGGGAAGCTACAGCGGCAACTGGAATCTCGTCGATGGCAACTGGACTCTGGACGGTGTCGCTGGGCAGGCGTGGGCAGATGGGAAAACCGCGCTGTTCAACGACAACGCCTCGGTTTTCACCGTGAACGTCCCCAGCGGCACTACCGTGACGCCCGCTGCCACGGTATTTGACGCCACGTCCGACTATACGCTCGCGGGCGCGGGAACCATCGCCGGAACCGGCGCCTTCCAAAAGTATCAGGGCGGTAAGCTCACCATTACAGGTGTGAACCACTCCTTCACGGGTGACGTCGTGTTCAATGGCGGCGAGATCGTTCTGCCTAGCAACAAGGACAGCAGCGACATCACTTCCGGTTCCCTCGGTAACCCGCGTGCGGAGCGTTCCGTCATCGTTTCCAACGCCACGCTCCGCATTCAGGGACAGAACCCTTTCGGCGGAGGCGGACGCAGTAGCACACCGATCAAGGCGGCGATCAGGCTCAGCAACTCGACTCTTGAACTGACCACGAACTTCTGCTTTAACGCGGGCGACATCTACGTACACAACTCCGATATTCGGACGCATGGCGGACTCAGTTACTATCTAAACGGCAAGGTCGGAGAGGTCGGCGATCCGTACTCCGGTACATTCTGGGGAGCGCTCAGCGTGGCGAACCTCTATTTCTCCGGCAACCGTCAGATCGTCCTTACCGGTTCGGGCGGGAACGCCTTATCCGGGATGTCGATCAGCAAGTTTGCGAAGCAGGGTGTCATCGACGTGCCGGACATGACAGGCAACGACGATGTAGATGTCTATATCCGGATGCCGATTCTCTGGTCGAGCGGCAACACAGGAGGCGATCCCGGTATTGCCTCCGGTTTCCGGAAGACCGGCGCTGGAACGCTGCGCTTGGACGGTAACGACTACGCGAGTGCCGTGAATTCCACCTATACAGGCGATGTCGATGTGGTGGAAGGTACGCTCCAAATATCCGTCGGAACCACCGCGCTTGGCGCGAAACGCACCACCGCGCTTGGGGCCGTGCGCTACCCCCGCACCTTCACCGTCCATCCCGGCGCAATGTTGCAGTTCACTTGCAACGACACGGCAGGACAGTACCACAACCGCAACAACTTGACCATCCACATCAACGGCGGAACACTGGCGCAGAATAACAACTGCTGCAACGGGCTTGGGCACTTGATTCTGGAGAACGCCAAACTTACCTACGGCGGGGCTTTGATGCAGGGAGACTGGTTCCGGGACAATGGGGATGGAACGACGAACTGGCATTACAATCTTACATGGCCGACCTTCGGCTTCCACGACGGAGTCGAATTCCGCGGTACCAACACCTACACATTCGGCAACGGATCGGCGGACGGCAGGATTGCCTGCTTTTCTTTCGGGAATAATGACGGCACATCCTCTGATGCCTATGTCGCGGAGATTTCCGGTAAGGGAACGCCAGACGAAATTGCGGATGTGACCTTCAATGTGAAGCTGGTGGATGCGCCGCCCTGGTATGCCTGGCGGCAGGTGGGCAGTGTGCGGGAGATCCGCGGAACCAATCAGGTAGGGCATGCGCTGAATATGCGTAAAACGGGGCCAGGCTTGCTCAGCCTCAAGAGCAACTTGAGCGATCACTCCGGCCGTATCGAGGTGGCGGAGGGTATCCTGCGTCTGGATGTGGGAGGCAGGGGCAGCAGCAATCCGTGTTTCGAGTGTCCCACCAACGGTCCGCTGGGCGACCTCAGCAATCCGAACTACACCGTGTGCGTCAACGGCGGCATGCTCTGGCTCACTACGGGAGACCAGCTCGGTCAGGCGAACGCGGTCAACAACTTCACGCTCGCCGTCACCAACGGTACGCTCCGGCAATCCGCCGGCGCTATCGCCAACCCGCTGCCGTTCCTCGACCTCTACGACGCGACGATCGAGTACGGCGGCGCGAACACGGGATCGAACGGCGATCTCTCGCAGGCACAGCCGTGGGGCACCTTCATTTTCGCGCAGCGCGTCCGCTTCGACGGTACGCGCCCCTACGACCTCCAGAATATCAGCGGTACCAGCTACTTCTCGCTCGGCTGGCAGTCGGACTCGTACCAGATGCCCAGCACCTACAAGAGCGGGGCCATCGACCAGCACGGCAAGACCGAGTTCTACGTGGCGGACATCACGCAGGACGCGAACCCCGATGTGACGATCGGCGTGGTGCTGAAGTTCCCCTGCCACTGGAACGGGAATGGCACGAACTCGAAGTACGCCAATTATTATTTCCGCACGGGATTATTGAAGACGGGGCCGGGTACGCTGCGCCTGAACTGCAACACGGCGGCGAACAAATACTATTCCGAGGCGACGCGCGTGAACGGCGGTACGTTGCTGGTCGATGCGCAGACTTTCAACTCCACCAACGTCATCGTGCAGTCGGACGCGTATGTCGGCGGCACGGGAACGGTGCAGCGGGTGACGATCGAGCAGGGCGGCGGCTTCACCGCCGCGCCGGGGCAGACCGGCGCGCTCACGCTCAACGCGCTCGAACTGCCCGCCGACGGTGTGGTTGCGCTTGACATCCCGTACATCGGCGAGGAAGAAGGGATGATCGGATACCGTGTTCCGGTCGTCCGTTCCGCCGGGCTGGAGGGCGCGAAGTGGCGTGTGACGGTGAACGGCGAGACCGTGCCAAATGGCTACGCCGCCAACGCCATCGTTCAGAACGGCATCGTCTATGGCGTGATTTCGCGCAGCGGCACGGTCTTTATGATCCGGTAGGGCGGCTACGCCGCCAGCTGAGAAGCTGAGAGGCTGAGAAGCGAGGCGCTACGCGCCAGCGTAAGCGTGTTATTGTACCGGACAGAGTTCCTGTTTGCGTTGGACCGGTAGGCGGCTTATCCGTAAGCCGCCGCAGGGCGCGTTGAGGGCAACGCGCCCAGCCTATCGTCATCCCGGCATTTACCATGTCCATCACAAGAACCTGGATTCCGCGTGGGGGTTCTCACCCAGATCCGCTGAGTACGCCGAGAAAGCGTCGAAAACAGGGACTTTTCGCCCACAAACGTACACGTCACGGCAGAAAACGGATTCACCCAAATGGGGAAAGGCGTCTTGGCCCGGGGGAGCCGTTCTTCTTGGCTCCGCCTGTGTTCTTTGTGACCTTTGTGTTCTTTGTGGCTGAAACCGAATTTCAACAGGGGAATGTAGGTTCACAGCGTTCTCCGGATTCTCTGCGCGCGATAAAACTTTACCACCGTTCTTTCGCGTGCTTGCGCCGGCGAGCGGTGATTTTTCGGGGAAACGGCAGGAGCGGTGCTGCGCCGAATACCACCGCTTCTCAGCCGCTTGCTTTTCGGCGTCTCAGACGGCGCGAAGCGCCCGGCGATTTTCCACCGTTTAGTGGACATGACAAACGGTTCGATTTGTGGTTTAATACGGCTATCGAGAATCAACGAGGAAGGAGCACAAGTTATGAATCGGAGAGATTTTTTGAGAGCTACGACGGCGGCGGCGACCGTGTTGCCGACCTTCAACATCCTTCACGCCGACAACGACGTGGTGATCGGACCTGATGACGACCAGCTGAACATCGCCATCATCGGGTATGGCGCGGAAGGTGAGATTCTGACGGACGATTGCGTGAAGTGTCCGGGCGTCCGGGTGCGCGCGTTGTGCGATATCTGGCCGTATCGTCGGCAGATGGCGAAAGGGCGTCTGCGCACGCTCGGCCACCAGATCAATGTCTATGAAGACTACAAGGAGATGCTGGACAAGGAGGACAAGAACATCGACGCGGTGGTGGTCGCCACGCCTGACTGGATGCACGCGGAGCACGCCTGTTACTGTCTGCGCAAGGGCAAGCCGGTCTATTGCGAGAAGGAGATGTCCAACCAGCTCTCCCGTGCCCGTGAGATGGTGCTCGCCGCCCGCGAGACGGGGCTGCCGCTGCAGATCGGGCACCAGCGCCGTTCCAACCCGCGTTACATGCACGCGATCAACACGGTGATGCGCGGGAACAACGTGCTGGGGCGCATCACCCACGCCTACGCGCAGTGGAACCGTTCGGTCGCGCCGTTCACCACGGTCAAGCCCCGTCTGAACATCCCCATCGAGACCCTGCAGAAGTACGGGTATGAGAACATGGAGCAGTTCCTCAACTGGCGCTGGTTCGCGAAGTACGGCGGCGGCCCGATGGTGGACCTCGGCTCGCACCAGATCGACCTCTTCTTCTGGGTCTGGGACTGTGCGCCCGTCTCCGTGACGGCGATCGGCGGGAACGACTACTACAACCGCCAGATGAACGATAACGTGATGGCGATCTACGAGTTCAAGACCAAGGAAGGGAAGATCAACCGCGCTTTCTACCAGGTGTTGACGACCTCCTCCCGCGGCGGCTTCTACGAGCAGTTCATGGGCGAGGACGGCTACCTGACGCTCTCCGAAATCTCGGCGCGCGGCAACACCGCCGCACCGGAGCCGGGCAAGGACTGGACGAAGTTCGCCAAGATGGGCATCCTCAACCAGAGCAAGGCCCCGGTCGCGTTGCAGGTGGAGCGCACCAGCGATGTGGCGGTGGACGCGCGTGTCACGAAGGCCGCCGCCGGACTGGCGTTGCCGGTCGAGCTGAACAAGCCCGCGCACATGCCGCATCTGGAGAACTTCTTCCTCGCGGTGCGCCGCAAGGACCCGAAGCTGCTGAACTGCGACGCGGAGCTGGCTTACGAGTCCGCCGTGGCGGTGTTGGCCGCGAACCGTTCCGTGGCGGAGCGCAAGACGATCTACTTCAAGCCGGAGGAGTTCCGGATTCCGGCGGACGCCAAGCACGACCCGCAGAAGGCGTTGGGCGAACAACAGAAGAAACAGGCGTAACCACGAAAGGGGCTCTTCATGAAACACCTTTTGTTTACACTCTTGATCGGATCGGCGCTCGCCGCCTCCGCCAGGGTGCCGTCGCACTTTGACGGGGGGAAGGTCCCGCCGGTCCACCGCCTGGCGGTGAAGGATATCGAGGACGATACCGTTGCCCCCGATGATCCGAACGCCCTGCCGATCAGCACACGCAACACGTGCGTACTCTGCCACGATTACGACGAGATTGCCAAGGGTTGGCATTTCAACGCGGCGGAAACCAACGTCTGTCCGGGACGTCCGGGCGAGCCTTGGTTCCTGATCGACCAGTCCACGGGAACCCAGCTGCCGCTCAGCCTCCGGGGCTGGCGTGGCACCTACAAGCCGGCGGACATCGGCATGGACGCGTTCACGTTCACCGCGACCTTCGGGCGCAACCTGCCCGGCGGCGGGATTGCTTCCCCCGATGCGGAGGGGTTGACGGAAGGACGCTGGAATGTCTCCGGCGGACTGGAGATCAACTGCTTTGCCTGCCATGACCAGACCGGCTACTACGACCACAGCGAGTACGTCAAGCAGATCGCCCGCCAGAACTTCTCGTGGGCGATGAGCGCCGCGATGGGCTGGGGCGAGGTGGATGGCATGGCCTCGCGTATGCCGGAGTACTGGGGCGTGATGAACGGCCCGAACAAGGACGACAGCATCTTCCGTGTGCCTCCGCGCATTACCTACGATCCGAAGCGTTTCGACTCGAAGGACCGCCTGGTGCTGACGGTCGGGCATCCGAAGAACGAGAACTGCCTGAACTGCCACGGATCGGCGCAGGCGGACACGCCCCGCATGGATGCGGACCGCGACGTACACCTCCGCGCGGGGATGGCCTGTGTGGATTGCCACAAGAACGGGGAAGACCACAAGATCAGCCGCGGGTACGCCCACAAGGGTATCGACCAGGCTGCGCTCTCGCTCACCTGCGCGGGCTGTCACGTGACGAAGAACGGCAAGGCCGGACGTTACGGGGCTCCTGCGCCGAAGCACGTCGGCTTCCCGCTGGTTCACTTCGAGAAGCTCTCCTGCACCGTCTGCCACAGTGGCGTGACGAAGGACGGCGAGGTCGCGACGGTCACGACGAGCCGCGCCAACCGCATGGGCATCTATGGCCGCGCCAAGTGGCTGACGGACGCGCCGTACATTCAGGAGCCGGTCTTCGTGAAGAACGAGAAGACGGGCGTGATCGAACCGCGCCGTATGGCGTGGCCGGCCTACTGGGCGCAGCGTGACGGCGATGGCGTGAAACCGCTCGCCAGCGAGAAGGTCGCCGAAATCGCGGGCAAGACGCTTTCGGTCATGAAGGATGTCGGCACGACGCTGAAGGTTCTCGACTCGGATCCGAACTTCGCCGCGCGCGGGTGGCGTCCCGTGCTGGCGGTCGATGGCAAGCTCTTCCGTGCCAACGTGGACAACATTCCCGTCCAGTTCGGCGAACAGGAAGGTTTGACCGGTTTCTACTATGTGCAGGATGCCGCGCGGAAGCCGGCCGCCAAGGATGCCTCCGAGGAAGAAGCCGAACTGCAGAAGAAGCTGATTCTCGCCGCCATCCAGAAGGCATGGCCGGTCGAGAAGAAGTCATACATCTCCGTCGTTCCGGAAACGTACAATCCGGACATGGACGCTGCGACCGTTGCCGAGGAAAAGGCGAAGGCGTTCTCCGGCGATGTCGCCCCGATCGTCGAGCAGGTGCTTGCCGCGGAGAAGGAGACTTTCTCCAAGCTGAACGCGGATGAGCAGAAGGAGCGTCGCGAAGAGGTCAAGACTGCGGTCACGGACGGATTTGTGGACGAGATCAAGACGCGCCTGGGCGATGAGCAGAAGGCGCTGACGGACCGGATCAACAACCTGATTACCACCCTGGAGGCCAGCGAGCTGTATCGCGCGGAACTCTCCGGTGCGGTCGTCACCTCCGGCAAGATCTTCTTCAAGAACCGCGGAGAGACGGATACCGTCAATGACGCGGCGCCGGCGGGTGCGGGCGCGACGGATTTCGGGTTCTACGATCCCGCGAAGAAGGTGTTCACCTCCCTCTACAGCGCCGAGAACGCGAAGCAGGTCAAGGTGTTGGCAAACTCTCGTGCCATACTGACCGAAGAGATGGTGGCGGAGACCCTGCGCAAGCTGGCTGCCGCCGGTATCGAGAAGCCCGTCTATATCGGTCACGGGCAGGTCTGGGAAGTCAAGGGCGAGCAGCTGGTCGCTTCGGTGGAGAAGGTCGCGGAACCGGTCTCCTGGGCGATCGGCCACGATGTCCGTTCCGCCCGCCTGGCGCGCGGCGCCAAGCCGGTGAAATGCGCGGACTGCCATACGCCCGATTCCAAGTTCCTCTTCGGCACGGTCACTTCGACGGGGCCGCTGTTGACCACGCGCACGTTGACCAAGGTGCAGAACGAGTTCGCGGGACTTTCGGGCAGCTACCACAAGTTGCTCGGCGCCACCTTCCTCATGCGCCCGGTCTTCAAGATCTTCCTCTGGACGGTCTTCGGAATCCTGGTGCTCGTGCTGATGGCGTTCGCGGCGGCGGGGATTCCCGCGCTTCTCGCGGCAACCGGCAAGGCTTACCAGAACGGCTGTAAGTGCGCGGCGCTGGTGAACAACCTCGCGGGGCTGGCGATGATTCTGGCGGGAGTCTATCTGGGATGCAGCGGCCTGTACGGCTGGCTCGCGGGCGGCATGACCGGATACCTGTTGGTCTTCCACATGGTCGGCGGCGGACTGTACGCCTTCGCGTTGCTGGTGCTGCTCTGGTTCCGTGGCGGTCATCGGCTGGGCACGAAGCGCGGCTTCTGGTGGATGGTGGCATTGGCGATGGCGGTGCTGGTGGTCTTCACGGCGGTCGCGCCGATGATGACGATCTTCGGTTCTGGCTGGCAGCTGGTGTTGCTCAAGGCCCACCGGTGCGTCACCTTCTGCTTCCTCGCCGTGGCGGCCTGGTTGCTGATGACGCACGGGCGTGCGGAGTAGTAGGCGCGGCGGCGGCTTGTGCCGCCGCCAGCTGAAAGCTGGGCAGGCTGAGAAGCGAAAGGAAGGAAATGGACGCACTCGACCAGCTACTTCGGTTTGAACACCGCGCGATGGCGACAACCTTCGAGCTGATGGTGTTCGGCGAGAAGCCGGATGTGGCGGAGAGTGCGGCCTGGTACGCCTTCGGGCTGATCGACAAGCTGGAGATGCAGCTCAGCCGCTTCGTCAACGTAAGCGAGGTGGCGATGATCGCCCAGCTCAAGCCCGGCAAGGTCTATCGGGTGAACAAGGAGACGATGGATCTGATCTTGATCGCCACGAAGGTCTGCGACGCGACGAACGGCGCGTTCGACGTGACGGTCGGACCGATGATGGACGCGCTCGCCAAGGTCGGCAACCGCTGGGCTGCCTTGACCAAGGAGGAGCGCGAGGACACCCTGGCGCGGTGCGGGATGAACCGCCTCGTGCTGGATCCGGATCACTACCTGGTCTCGGTCAAGGCGGATGCCTTGGGGCGGGACACGCCGGTGGAACTCGATTTCGGCGCGATCGGAAAAGGGTTCGCGCTCGACCTCGCCGCCGAGATGCTGGAGACGGAGTGGGAAATGAGGAACTTCCTCATCCACGGAGGCACCAGCACGATCTTGGCGAAGGGTGAGATGGGCGACGGCAAACCGGGCTGGGCCGTCACCGTGGGCGGCAATTGGCGCGAGCGCGCCGGGCTGGACGCGGTGAGGTTGGAGAACGGGGCGATCAGCGGATCGGGGTTTGAGGAACAGGGACAGCACGTGATCGATGTCCGGCGCGGGGTCGCGGCGGCACGACACGCGGGGACCTGGAGTTACGCCCCAGACGGCGCGAGGGCGGATGCGCTCTCCACCGCGTTTCTGGGGATGGATTGGAAAGAGATTGTTCGGGTCTGCGAAAAAGACTTGCCGGGGTGCGGTGCCCTGGCGGTGAGAGAGCAGCCCAAGTACTTAGACCGGTTGCGGAAGCCCGCGCGCGTGTGCGGCACCTTCCCGACCTTAGGAAAGGAGAAAAAGAGATGAATAAGTTGATGATGTTGACGTTGGCGTTGGTGGCGGGCATGGCCGTGATGGCCGGCGCACAGGAAAAGGTGAAGCTGGATGTCAAGATTCCCAGCCCGCAGTTCACCGGAACCCCGAAGGACATCAAGTCGCCGAACCTGGAACCGGCGCGCGGCGGTAAGCCCCGCGATCCGATCTTCGTTCCCGCCGGCGTGAAGCTGCTCTCCGTCGATAAGAAGGTCACCTCCAGCGATCCGGAGCCGATCATCGGCGATCTGACGCTCGTGACCGACGGCGACAAGGAGCACGACGCCGCGACGGTCGTCGAGCTTGGCCCGAAAGTCCAGTGGGTGCAGGTTGACCTCGGTGCGGAGCACACGCTCTACGCGGCTTGCGTGTGGCACTACCATGGCGAAGCCCGCGTCTATCGCGACGTGATCTGCCAGGTGTCGAACGACCCTGACTTCATCGACGGCGTGGTGACGGTCTTCAACAACGACCACGACAATTCCGCCAAGCTCGGCAAGGGCAAGGACAAGGAATACATCGAGACGAACGAAGGCCGTCCCTTCGCGATCAACGGCGTGAAGGCCCGCTACGTCCGTTTCTACAGCAACGGCAACACCTCGAACGAGATGAACCACTACACGGAAGTCGATATCTACGGCAAATAGGTCGGGCGCTACCGCCAGCTGGTAGGCTGAAATGCTGAGAAGCTGGTCAAGCGTGTTCAGTCGGAGGGTGTGTGTCCGGTGCGCCGCAAAGGCCGGGACGACCGCCCTCCCGTTTTGTTTCTAGCCGTCAACCGGCCGCCCGTGTCACGCACGGGAATGTAGGGTAAGTTTCGCTTTGCCTCACGGGGAGGGGCGCGCCCCGTCGCGACCGCAATGCGGAATATGCTTACCCTGCCAATTGATAGGCAAGCCTTACTACAACTGGCGTAACGACGCCTGCGCTTTATTCCGATAGGGGGGGCTATGCGAAAGCGAAACCTGCTGATGTGGACACTGATGTTTGTGGCGAATGTGATCGTGATGGCCGACACACAGGAGATGGTGAAACTGGAAGTTAAGGTACCCTGCCCGCAGTTTGGTTCCTTCCTGAAGGACGTCAAGTCGCCGAACCTGGAACCGGCGCGCGGCGGCAAACCCCGCACTCCGATCTTCGTTCCCGCAGGCGTGAAGCTGCTCTCCGTGGGTAAGAAGGTCACCTCCAGCGATCCGATCCCGATCATCGGTTACCTGTCGCTCGTGACCGACGGCGACAAGGAGCACGACGCCGCGACGGTCGTCGAGCTTGCCCCGAAAGTCCAGTGGGTGCAGGTTGACCTCGGCGCGGAGCACACGCTGTACGCGGCTTGCGTCTGGCACTACCACGGCGAGCCCCGCGTCTATCGCGACGTGATCTGCCAGGTGTCGAACGACCCTGACTTCATCGACGGCGTGGTGACGGTCTTCAACAACGACCACGACAATTCCGCCAAGCTCGGCAAGGGCAAGGACAAGGAGTACCTCGAAACGCACGAGGGGCGTCCCTTCGCGATCAACGGCGTGAAGGCCCGCTATGTCCGCTTCTACAGCAACGGCAACACCTCGAACGAGGCGAACCACTACACGGAAGTCGATATCTACGGAAAATAAGCCGTGCGCGATGCGCCAGTTGGTAGGCTGAAAGGCTGAGAAGCTGGACGAGCGCGTCCAGTCGGGAGGGGTGTGTCCCGTGCGCCGCAAAGGCCGGGACAACCGCCGTCCCGTTTCGCTTCAGACCCCGCTCCCGCGTTGCGTGAGTGATTCTATTCAGATAACTTGCTGTGTACACACGCTGGAGGTTGAAGTTTTAGACGAGGTTGAAATGGCATTGTGATTTGTGACATGGTTGGCATTTGTGAGCATTTGAGATTTGTGAACAATGAAGTTATCCTCGATTCCTCGTTTGGGTTCTCACGCAGAGCCGCTAGCAGAGAACAGCCCGAAAACAGGGGCATTTTGCAGGTTCGAGCGAAGTTTGGGAAGAGAAAAGAAAGGCTCGATTCTTCACCAAATGGGTGAAGCGAAAACCGCACGGCAAACAGCCACAAACTTGCCGAATCTCCGCGTCTCCGCGCCTCTGCGTGAGATAAATACCGTTGTTTGGGAAAACTAACAGAGGAATTTAGGGTTATAGACGAGCCGTCAGCTTACCTGATTCGGACGCGACGGGGCGCGTCTCCCTGGCGCCGCACCAGTCGAGCTTGTCGCGTGTCGTATCCGTTTGTCAGTTGCGATTTGTGGACAATCACACAGTTACCCTCATGTACCTTCCCGCGTGAGTGCGGGCGGGGGCCAATCCTTTCCCGCTTTCAGACGCGCATCGTGTTCAGGACCGTGCCGTCGGAGAGGGCGCGGATGGTGAAGGTGCGGTCTTCGTAGATGCCGAAGGTGGGCGGGTTGCCGCCTTTGGGCAGGGAGATCGAACCGGGATTGAAGACGGTGATTCCGCCCGGCAGTTGTTTCAATGTCGGGATGTGGGTGTGCCCATGCACCAGCACGTCGCCGGGATGCAGGGGCGGCAGGTGATTCTCGTAGAAGAGATGGCCGTGCGTCAGGAAGAGGTAGATGCCGTCGGCGTAGAGTCCCGCGCTGTCGGAGAGGATCGGGAACTCCAGCATCATCTGGTCAACCTCCGCGTCGCAGTTGCCGCGTACCGCAAGGATGGACTCTTTACGCGCGTTCAGCAGGTCGGCGGTCGCCGCCGTGTCGTACTGGAAAGGTACGCCGTTGCGCGGTCCGTGATAGAGCGCGTCGCCCAGCAGAATCAACCGGTCCGGGCGCAATGCGTCCGCCTGTTCCCACAACTGTTTCAGCCGTGCCGGAACACCATGCACATCCGAGAAAAACAAGAGTCTCATATTCCAACTTCCTTTCCGCCTACTGTACCATTCCCGACTCTTGTATTCAATCCAAAACCTCACCTATCGGTTCAACCCAAGTAAAATTCCTCTGTTGGATATTTTGAACCTAGATTCCGCGTTTGGGTTCTCACGCAGAGCCGAGAAAGTGCCGAAAACAGTGGGTTTTCGGCTCCCAACGCATACGTTATGACAGAAAACGGATTGACTCCAATGGGGAAAGCCTGAAAAATTCAAAGCTCCGGTATGAACCACGGAATACACGGAAGTCACGGAATCGCCGACCCAAGAAACGGATGAGTTTTCCGTGTGTTCCGCGTTTTTCAAATTGTCCAAGAGAGGAATTGGGGGCAACGGAGATTTAGGCTGAAAGTCTCTTGTATTCTCAATCAGAATTCGCTACAATCAGCTCGTTATTTTGATGGACATGGTTCCTGTCGGTATGACAATTGGTAGGGCGCGTTGTCCTCAACGCGCCGTGTGGCGCCTTGCGGATAAGCCGCCCTTCCAGTCCCACGCCGCCATGAATTCTGTTCGGCACAAGAAACGAGAAGTAGAGGCCAAACGAGTGGCAAGGGGGCAATGCTTCTGATGGTTGCGATTGATTTTGAACGGGGTGATGACAGAAACCTGGTAGAGTTGCTACTGGCAAACGATGCTCCGGCATGGGAATATGTCCTGTTGACGGTCGTGATGCGCTTGACACGTGAACGGAGATACGGCGAGATGATTTCCCGTACCGGTCACCAACCGTTCGATGTTGTCAACGAGCTGTATTGGCAGTTGTGCAAGGACAATTTCGCGCGACTTCGAAATTTTGCCTTCAAAGGATGTTTTGACGGTTGGCTACGCGGGGAGTTCCTCCGCGCAGTCGAAATTGTGACCGGTATCACGGGCGCGAAAGACAGAATACAGAAGGCGGATCGAGAGATTCCAATGGATCCGACAGACCCCCTCTCCGCGATCGGGAAATGCTCATCTCGCGCAATCGATATCGAGATGGCGGACAGGAAAATGGACGAGAGGGAAAATTTCGTGGAACTCTGGAGGCAAGACCCGGAAAGCGCATACGCCTTGCTCATGAAGGACGAGCTGCAGTTGCCGTCAAAAGTGATCGGCATGATTCTAGGAAGGCCGTTCAATACGGTCGATCAGAAGGTCAAACGGGCGAGAGACCGACTGAAAGAAATGGCCCTCAAATAGTTTTTTGGGGGGCGTCACTTTTCCCGTTTTGATGCATCTATATGAATTGCAAGGAGCTCTTATGAAAACCGAAATCAATCGGAATGTCAAAAATGATGACGGCAAGGCCTGTCCGGACCGCGAAACGCTACGGTTTTTCGTGGAGAGGGAGCTTGATCCGGAAGGAATGGTTATCGTGTCGCAACATCTAAAGGCGTGTGCCAGTTGCCGAGAAGAGGTGAAAAGCCATGCGATGTGGCTTGCATCAGGACTCGAAATGGATGTGGCGGACGCGACAGAGGAAGAACGGGGGATTGTTCGGAACATCTTGCGCCAGAACTTATCCGGAGCTGTCGGTGATCTGTGGCGCAACATTTTGGAAATGTTCCGGAAACCCCGCGAATACTTGGCCGCGGCCGACGGGCAGACTGCGGATCAGATACAGCAGACGAATGCCGATTTGTCCGGTTTCTTTCATTTCGCCTCGAAGGGTTCCTGCGGATACAAGGATGCCTGGTATGCGCGGCTGGCGATTCCTTCCATCGTGACAGACAAAACGCTTTTTCGGTTTCAAGTCTATGACTCGCAAGATTGGAACCGCCACCCGGTTGAATCCGGTGTCCTGAATTTTTGCGGCGTAGATTTAGAGGTCCAGGATGGGTACGCCACCATTTCGCTGAAAACCTTCCGGGAAAACGTCGGGGTGGCTTTGATTACGTTCCGACGTTTGGGGGGCGAGACCGTGCCGGGCGAACCGATCCGGTTATCTGAAATGGGAAGATAATCGGACAGATGGACTACGCGTTCACTTCGGAGTCATTGATCTCCTTCGGGCGAAAATCGACCCGGCAAAGTATTGCATTTGCGACTTGGGCATCTCTCCTTGATTCCATCGGACCTCAACTGATCCCGTTTGTCGTAAGACCTGACCGCTTTGCGCTCGTTCCCTTTCAAGAATTGGGTCTGGCGCCGGTCAAGATCTCGGAAATGATTCCGCAAGCCGGCGAAATGTGGATCCTTTTTTGTTTCAAGGATGCGTTCCGGGAGAAACTGGGGACGGAATCGATCTTGCGTACGGACGGGTTCCCCCTTGTACTGGAGTGGCGCAAAGGAGAGCCGGACAGTTTCCTGCTTGCCCCGACGTTTCACATCCTGGCAGACCTCGTGCGGCGGCAGCTCGGCGTGACCGGATTGGGACTCTGGCCGGCGTTCAGGAGATATGGCGACAAGGTTGCTTTTATCGACGATTCTCTTTTCGGTACCGTCCATGACAGCATGTCGTCAATCGCTTCTGCGTATGGGGCGTTGCTGGCAGGACTGTCTTGCGCCATTTCCGGGAAACATCCTTCCGTGTGGCCGTTTCCCACGTTGCAGTGGGACATTGCATTGGGACGAACGTCCGGTGTTGCCGGCCTCGCGGAGAAGCTGTCCGTTGCCGCCGATTGTTCGGCTGCTATCGTGACGGTCGCGGGCGAACAGCGGAGGCAGGCCAGAAAGCTGCTTCGCGACCTGCAGGTTACGGCAGACGGCGCGCGCTACCGGGACATCACGATCGAGTCCGTGCGGGATTCGTCCAGTCCGAAGAAACTGGCCGAGCGGATCTGTGAAATCGCGACAAGGCGGAAGAGGGTTTTGCGTTTGGTCGTTTCTTTGATGCTATGCCTTGTTGCACTGACTGTGTTGTCCGTGCTCTGCTGGCTGGATTCGAACCGTACCGTAATCGTCCCTTACGCGGATTACGTGGACTCCTACGGTCTCCCGGAAGGGATT
>JAFSTA010000134.1 GCA_017450695.1 Kiritimatiellia bacterium | reverse complement strand
TCGCATAGCGATCGCTTTACAGCTTCAGCCACGTGCCGAACGCCGTTCCGATCACGCCCCACGCCATCATGCCGTAGACACGCTGGACCGGTCCGATCCATCCCTTGTCGATGGCCAGCACGAGGAAGTAGGCGATCGCCCCCACGAGCAGCACCGCGCCCACGCGCGTGAGCCAGCGCGTCGCGACGGCGAATTCCCGTGTTGTCCCCTTCGGCGCAAAGTCCCCGCGCACGCAGAACCAGTCCTCGAACTTCGCCCAGAAGATGTCGAAAGCACTCATTTCCGGCTCATCACGCACCACGGGCTGATTCATCGGTTCAGGTGCGGGCTCCGGCAAAGGCTCAGGCTCTGGTAGAGGTTCTGGTATTGGTTCAGTCATCGGAGCAGGCACAGGTACAGGCTCTGGTTCCTGTTGTGCCTGTTCTTTTGGCGTTATCACCGCGGGCACATGTGGCGGCACCAATGGCTTGACCACGGGCTCTGGCGTGCTCTTGACGTTCGGCGCCGCCTCGACTTTGGCCTTGGCCTTCGTTTTTGCGCTCGAATCGATCAGGATTCCCAACAGCATCTTGAGTTCCCGTATTTCCGCTGCGAGGCCAGATACCTTTGCAAGTGTCACAAACGGCATCGCAATGAAAATGAGAACCAATGCTATTCCAATAATCGCTCCCATCACTTTACTCCTTTCATTCTTTTACTTCACCTTTTCCTTCGAGGGCGTTGCGCCCGCCTCGCCCCGTGCAAACTCCTCAATCTCCTTGAGATACCGTTCCGCGCCCATCACGAACACGAGATCGTTGTGGTTCGCGCCCTGCACGGAAATAAAGCGCTTGGGCTCGGTTGCGAGCTTAAAAAGCTCCTTGCCATGTCGATACGGAATCACCGAATCCTTCGTTCCGTGGATGATCAGCACGGGACACTTCACGTCCTTGATCACCTTGAGGTTCGGGAAGGGATCGATCGGCAGAATGCGTATTCGCGTCACCACACGCGGCGCGGAAAGGAACGGCGCCTCCAAGACGAGTCTACCCACCGGCTTCGTGGCGGCGAGTTCGGTCGCGGGACCACTGCCAATGGAAAAACCATCGACGATGATGTCCTCGGGCTTGAAGCCGCGTTTTTCGATGAGCCAGTCATAGAGACAGTGAACATTCCGATAGCAGCCGTCCTCGTCCGGCGAGCCATCGGACAGCCCGTAGCCGGGATAGTCGACGCACGCGACCGTGAAGCCGCGCCGTGCGAGATACCGGAGCGCGAACAGCGAATTCGCGGCGTCTTCCGCGTTGCCGTGGCATCGCAGAATCGCCTTCTTGCCGCGCTCGGGTCCCAGCACGATCGCGGCGATCTTCACGCCGTTCGTCCCGATGTCCACGTACCCTTCAGTCGATTCGCCATATCCGCCCCTGCAAAAATCGGGGTGGAACATGAGCGAATTGATGCATCCCATCCCAGTCAGCAACGCGACGACTGCGACGCAGGCCAGAATCCTCCCGGATGATTTCATAACAGTTTTCAACATGGTTGTTTCTCCTTTAATTTGTACGTCTACCTATTCCAACCACAGTTCGTTTTCTGCACGGACAAACACTGTTTGGGCCGTGCTCCCGATGCCATGCTGGAAACACAGTTTCCCATAATGCGCGCCAATGACGCTCCCGTCTTCGGCAAAGCGAGTCCGAAGCCTCAGACAGTAATAGGTCGATGCGTCAAAAACTTTTGACCCCGTTGAGCCCTCACCATGCCAGTACCAACAATAAACGGCCGGTTCCGGTGTGTCTTCAAATTGCGCCGTGGCGGGGATTTGATACGTACCCGGCATGCCATCATACCAATTACACGTCCCGCGAAGAAAGCCATTGCCCTTCCCGACGGTTTCAATGCGAATTGTCTGCCGGTATGCCGCCTGAGGTTTCTTGGCGTCTTTGCCTTCAAACGACTTTGTCAATTTCAGGTCGGGCATGCACCCCTTTCCATGCGGCGGCAGCCAGTCGCCCTTTTCACAGTCAAAGAAAATCTCCGCCGACTGCCAGCGCAAGGAATCTGGGATTTCAATTGCCGCCTCGACTTTCTCAACGGGCCGGATTTTCCTCTTCATGACGAAATCCAGGACGATCCGCCCGTCGTCGCCTGGTTGTTTCTCGTAGACGCAATGCCACGGGCCGTCATATTCACGATACCTGTAATAGCCATCTGCGGAAATCGACACGAATTTCAAGGCGACGCGGTTCAACTTCGGAACGAAGATTTCGCCGTTTTCATCCGTCGTCTCACGTATGACGTCCTCAATGTGGCTACGCGTACTCATATTTGCGAAGAAACTCGCTCCAGAAACAGGTTTGCCCTCCGCATCGCGCACGCGCAGGACAAAGCCATGGCGTGGTTGCGCCAGGTCGTATGGCAGGCAGCACAGATCGACCACAGGCGATACGACCAGTTCATCCACGGCCGCGACAGCGATTCCGGCAGGTACCGTTGCAAGTCCAATCGGCGGGACGAGCACTCCAACGCAGAACAATCCGAGCGCGAGTTCACCCGGGCCTTCCCGCGTCGCCTGGAAAATCTCTCCCGACCGTTCGGAGAACAGGCTGGCTGGTGTCATCAGCGGCACCACCATCGCAATCACTATCATCAGGCGTTTCATTTTCATTCCTCCTCAACTCTTTGCGGCGTATGTCCTTCGCCCTTCTTCTCGGCATTGCGGGGTTTCGCGCCACTATGCTCCTGCCAAATTGGTCTCATAAATACTGAAAACTCCGCGCCGTTCTTTTCATCAG
>JAFSTA010000133.1 GCA_017450695.1 Kiritimatiellia bacterium | reverse complement strand
GGAACAGCCGCTGAACGCATACGAGTCTATCCGAACCAGCCCTTCGGGAAGATCAACGGAACCCAGACTCGCACAGTCCCCGAACGCACACTCGCCAATCACCTTCAACCCGGACGGAAGCGTAACGTGCTCCAGCGCCGAACATCCGTAGAACGCGTAACGGCCGATCTCGTTCACGCTTTCCGGGATTGTCACCCCCGTCAGTCCGCCGCAACCGTCAAACGCGTGGTCTCCGATCCCCGTCACGGGATGCCCGTCCAGAGTCGGAGGAATCACCAGCGCCCCGTCCGGTTCGGGCGAAACACAGATTTGATAGTCCTCCCACCAGATTCCTCCAGTGTCGCCCACTGTATCGCTAGAGTCATCCCCGGTATCACCAGAGTCATCTCCCCAGTCGGAAACGGAACCGGTATCGTTGGTAACGACGCGGATGCCGACGAGCGTCGCCCCGCCGTCATGCTCTACCGTGTAAGTCCAAGTGTACCCACAGGCGGTTGCCTCGAAATACTCATTTGTCCCAGCGTTCGGACTGAGCGGTTCCGTGAAGGCGTTTCCGTAAACAACCTCCACGCCATGTTCACGCATCCTAGGAAGGGTGACAATCCACTCGAACGAACCCGGCAGAAGGACGCGGCGGAGAGACACTGGCGGCGTCCACCCACAGAAAGTATCGTCACAAACATTTGCCGTTTCCGTGAGGATTGCCACCTCTGTCAGAGAGGAGCAGTCCTCGAACAACGCATAGCCGAGACTCGTCACACCAGATGGAACTGTTACCGAACTCAGCGAGGAACACTCACTGAATACCCCATGTCCAATCACACGCAGACTGGACGGCAGCGCGATCTGCTCCAGCGAGGAACAACCGTTGAACGCATCCGAGTCTATCCGGACCAGTCCCTCTGGAAAATCAACTGAACCCAAGCTCACGCAACCCTCGAACGCGCCGTAGTCAATCACCTTCAGACTGGTCGGTAGCGTAACCTGTTCTAGCGAGGAACAGCCACTAAACGTAAGCGAGTCTATCCAGACCAGTCCTTGCGGAAAATCAACGGAACTTAGGCTCGCGCAGCCCTCGAACGCGCCCTCGCCGATCGACTCCAGCCCAGATGGAAGCTCGATACCCGCTAGCTCCGAGCAGTCGTAGAATGCGTAACGGCCGATTTCCTTCACGCTTTCCGGGATTGTCACCCCCGTCAGTCCGCCGCAACCGTCGAACGCGTGGTCTCCGATCCCCGTCACGGGATGCCCGTCCAAAGACGCCGGGATTGCCATCGCGCCGTCCGGTTCAGGCGAGACGCAGATCTGGTAGTATTCCCAGCCGCAGTCAACTCCGGTGTCGCCGCCCGTAGTCCCGTCGTCGCTTGTGTCACTTCCCCAGTCGGAAACGGAACCGGTATCGTTGGTAACGACGCGGATGCTGGCGAGCGTCGCCCCGCCGTCATGTCCCACCGTGTAGGTCCAGGTGTAACCGCCGACGGTCGCCTCGAAATACTCGACAGTCCCGCCGTCCTCCTCTCTCACTATCTTCCAGTGTGCGTAGTACGTCACCGCGCCGGTCACAACCGTTGTCGCCGTCACCTGCGTCCCCCCAGTCGCCGCCGTAAACCAGCCGATAAAGATGTAGTTGTCGCGGGTCGGTATCGGCAACTCGCCGACAGCCACGCCGTCGTTCATAAGTTTCGTCGCGGGTGTGACCTCGCCACCGTTCGCGTCGAACGTTACCATTCTCGCCCAGTGCGCGTAGTATGTCGCGTTCGCGTTCACCACCGTTGTCGCCGTCACCTGCGTCCCACCAGTTGCCGCCGTAAACCAGCCATCGAAGGTGTAGCCGTCACGCGTCGGCACCGGTAGCGTTCCAATCATCGAACCATTCTCCACCTTGCGGGTCGCGGGGCTGACACTCCCCCCGTTCGCGTTGAATGTTACCGTGTGGAAAAGGACTTGTGTACCCAATGTCCGACAGAGACGGAAGCCGTAGTTACTGTTCTCATTCGAAGGGTCGATGCCGTACCTGTAGGAGGAGGTACAATTGCTTGCATAGTTGTACCAGCCACCGCCGCGCTTCACCCGGGTCAACTCCGAGGAAGAGCCCTTGGGGTCTGTCCCATACTCCAGCGTACCATACCTGTCTAGACACCACTCATCCACATTTCCGTGCATATCGTACAGCCCCCACTCGTTCGGCGTCCTCGACCCGACATTATGCGATGTGGAAGAAGAATTTGATTTGTACCACATGTAAGACCCGTCAACACTGTTCCCGTAGCCGTATGTCGTTGTCGTCCCCGCGCGGCAGGCGTATTCCCACTGCGCCTCCGTCGGCAGGTCGAACGCCAACCCCGTCCTCACACGCAGCTTCCCCATGAAGCTGTCCTCATCGACAGCCGACGAAGTCGGCCACATCGCGCCGTTCGAAGAACCGCGGATTGCTTTGTAAGACACTTTTTCCACGGGGAACTTTTCACCCGAGAAATTCGACGGATTGCTTCCCGTCACCAGCTGGTACTGCTTCTGCGTCACCTCGAAAAGCCCGATGTAGAACGGTTTCGTCAGCGTCACCGTACCGACATTCTGCATCTGATAGGTTCCCGGATCAATCTGGCGAAGTACAAGCTTCGTCGTTTTGTACTCGTCCGTGTTGAACCCGCCCGTCGGCGGTTCCGCCAGATACGTGACCGGATAGTTCGTAGCCGCCGACCCGCCGGAGAGGTCGATCACGCAGTAGCGGGTCGCGGAGTCCGCAATCCACCATGCGTAGAGCGTCACGTCGTCCGTGATGTTCAGCGAAGCGTCAACTCGCGTCCCGCCGACCGCCGCCGTGAACCAGCCGTCGAAGGAATAACCCGCCCGCGTCGGCGTCGGCAGCTCGCCGACCGCCGCGCCGACGTTCACCGACCTCGTCGCCTCGGCGACGTTCCCGCCGTTCGCGTCGAACGTCACGACACACGCGGTCTCCTCCGGGTAAACGGTTCTGCACAGGCGGAAACCGGTCCGGTTGTCAGACGATTCGAGGTAAGCCTGGGTGGACGAGGTGCATCTGTCCGCAGAAGCGGTCCACCCTCCGCCGCGAGACATCCGCGCCGATCCCGAAGACGGGCCCTTCGGGTCCGTCCCGTATGGCGATGTTCCATACCAGTCCAGGCATATCTCCCACACGTTCCCGTGCATATCGTACAAGCCCCAGGCGTTCGGCTGGTATGAACCCGCCTTGGTATGGTTGGCGGAGTATCCGCCATTACCGTCAGATGTATTCCCTTTGTACCGCCCCAACAGCTTCAGGTCGTCCTCCGTACTCCCGCCGTTGTTGTAGTCGTTTGTCGTCCCCGCGCGGCAGGCGTACTCCCACTGCGCATCGGTCGGCAGGTCGAACGCAAGCCCGGTCCGAAGACGGATCATGCCCATGAAGCTGCCCGAATCGACAAGCGAAGAGTTCGGCCATTTCGCGCCCTCCGAGGAACCGCGGATTGCGTTGTACGTCACTTTTTCCACCGGACGCATATTCCCCGTGTATTGAGACGGGTTGCTCCCCGTCACCAGCTCGTACTGCCTCTGCGTCACCTCGAAGACGCCGATGTAGAACGGCCTCGTCAGCGTCACACGGTGGGACTCGTTCGTCTGGTCATTACCCATGATGAATGTCCCCGCCTCAATTTGGCGAAGCACCAGCTTTGTCGTCTTGTACTCGTCCGTATTGAACCCGCCGCTCGGCTCCGCGTCTAGGTACGTCACCGGATAGTTGGTCGCCGACGAACCGCCGGACAGGTCGATCACGCAGTAGAGGTTTTGCGGCGTCCACCGTGCGTAGTATGTCACGTTCGCGCTCACCACCGTCGAAGCAGTCACCTGTGTCCCGCCGCTCGCCGCCGTGAACCATCCGCGGAAGGTGTAGTTCGTCCGCGTCGGTGTCGGCAACGTCCCGACCGCAGCCCCGCTGTTCACCGTCCGCGTTGTCGGGCTGACGCTCCCGCCGTTGGCGTTGAATGTCACCGTGTACTGGATCGCCGTCCACCGCGCGTAATAGGTCACATCCGCATCGACTGTCGTTGTCGCCGTCACCAGCGTCCCGCCGCTCGCCGCCGTGTACCACCCGGCGAAGGTGTAGTTCGTCCGCGTCGGCGTCGGCAACGTCCCGACCGCCGTCCCGCTGTCAACCGTCCGCGTCGTCGGGCTGACGCTCCCGCCGTTGGCGTTGAATGTCACCGTGTACTGGATCACCGTCCACCGCGCGTAATAGGTCACATCCGCATCGACTGTCGTTGTCGCCGTCACCAGCGTACCGCCGCTCATCGCCGTGTACCATCCGTCGAACGAATAGTTCTCCCGTGTCGGTGTCGGCAGCTCGCCGACCTCCATGCCGTTGGAAACCAGCCTGGTCGCCGGATCAACCGTTCCGCCGGTCGCGTTGAAGGTGACGGCGAATGTACCCTCTTTCGCCTGCCAATGGGCGTAGAGCGTGTGCTCGCGCGTCATCGTCACCCGTGTCGAAGAGAATACCTGCGTTCCGCCCGACGCTTCCGTCCACCAACCCACGAAGACAAATCCCGGACGCGTGGGATTCACTGGCGGCAGGTTGTAACCCGCGTCCGTGGTCTCGCTCACGGTTGCCGTAGTTCCCCCGCCGGGGAAAACGCCACCGTTCACGTTGAAGGTTACGTCGAACACGTTCGGGGTCCACCAGGTGATCGCGCGCCCCCGCCAGAGTTCCGGCAACACGCGGGAGGTCGGGGTCCCGTCCCAGCCCTTCGAGCCGCGTATGACGTAGTGCGTCAGGTTGGACGGGGAGGTGGAGAAGGCATCCGCCGCGCACGCGGGAGCCGCCATGCAGAGGTAATACGCGTTGGTAATCGCGGTTCCGTTGAACGCGCCCGCGCCGATGCTCGTCAAGCTCGCAGGGAACACCAGTTCCGGGAGAGACGAACAGTTCAGGAAGGCGTTGGCGCCGATAGACTCGATCCCGCCCGGCAGCGTCACATCCGCTAGCGCGGTACAACCGGCGAACATGTTCGCTTGAATCGTGTCCGCCCCAGCCGGTACCGCCACCGTCGCGATCTGGCTGTAGGCATTCGGGAAGAGGGACTGCATCGTCCCCACCCCGGCTGGGACGGAGACGCCCGTCAACCCACGACAGTCCTTGAACGCGTTCGCGCCGATGTTCGTCACGCTTCCCGGCAGGTCGATGGAAAGCATCCGCCAGTCGTTGCTGAACGCCTCCGCACCCACCGTCTCCAAAGCACCGGGGAAAAGCACGCTCAGTAGCGAAGCGCATCCCTTGAACGCCCGCTCTCCGACATGTTTCACACCCACCCCGATTGACAGGTTCTCCACCCACGAGCAGAGCAGGAAGGCGTCCTCGCCGATCTCCTCCACCGAGTCCGGAATCTCCACATTGTCCAGGTAGTCGCACAGCTCGAAGGCGTTCGCGCCGATGTACTTCACCGTGCCGGGAATGTAAACCTCGTTCAGCTCGTGGAACTCTCGGAACGCCGAGGCGCCGATCCCCTTCACTTCGGGGAGCACCAGCCATTCTGCCAACGAGTCGTTATGCCCCAGCACCCACCCCTGATAGACGATAAACCCGTCCTCGTCATACGAAAGGCTCGCCCGGACTAGAGGGGGGAGGTCGGCAAGCCCGATGGAGGTCAGCGTCGAGGGTAGCGTTACCTGCGTCACCGCGGAACACCCGTCAAAGAACCCGACCGGCAGCCGCTTCGGTCCGTCCTTCAATGTCACCTTCGTCAGCGTCGCGTAGGCGTTCGGGAAAAGCTGACGCAGCGTCTTGTTTCCGGGTTTCATCGTCACTTCCGTCAATCCGCCACATCCGCTGAACGCCGAATCCCCGATCGTCGTCACACTATCCGGAATGATCAAGCCTCCAGTCAACCCGCTGCACCCGTAAAAGGCATTGGCACCGATACTCGTGACACTGTTCGGAATCGTCACACTCGTCAATGAACTACATCCATAAAACGCACTCGCGCCGATACTCGTCACCGTGGATGGAATCGTCGCGCTTTTCAGTTTCGTGCATCCCTTGTACAGATCTGCCACAATTGTTGTCGGCGTCGTCCCCGTCATCGTCACGCTCGTTAAATTGGCATACGCATCGGGGAACAATGTGGAGAGCGGCGTGTTCAACGACCACGGCACGGAGACCGTGGTGAGTCCAGTACATCCCATGAACGCATTACTTCCAACGCTTGTCACGCTCGTCGGGATCGTTACACTCATCAATGAACTGCACCCGTTAAACACATTCGAGCCAATACCAATCACTGGATACCCATTCAAAGAATCAGGAATCGTGACATTCCCGGTTTTATGAGTAGTTTCGGTAATCGTTGCCGTCCCATTCGAAACGGTATATTTCCACTCCGAATAAAGTGTCACCGTATAAACCTCTGATTGGGCAACATTGTTGATAAAAGTGGTGTAGGTCAGTGTGTGGGGGCCAACCGTTGCGGGTGTCCAAGCGAGCTCCCCCGTCCCCGCCGCGCGTTTGATCTCCGTCCCATTGTCCTTGATCACGACCGTTGCGCTCGAATTACCGCCAACCCATGAGGCATCCCATGTAATCGCACTCGTTGCAACCACCGGATCATCGAGGGTATTAATCACCACGGGGGTACTATCGCCGCACAGCTCACCGAGAGTCATCCGTACCGCCATCCCGCATAGCAGAAGAATCGCCAACATCCAATTACTCTTGATCATTTCGTTTCTCCCTCCATCACGCAGAGCCGCTGAGATTTCGCAGAGTCCACAGAGATTTCCGTACTGTCCTTACCGAAAAATGAACACTGGGAAGGAACTCCGCAGCTTCCGTACCGCCGCCAATTTGTCTCACGCGGAGACGCGGAGGCGCGGAGCTGACGATCCATCACGCAGAGACGCTGAGATTTTCCACAATGGTCTTTGATCACCCAATAACCACATCCTACCTTCCTCACACATCCAAGTCTCCGCCGATTTCTGGCTAACGCGCCCCGCCAACCGCCGTATGGTGCCCTGTTTCCGATACCCACCGCTATGCCGTTACTTCTCACTGTGTTGGCCGCCTTCGAATTCCACGAAGACAACAGGCTAATCATCATTCCCAAAACCGACGGAAACTCGATCATAGTGAAAAAACTAGACGGCATACCAATCATTCTCTTCCAAAACAAAATCACACGTTATGTACTCCGTAGGACAGGCGCAACGCACCTTGTAAAACACTACGATGAAACTTAGACGAAAGGTTTAAATCTTTCTTATCAAGTAGGCGTTTATAGACTGTGCTGATAATGTCTTCGACCTGACTTTCGTATGACTTGTCCAACCAAGGACTGAATGTGAAACTCATCGATTCCAATAATTCCGCACTAATAGGAATCCACATCGACTTTGCACCGATCGCTTTTTTGATACGGACACAAAGGCGCGACTCGTTCTCATGCCGCCATTCGTAATCCTTCAGCCAACCGCTGCATTCATCATTTTTGATTTCCTTCTCAAGGTCAGGAATCTCGGAAGTACTCTCCCCTGACCAATGAAGGATATTATGGCGTTTTCTATCAAGGCGAGTCTTGTTCTGGTCGGTGAAACCTACAGCCGCATAAATGATATCCTTGAAATCTACTTCATCAATTGGGTGATCAACATTATTTTTGGAATGAATACTTTTGTGTTTCAATTCTTCCACCCAATTGCGGATCGCATTACCGGGAATAGTTATCCTTAAGGCAAAAGGATTTCCCGGAGCGTACATTCCCCATAATGCGGCACTTTCGGATGATCCATATACAAAACTCGTCTGGTATGTCCTACGATAATATCTTCGAACTCCAAATTTCTGCGATTCTTGACCGTCATTCAGTCTTTCGCTATCACTTCGGGAGAGCCACCAATGTCTCTCTCCAATTTTGGTGATAACACTACTCAATGTCGTATAGTGCTGATAATAGTCAAACAAATCCCGTCCCTCTCTCCAAATGACACCGACTATATCTTTAAAGTCCTTCGCTCCCGCAAAAGCCTTCTTTGCCGTGCTATGCCAAGATCCAGTTCCATCACTCATACTTCACCTCACATCCTTACCTTCACCGCGTTATCGCACACATATCATCACAATTGATGGCAGTACTCCCGAATCTGATCATTTTCGGACTCGACGAAGCGCGTCTCCCATTCCCCTAGCACGTTGACCCCAACGCGCCGAACCATTCCCATCATACTCGTATCGCCCTCACGTCTCATTCTCTGGTTTCCTCCATCGCGGGGCGCGCTCGGGGCGGCTACCGCCACGCCCCTTCGCGCGCCTTTGCACTACCTCGTTTCATTCGGACAAGGTTCTGGCTAGGCGGAAGCCTATATCCCGCTGTTCCGTCGAAGGACTAATATCAAGCCGACTAGAGGAAGTGCAATAGGATACAGGTGCGTCCCAACTGCCGCCGCGCCTTACCCGGATCGCTCCCGAGGAAGAACCTTTCGGATCCGTCCCGTATGCCAGCGTCCCGTACCTATCCAGGCTCCACTCCCATACGTTCCCATGCATATCGTAGAGTCCCCACGCATTTGGCAGATAGGATCCAACCGTTGTGTGCGCAGTCGAATAACCGCCCTTGCCGTCGGAAGGATTGGATAAATACCGCCCCACAAGTTTAAGATCACTCTCTGAACCACCACCGTTATTGTAGTCGCTCGTTGTCCCCGCTCTGCAGGCGTATTCCCATTGTGCCTCCGTCGGCAAATCGAACTCCAGTCCCGTTCGTGCGCGGAATTTGCCGAGGAAACTCGTTGTATCGACGGCGGAGGACGACGGCCAGTTCGCGCCATTTGAAGTTCCTCGGATCATATTGTACGAAACCTTCTCCACAGGGCGTTTGTCACCCGTGTTGGATGATGGATTGCTCCCCATCACCAGCTCGTACTGCTTCTGCGTCACCTCGAAAAGTCCGATGTAGAACGGCTTCGTCAACATAACACGGCGAGACTCATCCGTTTGGTCATAACCCATGACGAATGTTCCTGCTTCGATTCGGCGCAGCACCAGTTTCGTCGTCTTGTACGCATCCACGTTAAACCCGCCTCCAGGTGGAGAAGCCAAGTACGTGACGGGATAATTCGATGCCGATGCTCCGCCAGATAAGTCTATCACACAATACAACAATGTGCCATATACCCGAAAGACAACATTCTGCGACTGGAACTTGATTCCCTGCGCGGTGAGATCCCACACCACCTTGTGCACACCTTCATCAGTCGCCAGTTCTCCAGACAACGCGGACGATACCGCTTCATACATTCTCTCCCCAGTCTTGTCCATAGCGACAACCTTTAAGGGAGTCCCCGCCGGAACTGACCCGACCACCTCATATGAGATATCGACCTTCCCGTTCCACGGAAACCGCTGCCTCGCCGTCACGTTGCGGATCTGCGGATCGGCAAACGCGCAGACCGCCGCCAGCACCGCAACCGCCATCCCCGCCAGCCTCTTCGTCCAATCACTCGTTCTCATTTCGTTTCTCTCCTTTGTTCAGCCAAAATCCGTCTATCCAAAATCCGACTCACCAAATTCCCTCAACCTTAACAGAAACTTCAACAGGTGTCGGACTCGGTGAAAATCCCACAGGTACTACCGTTTTGAGCAAGGCATACCCATTGTCCGCACATTTCATCCTTTTCTCCACGCAGAACTTTTCCCACTCTATCGCCATTTTCAAAAGTTTCCGTCTCTCTTCCATATATGTTTTGTATCCCCAAGCAAGAAGCAACAATAAGATTACAATAAACAAGAACGGTAGAAATATTGACAAAACCGTGTTATCGTTCTTCTGAAACCGCACAAACACACACATCAAGTAACCTATCCCCAATAAATCGGCTCCTAATAAAAGAAGAATTACAATTCCATATAACGTATGGTGTAGTTGTATCATTTCTCCAGATTTTTGTTGCGATTCTTCCAGAAATTGAATAACTTCATTATTCATCTGGTTCCTCCAATCCGTAGGTTTCGTACAAATACCCCTTCATCACGTCAATAGAATCCTTGATACCTTCGTTGGCCGCCAACATACCTTCAGCTCCACCAGCTACGCCGTTCTTGGTATTCTGGTCAAAAATATACTCGGCTCTACGGTTAAACAATTCCATATCGATGCACAGACGCGATACATTTCTTTGAAGATGGTAATCGTTTGAATATTTTATGATTTCCATCTGTAACGCACGAAAATGCTCAACTGAAAGCCGTTTGAATGAACCGTTGTGATTTACCGAACCACGAGTTACCTCGTCCACAATCGAGAGGTCATAATCACACACGGCGAGAATACAAACGAGCAGAGCACGAAATTCGCGTCTTCTTTGCCACCACGTGAACAACTCGCTCAATACAATTGCGAGCAGAGCACCCGCCAAACCGGAACATATCGTTTCCAGAGTCATTTGTGATTCGGATCCTTCCATGCCCTTTACCCGAACACGGAAAAAAGAGAAGGGCACACTCCTCGGTCCGTGATCTCAAAGGAGGCCCTGGAAAGCCCTGCGTGAAATCACAGAGAGAAAGCGCACCCTATCCGGACGCATCTTTTCCCTTTTGGCGGTTCACGCGGTTAAACTTTCCAGGTTTCCTTTGAACCAACCAAAGCGTTAGACGCTTGGTTTGAATTGATCGAACGTAAGTTAGCAAATCCCCCGCGCGTTGTCACGCACGAAAAATTACCTTGCGCCGACCGAGCCGACCTTACGTCCACACCTGTGACAACTACAGGGACTTCCCAGGCCTCACCAACTACTACCTAAAATTATCAAAATCTCACGCGGAAAAATGAAAATATTTTTCAGAAAATGTATTTTCGACCGAATTTGGCGAAAAACGGACCATTTTTACGAAAAAGCGGGGTGCTTCGCGCCAGCTGAGAAGCTGATACGTGGCGGCTGCGCCGCCTAAGTTGACTCGGCATAGATTCCTCTGTTGGAAAAACCACGGAATACACGGAAGACACGAAAGAAAGGTTAAATGGTTAAATCGCCTCCTTCGGAGGCTTGAAATCGGCCTGATCCACCCCGCTTTTCGGCGGCTCGACATTTGAATCATTTAACCATTTCAAAGCGAAGCGACTTAATTTTTATCTTACGCAGGGGGCGTTTCTCGCCAGCGTGTTAAGCCGGTTAGGCGAGAGGTTGAGAAGCGGGGTTGAGGGAGGGGCAACGTCTTCGTTGCCGGAATTGGGGTCGCGGAAAGGAGCCGCGGCTTGGGAACAAGCCGCCCCACCACGCGGGTCATGGTGGGGCAAACCCTCCGGGGGAGCCGCTTTTACAGATCAACACGTCCAAGAAGGTAGTCGATGACGTTCACCGTCCGCACGCCAGCATGATCTGGCACGAAAACCTCATCCATGGTCAAGAGATACTTGGGATAATTGTCGCGTATCGATTTGAACACGGCCAATTCCTGATTCAGCTTCTCCTGTGCCGAAACAGACACCGCCACCTGGACATATCGCATGATCCCGTCCTGTCCTTGCGCCACGAAATCGACTTCCCTGTCATCCACCTTCCCGGTGGCAACCTTGAAACGGCGCCTCTTCAATTCAAGATAAACGACATTCTCCAATAGCTGCTGCAACTCTACTGCCGGACTGTGAAGAATGTAGTACGAGAAACCAAAGTCGGTCAAATAATATTTGTTGATCTGCTTCAGATGTTCCCCACCAACCACGTCGAAACGGTCAACCTTGTACATGAAAAAACAGTCCGTCAATCGTTGCATGTACGATTGGACGGTATTGTACGCCACCTGGCGAGCTTTCTGATCCTCCCTTTCAGCCGCCAATCTGTCCGTCAGTCGCTTCGGACTCGTCAAGTTCCCCACGGTAGCCGTCATGTAGCGGATGATACGCTCAACGATTCCACGTCCCTTCCCACCTCTTTTCAGCACATCCTTCTCAAGAATCGCCTTGAAAACCGATTCAACATATTCCCGCTGCGCCGCAGACCCGTTTGTAAACATTCTGGATCCAGGCAATCCTCCGTAGGTCAGATAATCCATGAAAAGGCGTCGCTGGTTTTCCGCCGTGACAGGCATGTTCCATGCATATTCGGTGAAGGAAAGCGGCAGGACGTTGATTTCAACGTAACGTCCGGTCAGCAATGTCGCCAATTCAGAAGAAAGCAGTTCCGAAGTCGATCCCGTAATGTAGATGTCGAATCCACCCCTTGCCAGAAGGCTATCGACTGTTTTCTCGTAGTTCTTCACATGTTGGATCTCATCGAGGAAAACATAAGTACAGTATCCTTCGGCTCGTGACTCAACAATATGGGAATATAGGTTCCGGTAATCAAGGTACGGCTCGTTTTCAAGCAGTTCGAAATTGATCTTGATGATGCGCGAAGCCGCCACGCCCTCATTCTCAAGACGGGACACGAACAGGTCGAGGATTGTCGATTTTCCGCATCGACGCAACCCCGTCAAAACCTTGACGAGCGGTTTGTCCCGAAATTCGTCAATCCAGTCAAGATAATCGTCTCTTGGTATCATTTCCATAACAGGAATCCCAGTTATTCTTTGCGGGCATTGTATCAAAATTGGCGCGAAACTGAAAACCTTTTCTGTTTTTTCCAAAAGTTTTCAGATTGGGATTGAATCTACATTCGACGCGTGTGCTGCACACTGGGACAGCGGCCATTTTGACCGTTATGAAATCACCATCGTATGTGGAGGGGAACGGCGGCTTGGCGGACGCGACTGGGCCGTTTTTCCGCTTGCCATTCGCCCGTTCTCGTGATAGGATTTTCTTTTTCGTGAATGGAAACATGAATTTATACAATTTTTTCGTGAATGGAAACACGAAAGGAACAATGATGGACGACGAACTGGCTCGAATGAGGCTGATCTCAAACCGCCTGATCGACGAGACACCGACCCTGTTTCACCGAAGCCTCTACCGGTTGATCGATTGGGAAAACAGGCTCGTGTGTATCAAAGGCGCGCGAGGGACCGGCAAGACGACGATCTTGCGGCAGAGGGCAAAGGAGCGCTTTGGGCTTGACCCGTGCGCATTCTACGTTTCGTTTGACCACTATTGGTTCAAAACGCACTCCCCCCTCGAATTCGCGGAGGAGATGCACAAACTGGGCGTAACCCACCTTTTCGTGGACGAAGTCCACCATGTCGAGCATTGGCAAACCGCTGTCAAAAACTTCCATGATTTCTATCCGGAGATGTCGGTCGTCTATAGCGGCTCATCCATCCTCAAAATGGACAACCGGGAGGGCGATCTTTCGCGCCGCCAAATTGCCTACACGCTCTCCGGCCTTTCGTTCCGGGAATTCCTCGCTTACGAGGGGGTGCTTGACGCGAAGCCGGTCTCGCTGGAACAGCTGGCGACGGAACACGTCCAGCTCGCGATGGACATCACGAAAAAGGTTCGGATCCTCCCTCTTTTCGACCGCTACCTCTCAATGGGATACTACCCGTTTTACAAGACCGAACACTCCGGCTACTACGAACGGGTAACCGAAACGGTCGAGAAGGCATTGGACAGCGACTATCCCGCCATGGAGGAGGTGACGCCCGCGACAATCCGCAAGACAAAGAAGATGCTCGCCGTACTCGCCGCGAGCTGTCCGCAACAGCCGAACATGTCGGCGCTTTACCGCGAACTGGAGACGGATCGCAATCAAGGACTGAAAATGCTCTCCGTGCTAGAACGAGCAGGACTTATCGCACTCGTGCCGTCCGGCAAGAACTCCCTCAAGAACCTTTCCCGTCCCGAAAAGATTTTTTGCGACAATCCGAACCTCATGCATGCGCTAGTCTCGCGACCGGACAGAGGAACGATTCGGGAAACTTTTTTCGTGAACCAGCTCCGGGCGACCGGCCATGCCGTCGTCTGTGCGGACAGAGGTGATTTCAACGTGGACGGCAGACTTCTGTTTGAGGTAGGCGGTCCGGGTAAAGGATTTTCGCAAATCAAAGATATTCCCGAAAGCTTTGTCGCCGACGACGATCTCGAAACCGGTTTCGGCAACAAGATTCCCCTTTGGCTGTTCGGATTTCTCTATTGACGGGCGGCGGAGGCGCCTTGGGCATTGCATCGTAGATTCCTCGTTTGGGTTTTTACGCAGAGCCGCTGAGAACGCGGAGAAAGGCCCGAAAACAGAGAAGCATTTTCGCAGGATCGAGCGAGGTTGGGGAAGAAAAGAGAAGGGATCGATTCTTCATCAAACGGGTGAGACGAAAACCGCACGGAAAACCGCCACAAACTTGCCGAATCTCCGCGCCTCCGCGCCTCTGCGTGAGATAAAAACCGTTGTTCGGGAAAGGGAACAGAGAAAATCCTGTCAATCCTGTCTAAAAAACTGCGTATTGCGCGCACTTTTGTTGGTCGCGTGTAACGCCCTCTGCGTTCTCCGCGCCTCCGCGTGAGACAAAAACTGGCGGCGAAGACATCATGACGACGCAGCGGAGGAACAAACGACACGCGCGGAAAAGCCGACTGCGATGGTGCCGCCGCGGGACACGAAAACTCACGAACACAAGGAATCTGGAGGACGGGGCGAACCGAGGTTTGGAACAAATCTAAAGTAACACTTGTGATTTGTTCCGCTTTGTGTTACTCTGTCGGGCGTTCACGGAGGACAAGACCATGATTCACAGGCTCCTTTCTGCAAAGATTCTTGAAATGGCGGAGCATTACCCCGTCATCACGTTACTCGGCCCCCGCCAGTCAGGCAAGACGACGCTAGCGAGGGCGCTGTTCCCGTTTTTCACCTACGCCAATTTGGAAGATCCGGAGTCGCGGACGCTCGCCCGCGACGACCCCAAGACCTTCTTTGAGACTTTTCCTGAGCCTCTGATTGTGGACGAGGTGCAGCACGTCCCGGAATTGTTGTCGCATATCCAGGTGCGTGTGGACGCAGACCGCCGCCGGACGGGGCGCTTCCTCCTCACGGGAAGCCACCAGCCCCGACTCAAGGAGGCGGTCTCCCAGTCGCTCGCCGGTCGGACGGCGGAACTGGAACTGATGCCGCTTTCGCTTGAGGAGTTGGCGGGGCGCACGGGCACAGTCCCGACCGACGAAATCCTCCTGCGCGGATTTTTTCCCGACGCATGGGAAAGCGGCGTACCCCCGACCGACTTCCAGCGCAATTACTTCCGCACATACGTCGAACGCGACGTGCGGACATTGCTGGAGGTGCGTAACCGCGCCGCGTTCGAAAAGTTCCTGCACCTGCTCGCGGGACGCATCGGTCAACTCGTCAATCTCGACGGACTTGCGGGCGAAGTCGGCGTGAGCGCACCCACCATTGAAAACTGGATTTCCGTCGCGGAAGCGTCGTTTATCGTGTTCCGTCTCCGTCCGTGGTTCGCCAACATCGGCAAGCGCTTTGTCAAAACGCCCAAGATCTACTTCACGGATGTCGGACTGGCGTCTTACCTGCTCGGGATCGAAACGACTACCCAACTCGCGCGCGACCCGCTACGGGGTAATCTCTTTGAGAACATGGTCATCGCGGATCTCGTCAAGAACCGCACAAATATCGGCCGCGACCCGGCGCTTTTTTTCGTCAGGGACTCCAAGGGGTTCGAGGTGGACGCCCTCTATGCGATCGGGCGGGATTTGCGGCCGCTTGAAATCAAGAGCGCACGGACGTTCGATTCCTCGTTCGCGAAAAACCTTATCGCCTTCCGCAGACTGGTCCAGGACTGTGCCCATCCCGCAATCATCTACGACGGCGAACCGTACGCGGACCGCCTCGGCGTCCGCTGTCTTCCCTTCCGCTCCCTCTCCCGACAGACGCTTTTCGCTGAAGTATCAAGCAGCGGGGAGTAGGCAATAGGGGAAGGAGGGGAGGGCGCTACGCGCCAGCTGAGAAGCTGATACGTGGCGGCTGCGCCGCCTAAGTTGACTCGGCATAGATTCCTCTGTTGGAAAAACCACGGAAAACACGAAAAAAGGTTAAATGGTTAAATCGCCTCCTTCGGAGGCTTGAAATCGGCCTGATCCACCCCGCTTCACGGCGTCTCGTCCATTTAACCATTTCACCTCTGTTGAAATTCGGTTTCAGCCACAAAGAACGCAAAGGGCACAAAGAAAACAGGCGGAACCAGGAAGAAGAACGGTTCTCCGGAACAAGACGGGCTTTCATCATTTGGGTGAATCCGTTTTTTCGTCACGTCTGTGCGGGGGGATCGAAAAGCCTCTGTTTTCGGCGCTTTCTCTGCGTTCTCCGCGGCCTCAGCGGCTCTGCGTGAGAACCCAAGCGAGGAATTCAGGTTCAATGTTTCAATCGCCGCTGACGCGGTTTTAAATCGACCTGATCCACCCGCTTCACGGCGGCTCGACATTTTATCATTTCACCATTGAAAGCGGAGCGATTTAACTTTCCCGCTCATCGGGAAAACGTAGAGGGCACTAACGCGCGACCACGAACGGGATGGATGGGGCAAGGCCATGACCGAGCGGCAATATAATTCGGGCATGAAAATAGCAAAATGTCATTTTCATGCCCGAATCTGTATGTTTCTCAAGGTTTTGGCATACTCGGTGTCGGGTTTTGGTGGAAGGGGATGGGAAGGGAACAAAGGGATAGGCGAGGGAGGGGCTTCGCGCGACCACGAACGGGATATTCTTCTGAACAAGCTTGCCTATCACTTCATTGTTCACAAATCATAATGACATAAAAGTCTCTTTTGATTTTCATCGCATGCCGTTTTTCTGTTTTGTAGTATTCTACTGATTTGAAAAACGGGAATTGTATGTCATGTTCTGATACCGCCGTCAAACTCGATTTACGGGAATCTTCATTTCTGTGGTGCATCTCCGTAATTCAACAAGGGGCTGTGGTGTTCCAACGCGGAAATGTTCGTTTCATGGTCTCACGTAAAGTTCGCAAAGTCCGCGAAGTTGCCGGTTATTCGCCTTTTGCGAACATGGCGGACTTTGCGTGAGGTTGAATCATCGCGTTTCGATATCGCTGACATCTACATGGATCATGGTGAAAAACACAGATGCGCCCCCATTTCTGCGTCGCTAACGCGCGACCACGAATGGGGGAAGAGGGATAGGCAAAGGATGGCAATATACGGGCAAGCCGCGTATTATTCGGGCAGGGACTTGGCTAGGCGGAAACCGCCATCGAAGTGATAGGCGTCCGATGGATGATACGCGCCAAGCTTGTGCGACGCGCAATATTCGGCTCCATAGTTCCAGCACCCGCAGCTTCGCACACGTTTCCTTCCTGAAGACGGTCCTGGGGGATCTTTCCCGTATGTCATCGCACCATCCCAGTCCAGACACCACTCCCACACGTTCCCGTGCATATCGTAGAGTCCCCAGGCGTTCGGCTGGTACGAACCGACCGTGGTATGGTATCGCGAGTACCCGCCCTTGCCATCAAAAACGTTCCCTTCATATCGTGCCAGCAACTTCAGATCCTTCTCGAAATCACTGCCATTGTTATACCACGATTTTGTCCCCGCGCGACAGGCGTACTCCCACTGCGCGTGTGTCGGCAGGTCGAAATCCAACCCCGTCCGCGCACGGAGTTTGCCGAGAAAACTGTCCGCGTCCACGGCTGACGAGGACGGCCACTGCGCCCCGAGCGAGGAACCGCGGATCGCATCGTAGGAGGTTCTTTCCACGGGGCGCATATCTCCTTTGCAACCAGACGGATTGTTTCCCGTAACCAGCTCGTACTGCTTCTGTGTCACCTCGAAGATCCCGAGGTAGAACGGCTTCGTCAACGTCACGCGACGGGACTCGTTATTTTGCATACTCCCCATAATGTACGAGCCGGCCGGAATCTTTCGCAGCACCAGCCTGGTCGTCTTGTACAAATCCACGTTGAACCCGCCGTCGGGTGCCGCATCCACATAGCTGACCGGGTAGTTCACGGCGGACGGTCCCTCCGAGAGGTCGATCACGCAGTAGAGCGAAAAGACGCGGGCCGCAGTCTTCCAGTGCGCGTAGTACGTCACGGCATCGGTCACAACAGTCGTTGCCGTCACCGGACTCCCGCCGTCCGCCTCCGTGAACCACCCGATAAAATCGCAGTCGGGGCGCATCGGCGTCGGCAGTATTCCAACTGCCGTCCCGATTTCCACCGTCCGCGTTGTCTCGGCGCCGTTTCCGCCGTTTGCGTCGAACGTCACCTGGCGGAATATGACTTGCGTCTCCAGTGTCCAGCAAAGGCGGAAACCGCGATCACCCCCATATTTCGGGGTCCCGAACATACGGTGGAAAGAGGTACAACTTGACGCATCCATCTTCCAACCTCCGCCCCGAAATATCCGATTATTCTCTCCTGTGGAAGCCCCTTTCGGATCTGTTCCGCTCTGCAACGGTCCGAACCAGTCCAAACACCATTCCAGCGCATTCCCGTGCATGTCGTACAATCCCCAGGCGTTGGGAAGATAGGAACCGACCGTCGTGTGCGCGTTCGTGTACCCGCCGACGCCATCGGATTGGTTCCCGGAATACCGTCCCAGTTGAACCAGGTCGTTCGTCGTACTGCCGCCGTTGTTGTAGTCGTTTGTCGTACCGGCCCGACAGGCGTATTCCCACTGCGCCTCCGTCGGCAGGTCGAACTTTAACCCGGTCCGCGCACGAAGTTTTCCGAGAAAACTGTCCGCGTCCACGGCTGACGAGGACGGCCAGTTCGTTCCGTTTGAATTTCCCCGGATCGAGGTGTACGAGATCCTTTCCACAGGGCGCATGGTCCCCTTGTATTGCGACGGGTTTTGGCCCGTCACCAGTTCGCACTGCTTCTGCGTCACCTCGAAGACGCCGATGTAGAACGGATGTGTCAGCGTCACCGTATTCGTGTTCCGCATCTGGTACGAGCCTGCGTCGATCTGCCGCAGAACCAGTTTCGTCGTCTTGTACTCGTCCGTGTTGAACCCGCCTGCCGGCGGCTTGTCCAAATAGGAGACTGGATAGTTCGCGGCGAACGGCCCTGCCGACAGGTCGATCACACAGTAAGGCATGGTATCCGCAGCGGAGGTGAGAGCCTGGGGGACATCTGGCTTCGCGGGCGGACTCGGTTCGTCTGCGGGGAGACCGGGGCGGAAGATCGCCAGCAACCCGACGATCCCGATTGCCGCCAGGACGGAGACGAGCACGTAGCGGAAACGCAGACGGTTCCGGGAACGGATGGCGTGCGCAAAGGCGGAGACGGACGAATACCGGAACGAAGGGATCGAGGAGGTCGCCCGCTGAATGATGGGTTGCCAGGCCCTCGGCGGCTTGCCGTTGAAGCAGGTGTTCGCCAGCACGCCGAGCGCGTGGATGTCCGACGCGGGCGTCGCCTCGCCCCGTTCGATTTGTTCGGGCGCCGCGTACCCCGGCGTCCCCACACCCGCCTTCCGTCCGCCGATGCGCGTCAGCGATTCCTGCGGAAGCAGGGATGGATTCGAGACGTCTTTCAGAAGTCCCAGATCCGCGAGGACCGGATGCCCGGAACGCCACAGGATATTGGACGGCTTGATGTCGCGGTGGACAAAACCTTTCGCATGGAGTTCCGAAACGGCGTTGCAGATTTGCAGCAGGAAATCGGCGATTTCCCGCTCCTCTGTCGGCAGCTCGCCGGGATCCAGCAGTTCCATCGCCAAGTACAGGCTGCCGTTCGCTTCGCCAAAGGAATAGAAGCGCGGAAACGCGTCCGACTGGAGCAGGGAGAGCAGTTTCGCCTCCTGCCGGAATCGTTCGTGCGCGTTTTCTTCGGTACGGAACAGGACTTTCACGGCTGCGGGCAAGCCGGCGACGGTATTCTCGGCGCAATAGACCTCGCCGTTACCGCCGCGCCCGATGTACGCGGTCAACCGCCACTCGCCGAAAACCGTCCCCTCCGAAAAACGTGCGTCATCCCGGATTGGCGAATGTCCGGCGCAGAACCGGGCAAACGTGTCAGAGGATTCAGACACACGCGACCTCCCCCAGCGCGGCGATCAGCTGACGGATCTTGGCCATCGATCTAGTCTTGATCTGGTCCACGGCGTGCCGGTTCATCTTGAACGAGTGCGCGACGTTCTCCGGCGCCTCGCCATTGATCGCCACGCGCTCGAAGACGCGCTTGGTGCGGTCGGCCACGGACGGATCGGCGAGAAACTGCTGGAGCGCAATTTCAAAAAGTTGCTTCTTCCATTCCGTTTCGCCGTCCTCGGAATCGACCGTTTCCGAAATGACCGTAAAATCCGCCAACGCCTTCTGGTACTGCTCGTTCTGGTGGCAGATGCGAAACGCCTTTCGGAGGAGGATGCCGGACAGATAGTTGCGGAAGAGCCCTTTCTTGTCCGGATCGTACTGGTAGGTGGGCAGAATCCTGACCAGCGAGACCAGCGTCTCCTGCACGATGTCGTCAACCGGGAGAAAGGGAAACTGCCGCTCCAAAAAGGATTGCATAAAGGGCCGATAACGAACCACAAAATCATCCCACCGGGGATGTAACGGATCCCCCGAAATATCCCGCAACAAGGTAGTGGATGTTTGAATCGGCACAGATTTCCTCCTTACGCAAAAAACCATACCAAATCCCCTGATGGAAGTCAAGGGAGGAGGCTGCAAGATGGTTCGGTGGTTGGGTAGTTGGGTGGTTGGGTGGTTCGGTGGTTAGGTGGTTCGGTAGTTGGGCGGTTAGGGGCGCTTCGCGCCAGCTGAGAAGATGGGAACGCCCGACAGGCGTGTGTCGCTTGTCCCGGCATACCCGGAATATCCGGTTTGTCCGGTCTAACACGCCTTCGGTGCCTTTCGTGTCCCGCGCCAGCGGGTTTTCGTGTCCTGACGCGGGGTTACGATCCGAAGGATGGCGGGAGGTGGCGACGTCGAGCGAAGGACGGGCAGCGGGCTTCCAGTCCGTCCGGCGGCACCTCCCGCCGTGCGCGGTGCAGCCGCGTTGCCCCGCGTCGGGCTTTCGTGGTCGCGCGAAGCGCCCTCCGCAGCATATTCCGCGGTTTCCAAAGTGTCCAACAGAGGAATCTAGGTTTCACTTCTCAGTTCCGCAGGGGCTCTTCTGCGGCGCTGTCTTTGCCGAAAATAAGAGGTCGATTTTGCTTGAATGGATGGTGTTATTTTGCGAAAGGATTGTGTATAATGGGAGTGTCCGTAAGGGAAGGAGAAGGAATGAGTATGTTGTGTGAACGAATGGAATCTGGTTGGAAGGTGGCGGAACAGGCGACGCGGAAGTGTCTTTTCACCGTTGTCGCGTTCGCCTGTGTCGCGTCACCGTTGCGCGCGGAGTCGTCCGCCAAGAATGATGTGTATCATTCCGACCTCTACGCGCAGGTGCCGTTGCAGGATATCACCGAGGCCAACCGCGCGAGGTTTGTGGCGGACGCGTGCGCAGCCGGAATCGGGACGATCTACATCTCCTTCATCGACGACGGGATCGGTCTCGGTTTTTTCGCCGAGGGCGCGGAGCGGCAAGCGGCGTTCGCACGGCTGGCGCGTGAGATCAGGCATTTCGAGGCGGCAGGTTTCGCGGTGGCGGTTTGGGTTAACGGATTCGGGTACGGCAATGTCCGGAAACACTTCAGCGAGAGCACGCGCATCACTTCCGTGGACGGCCGGATCAGCGGGGCGGTGTGTCCGCTCGACCCGGAGATGCGGCGCGTCCTGCACGCGAACGTCCGCGACATCGCGCGGGCCGGGGCGAAGTTCATCCTGATGGACGACGACTATGTGCAGTCGGCGCGCGGTTTTCTCGGATGCGCCTGCTCGAACCATCTGTCGCGGGTCGCCGCACGGCTCGGACGCGCGGCCGTGACGCGCGAGGAACTGAAGTCCGCCTACACCGGGAAACCGAACGCCCTGCGCACGGCATTCCTCGACGTGTCGGGCGAGATCGCCGTGGAGCTGGCGAAGGAACTGCGCCGCACGGTCGATACGGTGAATCCGAAAACCGGCATGGGGATTTGCGCGAGTTACACGCACTGGGATGTGGAGGGATGTGACCTGCCGGAACTGGTCAAGGCGTTCGCGGGCGAAACCCGACCGTTCCTCCGCGTGAGCGGCGCCCCGTACTGGAAGAACGCGCACTGGCCGGGTACGGGACTGGAGGGAATCATTGAATTTGTGCGGATGCAATCCGCCTGGACGCGCGAATGGGAGGCGTCGGTGCAGGATGAGGACGACCCTTATCCACGCAAGACCGCCCTGGTGCCGCCGTGGATGTGCGAGCTGTATGACAAGGCGGTGATTGCGGACGGACGTCTGGCGAGGCACAAGTATATGCTCTGCTACGGACCAGACCGTGCCGAACCGGGGTATCTGGAGGCGCATCTCGCCGATCTGCCGGACGACGCGAAGATTCGGCAAATCTTCGCGGGAACCACTCCCTTCGGGGTTTGCGTCCGTCAGCGTCCACACAATCTCCGCGAGGCGACGCTTCCCGCGACCTTCGACAGAGAAAATGTGCTGACGGAGTTGTATTCCATGCCCTTCGAGGCGTTCCTGCTGGCTCGGAACGGCATTCCCCTGCGCTACGGGGAGGATGGACCGTCCGTCCCCTTCGCCGAACTCGGGATTGACCCGACGACGGTCAACTACACCACCTACCGGACGGGGACGCATCGGCACGCGATTCTCGATATTCTGAAACGGAAAGCGGGGAAAGCGCTTCCCGTGTACGTGGAAACGGAGGCTCGCGTCTATCAGGTCGTACACCACGACCCGGCCAAGGGCGAGTACGCCGTCCTCCTTGAAAACATGGGGGATTCCCCGGCGGACGTGTGGGTGGTGACGTCGGGTGCGGTCAAGGTTCTGCAATCCCTAAACGGGAATTTCATGGAGAGGTCGGATGGCCTGATGTTGCAGAGCCTGCCGCCGCACCGTTACGCGGCTGTGCGATTCTCGCTGGCAGCCCGTCCATAACTTGCCACACGCAGCGGCGCATAGCCACAAATCACCGAACGGAAACGCCACAAATCACCGAATGGGAATGCCACAAATCACCGAATGAAAACGCTACAAATCAACTATTGGTTGACGATTATGTAGGTAATTTGATAAAATTCGTCGTTATGAAAAATTATAAGAATAGGATTTGCGACGCACTTCTGGAGAAAAAACTCCAAGGAGTAGGTGCCGTTTTACTTGAAGGCCCGAAATGGTGTGGAAAGACCACAACATGCGAGCGTCACGTAAAAAGCGTGCTTTACATGGGAGATCCGGTCGAAAAAGAACGGAATATGCTGATCGCGAGCATAAACATCAACGAGTTACTCGATGGCAAAAGCCCCAGATTGATAGACGAGTGGCAGATTATGCCGAAATTCTGGGACGCTGTTAGGTTTCGCGTGGACCACAGCGAGGGCTTTGGGCATTTCATTCTTACGGGATCAGTCGTACCCCCAGAAACCGGTGAAATCTCCCATACGGGAACAGGGCGCATCGTCCGTATGAAGATGCGACCGATGTCGCTCTGGGAGTCCCAGGAGTCATCTGGTTCGGTAAGTCTCCGGGCGTTGATGGACGGGGAATCCATCGGCGTGGAAAAATGTCAGGCTCGAAGCCTTTCGGATATCGCTTACCTTGTATGTCGCGGAGGATGGCCTGTCGCCGTCGGACAGCAAGGCGACATGGCGCTTGAACGCGCGCAGGAATACTATGAAGCGACGGTCAACACCGACATGTCAAAAGTCGATAATGTACCGCGCGACCCAGGGCGCGTCAGTCGGCTGATGCGTTCGTATGCGAGGTTGCAGGCGACACAAGCCAAGTTGACCGCCATCAAGCAGGACATGATCGAACATGATGTCGCCGGATTGGACGAAGACACAGTCAAGTCCTACATAAACGCCTTAAAGAAACTGTTCGTCGTAGAGGATGCGTCGGCGTGGTGTCCCTGTCTGCGATCTAAAGCCGTAGTCCGTACAAGCGATACCAGATATTTCACGGATCCGTCAATCGCCGCAGCGGCATTGGGAATTGGCCCCGGTGACTTGATCAGGGATCCGCGCAGTTTCGGAAACTTCTTCGAGACGCTGGCTGTGCGCGATCTGCGATGCTACGCCGACGCGATCGGCGGCAGTGTTTCGCACTACCTTGATGCGAACGGTCTTGAGTGCGATGCTATCGTGCATCTCCGCGACGGACGTTTCGGGTTGGTGGAGATCAAGCTGGGCGGAGAGGCACTCATCAAGGAAGGTGCGGCAACTTTGACAGCCCTGGCAAATTCGGTTGATGTCGAGAAGATGAAAAAACCGTCTTTCAAGATGGTGCTGACGGCAGTTGGTGGCTTCGCCTACACAAGGCCGGAGGATGGCATAGTCGTCTGCCCAATTTCCGCTCTCAAGCCCTGACACAGGATGTTGAATGAGTAGCAAAACGAGGTGAGTATATGAAAAGATGCGAATTCTTTCTTGCAGTGATCGTAACCAGCGCGACCTTCCAAACGGTCTCCGCTCTTCCTATGACATGGGGCGGGATCGAGGAACATCCCGCCGTCGTAAATCCCGTTCTGGGGAACGAGCCGGGGCGTTGCGTCTCGCTTCGCGGCGAATGGGAGTTCCTGCGCCAGCCGATGCGCGCGCCTTGGCGCAACGGGATCTGGAAGGCCTTCTACGCCGAAAACTGGACGCCGAGCCACACGCTGCGCGTGCCGGGTTGCTGGGAGGCGCAGGGTGTCGGCGAGCCCGGAATGGGCGAGAGCTGGGATTGCAAATGGGACCACAACCCGAAACCGATCCGCCACATCTACATGGGCGACGGATGGTACCGGAAAAAGGTGGCGATTCCCGCAACGTGGAAGGGAATGCGAATCTGGCTCAAGGTCGGCGGCGTCCGGTCGCAGGGATGGTTCTGGGTAAACGACCATGCGGTCGCCTGGGTGGACAACTACTGCGGCAGCTACAAATACGAGATCACCCCGTTCGTCGAACCGGGGAAGGAGGCGAAGGTCGTCGTCATGGTCAGCAACGTCCTGCCTTCCCGCAAGGGACTTCTCAGCGCGATACACCGTTGGGGCGGTCTCTACCGCGACGTCGAGATCGAGGCTACGCCGCAGTCGTTCATCGATGACGCATGGGTGCGCGGCGATTTTGACAAGCGGGAGGCGGAGGCGCATGTGACAGTCTGTGCAGACGCGCAGAAACGCATCCTTCCCGAGGTCCGCGTGACGATTGAAGGTACGGACGGGGCGCGCTTGTCGCGGCCGAATGACGCCGGCGAGACGATTGTGCGACTCCCGCTGCCGAATTTCCGTCCGTGGTCACCGGAACACCCGAACCTCTACACGGCGGTCGTCGAACTGGTGGAGAACGGGAGTGTCGTCCAGACGCGGCGCGAGCGTTTCGGCGTCCGCAAACTGGAGGTGCGCGGGAAGGAATTTTACCTGAACGGCAAGCCCTTCTACGTGCGGGGATTCGGCGACGACCACGCCTACCCGATCACGGGTATCACGCCGGCAGACCGCGAGGCACACTTGGCGCATCTGCGAATCGCGCGGGAGGCGGGGTTCAACTTCGTGCGGTTGCACACGCACTGCGAGGTGCCGGAGTACTTCGAGGCTGCGGACGAGGCGGGCATCCTCATCCAGCCCGAACTGCCGTATTACAGCGACGTGCCGACGGAGGCATTCCCCTTCGACCCGTTGCGCGACGTCACCGAACTCAACCGCCATTACCGGCGGTATCCGTCGTTCGCCGTTTACTCGATGGGGAATGAAGGTTCGTTCGGTCACACGCTGGACGCGCGTCTGCACGCCTACGTGAAGGCGATGGATCCCGACCGCCTGAAAATCAACCAAGACTGCCACGAAGCGCGGATCAACCCGCCCGACTGCGCCGACTATCTCGGCGGCCCGATCAATGTCTGGCCGCGCGGCAGTGTCAACCCGGACCGTCCGTTCGTCACACACGAGTACCTGAACCTCTGCGTGAAACTCGACTCGCGTCTGGAGCCGCGCTTCACCGGTGCCTGGAGAGCGCCCGTGACGCGGGCGGGGCGTGCCGCGTGGCTGGAGAAATCCGGGCTGGATCACACCTGGGGCGATCGTCTGCAAGACGCGCAACATGCGCTGCAACGCCACTACCAGAAGCGCGGCATCGAGGCGGCACGTGCCGACCCGTATTGCGACGGCCACATCTTCTGGACGATTGTCGATGTGGTCGTTCAGCAGGGCGAGACCTACACGGCGCAGGGACTCTTCAACCCCTTCTGGGAACAGAAGCGGAACGGGTTCTCCCCGTCCGAGTTCGCACGGTTCAACAGCCCGTCTTGCGTCCTTCTGGACGTACCGGACACGAAACGCGTCTTCACATCCGGCGACACGCTCGACGCCGACTTCCTCTTCGCGCACTTCGGTGAAACGCCGCTGAAAGACGCTGCTCTCGCGTGGCGGCTCACCTGCAGAACGGGTGGCCCGCCCGTTCAAGGACGGATCCCAATCCCGGGCGAGATTCCGCTCGGTGCGGCGCGGAAGGTGGCGTCCGCGAAGGTCGTCTTCCCGGTCGTCGAAAACCCCGTCCGGGCGACGCTCACCGCAGAGCTTGGCGAAGTCTCGAACAGCTGGGACTTCTGGATCTTCCCCCGGCGGGAGAAGCGCGACGGGAGCGGAATAGCGGTCGCGCCACGCTTCCGTCAGGCGCTGGAAGACCGGTATCAAGGACTGCTGACTCCTGAGGATGCCGCGCGCGCGAAGCTCGTTCTCGCGGAGTACGGTTCCCAGATGGCGGCGGACGCACTGGCGCGCGGCCAGCGCGTCATCGTCGTCGCGGGCGAGACCGGCCGTCCGGACGTCTCCCTCGGCTGGTGGTGGATGGGAAATCAGGTCGGGACCGCATTGGCAAACCATCCCGCCCTTTCCGCACTCCCCCATGAGGGATATCTCTCGCCGCTTCTATTCCGGATGATTCTGAACAAGGGACGGCAGCTGCCGCTCACGGGATTGTCGCAGGACGATATGCTGATCGTCGGCGAGGGAGGCCAGCATTGTTTCCTCTATCTGGCACAGGCGCAGATTGACAAAGGTTCGGCGATTTTGAGTTTCGGGGTCAATCTGCTCGCCGACACGCCGGAAGCCGTCGCGATGCTGGACGGCCTGGTCGAGTACGCCGCCTCCGAGCGCTTCGCGCCCAAGAGCCGGATCGACATGCCCGTGCCGATCACCTGCAACGGCTGGCAACGAACAATCCGTTTCGGCGATCAGTCGGACAAGGCGGACGAAGTCCTCTACGGATTCTCGCGCATGGTCATCTCCCGTGCGCTGAAGGGAGAGACGGAACTGGTCTGGGAAACACGTCCCGTGCCAGCCAACGTGAAAGAACGCCCCACCTACGACTTTACGTTTGCGGGCGGCATGGGCTATCCCGCGCAGCCGCAAGCGGCTTTCGCGCTTTTGCTCAACGGCAAGAAGATCATCGACATCCCGGAGATCTCGTGGAAGGACGCCACCCGGAAGGGGGACGGCTGCACCTTACGCTACAAACGCGACACCACAACAGACGAGTTGGGCTACTTCACGCTCACCGTTCCCGCCGCGTGGCTCACTCCCGGCAAACCCGCCACGTTGGGCGTCACCGCCGAGGCGAAAAACTCCCGCCGCTGGTTTGCCGTCATGGAGGAATAGAATAGCCACACGCACTTGCGCACGGCAAGCCGTGCGTGAGTGGATTCGGCTTTTCCGGGAGAAGGCAATTGCGGTCGAATGCACTCGACCCAAACCAAGAACTGGTGGCAGCTGCCGCCTCGCCTCAATAGGTGTGGATCAGCAGGCCGGAGCGGAGCTTGGGTTCGAACCAGGTGCTCTTGGGCGGCATGATCGCGTTGGCGTCGGCGATCGCCATCATCTGCTCGACCGTCACCGGGTACATGGAGAACGCGACGGCATCCCGTCCGCTGTCCACGCGCTGTTCCAGTTCCTGTGTTCCCCGAATTCCGCCGATGAACGAGATGCGGGAATTCGTGCGCGGATCGTCGATTCCCAACAGCGGGGCGAGCAGGCGGTTCTGGAGCACGCTGACATCCAACGCGCTGACGGGATCCGACTTGAACTCCGGCCAGGAAATGCGGTACCACGAACCTTGCAGGTAGAGGCAGACCTCGCGCGGTCCCTTGGGAGCGGCACGGTCGGTTTTCTCCAGCGAGAAAATCTCACCCGTCTTGCGCAGGAACTCCTCCGGCGTCAACCCGTTCAAATCCGTGACGCACCGGTTGTACGGCAGGATCTGGAGTTGATCGGCGGGGAAAAGTACGGCGAGGAACCAGTTGTACTCCTCGTCTCCCGTATGGTTCGGGTTGGCGAGGCGTCGTTCCGAGCCGACGCGGAAGGCGGAAGCGGCGCGGTGATGCCCGTCGGCGACATACGCGACCGGCACCTCCGCGAAGGCTCGGACAAACGGCTCGTTGCCGCTCGTCACACGCCAAACCGTGTGGCAGATGTTATCTACGGCGGTGAACTGGTAAAGCGGCGCCTGCTTCATCGTCTGTTCCATCAGGCGGTTCAGTTCCGCCGTCGCGCGGTAAGTCAGGAATACGGGTCCCGTGTTGGCGTTCAGCTCGCTCGTGTGGCGTGTGCGGTCGTCCTCCTTGTCCTTCCGCGTTTTCTCGTGACGCAGGATGACCTGGTTGGCGTAATCATCGATCAAGCAGCAGCAGACGACCCCGGTCTGGACATGGGTTCCCATCACCTGCTGGTAGAGGTAAAGGCTTGGTTCGGACTCGCGGAAAAGGACGCCGCGATCCTGAAGCGACTGGAAGTTCTTTACGCCTTGCGCATAGACCGCGTCGGAATACAGGTCGATCCCCTTGGGCAGGTCGATCTCCGGACGAGCCACGTGCAAGAAACTGTTCGGGTTCCCTTCGGCGAGCTTCCGCGCCTCTTCGGTATCGACGACATCATACGGAACGGACGCAAGCTCCGCCGCCAGCATAGGCTGGGGACGGAGCGCGGCAAAAGGTTTGATCTGCATGAACTAGAAACCGATGTTGATGATGGGGCAGAAAGGCACCTGGCTGTCGCGAATGATATTGACGAGGCCAATCTGGTAACCGTGCATCCCCTCCGTTCGGTTGATCAGGCCGATCTGGAAACCGTCGGAGTAATCCGCCAGGTTGACGAGCCCGGCCTGGACGCCGTACACGGAACCCGCTTCATTCCACAGTCCGCCCTGGAAGCCCAGCATGTCGGAGCGCCCGGCAGAGTTGTAGATACCGACCTGCACACCGGCGAGGATATCCACCGCCTCGTTGCGGATGATGTTCAGCTGCAGCCCGTAAAAATCATTGGCGTGTCCGGCGATACCGAAATCAAAGCCCGTCATCTGATCGACATGGCCGTTATACAGGTTGAAACGGACACCGATGAGATCGACATCCGCCACGTCGTTGAGACCGAGGAAGACAGGCCAACTGACCTCTTTCTGCTCCTCCGCCGCAACCGCGCCGAACGCCGCGAACCCAGCCACCAACAAACTGAACAACATTTTCTTCATAGGAACTTCTCTCCGTAAGTACGCTTTGCAAAGTCTTACCGTCCACCGTTCTCACCGTGAACGCCCCCTATGATACCGCTTTTTCCCGCTCTGTGCAACAACGGATTTCAATTGTTTTTTCATTCGCAGTTCCCCCGCCGTTGCCGGGGTACCGGGGAACGGGGAACCGACGCAAGCATGCGTCGGCACAGAAACAAGGGGCGCGTCCGGTAAATCTTCTGTTGTTTCCGTTCGTTTTTTCTGCTATACTGCGTTCCGATTGAAGGAGGGAAGGATGAAACTGAACGTGTCGAACAGAGAGATTTTCCGAAACATCCGGAAAGCGCTGAAACTCGGGTTGCCCGTCGCCGGGCTTCTCGCGGGCAACGCCGTCGCGCAACCCCAGCCGCCGTCCCCGCAGAACCAGCTTCCGAAGCCGGAACCGCCGAACGCGCACAGCGAGAAGATAAACGTCTTCACGACCACGGGGGAGGTTGCACCGGCTCAACAAAACCTGAATGTCCGAAACGAGGACTCGAAGAAGATGCATCGCACGAAAGGCAAGATGGCCCCGCGCCCCCCGGCAGACAACCGGCCCAACGAGCAGCCCATCCGCACCGTCACCGACGGGATGGTGCCCAGACCGATTCCGCAGGGAACGCCCCCGGCGGTGATGGATCCGGTGAAGACGCACCGCGTGCGGCGTGGCGAGACGCTTTCCGGCATCGCGCGCCGGTACGGACTGTCGCTCGACGAAATCCGCCGCCTCAACGGGATTCTGCCGCAGGACGGAGACCGCATCCGCGAAGGCCGACTCCTCGTCGTCTCGCAGCCTCGTCCGCCCGCGCCCCCGGCCAACCGCGTCCACGAGAACAAGCCGACGACTCCGGTTCCTCCCGGCATGCGCCCGCTGCCGACTCCCGAAAAACGCCCGTGACATGACGCGCTTCCCCCCGCATCTCATTTTGGAAGTGACGGCGCGTTGCAATTTCCGCTGTCCCTACTGCTATTGCGTATGGCACGAATTCCCGGAACTGGCGGACCGCGAACTGACGACGGCGGAATGGACGCGGATTCTGGACGAGTGTGCCGACAACGGCGTGAACGACCTGCTTTTCACCGGCGGGGAGGCGTTGCTTCGTCCCGACATCCTGGAATTGATCCGCCACGCGCGACGGCGGATGCCAGACGCCAAGCTATCCCTGTACACCAACGCCAGCCGCCTGACCGAGGAATTGATCCAAGAACTGAAGGAGCTGCGGACGGAGCTTTCCACCAGCGTACAGGGACTTGCCTCCTACGCGGAGATGACCGGAACGCGCCGGAGCTATGCCCGCATCCTGCGCCTCCTCGCCCGCGCGAAAGAACTCGACTGGCCGATGAGTGTGGGGATCACCATCACCTCCGTCAACCGGCGCGAGGCGGCCGACCTCTTCTGTGCGGTCGCACTCTCTGGAGCCGCAGCCATCCAGGTCGGTCCGACAATGGCGGAAGGTCGCGCGCGCGAACGACTTGATTTGCTCCTCACCCGCAAGGAATGGGAAGCGGTTAAGGAGGAGATCCGGAACCTGCCCGACGCGGGCGTTCCGTATTCGTTCTGCGACGAGATGATCTGCGAGTGCCGCAAGCAACCGGCTTCGTTCCGCAAACGCTTTGCCGACCCCGCCTTCCTGCCCTGCCCGGCCGGCAAGGAATTTGGCGTCATCGGTCCCAACGGACTCCTCCGCACCTGTCTCCACACGGTGACCGCCGTCCCACTACCTATTAGGTTAGGTGGTTAGGTAGTTGGGTGGTTGGGTAGTTCGGTAGTTGGGTGGTTGGGTAGTTAGGTGGTTGGGTAGTTCGGTAGTTGGGTGGTTGGGTAGTTCGGTAGTTGGGTGGTTGGGTAGTTAGGTGGTTGGGTAGTTCGGTAGTTGGGTGGTTGGGTAGTTCGGTAGTTGGGTGGTTGGGTAGTTCGGTAGTTGGGTGGTTGGGTAGTTAGGTGGTTGGGTGGTTGGGTGGTGGGGTGGTTCGCCTTCGGCACACCGTCTAGAATGACTAGAACCTCTAGCCCACCTGCCACCAACAATGCCCAGCCAGCTTGCCCAGCCTAACACGCTTACCTAGCTTACCCAGCTTAACACGCCCAACCAGCTTGCCCGGCCAACTTACAGGCACGTTTTTTGAATTTTTTGCTGGATTTACCTCAAAAAATATGTTATTTTGATTTTATTCTTTCTTTTTTGTATGTGCCACAGTGAGGAAATGGAGATGACGAGCAAACAGGTCCCGGTGACAAGTAGTGCGGTCCCTGCCAAGAGTTCCGCTTACGCGGCGGCAGGTGTGGATATCGACTCGAAAATGACTGGAATTGCCGACATCAAAAAGCTGGTCGCCACGACCAAGACCTCTGGCGTATTGGGCGGCATCGGCAGCTTCGGCGGCCTCTTCCGTTCTCCGGGCGCGGGCATGGTGCTGGTTGCCAGTACCGACGGCGTGGGCACCAAGCTGAAGGTGGCGTCTATGGCGAAACGCCACACCACGGTGGGGCAGGACATCGTAAACCATTGCGTCAACGACATTTTGGTGCAGGGCGCCAAGCCGCTCTTCTTCCTGGATTACATCGGCGCCTCGCGGTTTGACGGACAGGTCTTCCAAGATGTCGTCTGGGGAATCTGCAAGGCCTGCAAAGAGAACGGATGCGCGCTCCTCGGCGGCGAAACCGCCGAAATGCCGGGGCTTTACCCCATCGGCGAATACGATCTGGTCGGAACGATCGTCGGCGTGGTGGAAAAGAAGAAGCTGATCACGGGTTCCTCCATCCGCGCGGGCGACCTGATTATCGGGCTTCCCTCCGGCGGACTGCAGACGAACGGCTTCTCCCTCGCGCGTCGCGTCATTTTCGACCGTCTCGGCCTGACCCCGCAGGATTTGATTCCCGGCACGCGCATGACGGTGGCGGACAGCCTGCTTGCCGTCCACCGCAGCTTCCTCAAGCCAGTCAAGGCGTTGATGGACCGCAAGGTGCCGATCCGCGGCATGGCGCACATCACGGGCGGCGGTTTCGTGGACAACATCCCGCGCGTCTTGCCGAAGACCTGCGACGCCGTGATCAACCGCTTCTCCTGGATTCCCCCGACCATCTTCAACCTGATCGAGAACCAGGGTAAGGTGGATCGCGACGAGATGTACCGTGTCTTCAACATGGGAATCGGATTCGTCATCATCCTGCGCAAGAACGACGCGGCCACCGCGATGACCATCCTCAAGCGTCTCAACCAGGCGCCCGTGATCATCGGCCGCATCAAGAAGGGAACCGGCAAGGTTTCCTACGAGGACATCAAGCAGTAGGCACCCCCTACGCCCCGAAAAGCCAGTTGGCGGAGTTGAATCGTGCCGATCCTTCCCGAAAGCGTCCTCTCGCCGGAAGCACTCCGGTTTATTCGCTCGTTTCCGAAAGGGACTGTCCGTATCTTAATCCGCGCCATCCGCGAGGCGCAGTCCGGTGATCCGCGTGACCTGAACATCATTCGCGCGGGGGTGCTCCCGCCGCCGCCCCCGGAAGGCATCGACCTGAAAGACCGTCTTGTCGCCGGCATCCCATGTCGGACCTACATTCCGTCGGCAGCCCCGCGCGCGCATGTAGTCTGTTTCCACGGCGGCGGCTGGGTGCTGTGCGGAATCCACACCGTCGAACATTTCTGCGCCGAACTCGCGCGCGCAGCGGAGGTGACCGTGACATCGGTCGATTACCGCCTTGCGCCGGAAAATCCCTTTCCGGCGGCGGTGGAGGATAGTTACGCCGTGACCTGCGCGATCCTCGCCGAAGAAGGGGCCTCTCCCGTGTACCTGTGCGGCGACAGCGCGGGCGGCGGGCTCGCCGCCGTCGTGGCCTCCGGCAGCGCGGGGAAACTGCCACGTCCCCTACGCGGCACGATCCTCTTCTACCCCGCCGTGGATTTGACCGACAGGGTATATCCATCCACACGCGACTACGAAGAAGGTTTCCTGCTCTCGTCGAAGGAAATGGATGTCTTCCGCGAATGCTACCTGCCGCCGGGAACCGCCCCGAACGACCCCTGCGTCTCGCCGCTCTACGCCGATCTCTCAGCCTTTCCCGACACGCTGGTGATCAACGCGGCTTGCGACATCCTGCTCGACCAAGGAACCGAGTTCGTCCGCCGTCTCCAAGCGGCCAACCGTCCCGTCCGCCAGCTCATTTACGAAGGCGCGCTCCACACCTTCCTGACCGCCCCCCGACATCCGCTCACCTTCGCCCGCGCCCTCGCCGATACCACCGCCTGGCTCCGCAAGTAGTGAGTATGATGTGGGTTTTGTCGATTGCTATCGATTGCTACCGATTGCAATCGGCGTCAGTCGCACTGGCACGCGGAGAAGTGGCCGGGGCTGATTTCGCGGAGCGAGGGGAGCGTGTGTCGGCAGATCTCTTGCGCTTGCGGACAGCGGGGGGCGAAGGGACAACCGCTTTCCCCTGATGTTGCGCCCGCCTCCATCGGAGGCGCATCTGGCAGGGGCTTGCCGATGGCGGGGACGGCGGCGAGCAGAAGCCGCGTGTAGGGATGCGCGGGCGTATGCAACACCTCTTCGCATCCGCCGCTCTCCACCACCTTGCCGAGGTACATCACGACTACGCGGTCGGCGACGTGTTCGACCACCCCGATGTCGTGCGTGATGAAGAGGTAGGCCAGTCCGCGCTTCTCCTGTAACTCCTCCAACAGGTTCAACACCTGTGCGCGAATGGAAAGGTCGAGCGCGCTCACCGCCTCATCACAGATCAGCAGCTTGGGGTTCAGCGCGAGTGCGCGGGCGATGCAGATGCGCTGGCGTTGACCGCCGGAAAACGCGAAGGGGTAGCGGTCGAGGATGTCGGGCGGCAACCCGACATCGCCGAGCAACCGTTCCGCGCGTTCGCGGCGTTCCTCCATCCCGAAAAGTCCGTGCGCCACCGGCGCCTCGGTGAGCAACTCCAGCACCGTGTGGCGCGGATTGAGCGAGGCGTGGGGATCCTGAAAGACCACCTGAACCGTGCGGCGGAACTCCTGCATCTCTTTGCGCGAAAGCCGCGAAACGTCCTTCCCATCGACGAGCACGCGCCCTTCGCGCGACTTCGCCAGCCGCAGGATCGTGCGCGCCAAGGTCGATTTTCCGCACCCCGACTCGCCGACCACACCGACGGTCTCGCCCGCCTGCATGGTGAGGGAAACCCCGTCCAACGCGCGGACATACCCGACCGTACGCGCAAAGACACCCTTCTTGATCGGGAACCAGGTTTTCAGATTTTCGACTTGCAAGAGCGGCTGCACGGTCCTCTCCCCTTTCCTGTTCCGTTATCCGAGGTACGCGCCCTGCTCGCGCAATACGCGCTGAATCTCCGCGGGCGGAACGGCACGCGGGGCGACGCCGTTCTTGGCGGCAAGCGCCGCGCCGACGCCCGCCGCATGGCCCGTGACGAAGCAGGGACCGATCAGGCGGACACGGTCAATCAAGTCCGGCGCACAGGAGATGCAACGTCCGGCGCACAGGAGGTTATCGACCTGCGCGGGAAGGAGCGAACCGTAGGGAATGGCGAAGCCCTTCTTGTACCCGCGATCATCGCCCGAATACGCAACCGTGTCGGCGAAGGCGGCATCTTCCGCAGCGCCCTTCTTGTCGATGCGCGTCACGCCGCCGAGGAGACGCGTGGCGCGGACGCCGATTTGCGAGCAGGTTTGTGACAGATAGATGTTTCCGAATCCGGGCATCTCCTTGTCGCGCCGCGTCTTGTTCCAGATCGACTTGCGGTGCATCACTTCCGTCTTGGAAAGTTCGCGCACATCTAGCCCGTTCCCGCGCGGGCCGAGGTTGTTCTTCCAGCGCAGGGCACGGATCGGTTCGCCCGCGCCGAGGGAAACCTTCGCGCCCTTTCCGTCGGGCGTGACATGACTGTTGATGCGATCCGAGTTGCCGACCTGATAGACGAATCCGAGCGCGTGGGTGATCTGCTGGTAGGTGCCGCCGGCGAGGAAGTTGATGTCCCCGTCTCCCGTCGCATCGACCACGCACTTGGCGAGGACGGCCTGCCGCCCCTGCTTGCTCTCGAAGATCACGCCCTGTACCTTGTTTCCGTCCTGAATGACATCCACGCCCCACGAGTGGAAGAACATCTCGACACCCGCCTCAGCAATCATGTCGTCCATCAGCACCTTACCCGCCTCGGGGTCGATCGTCGGCTGGCCGTAACCCTTCGGGTACTTCGTGATCGCGTCATCGCCCATCTCCGAAAGACGACGCATGAACTCCTCGCAGATTCCCGCCGTGTAAAGCTTCAGATCGTTGCCCTCGCGCACGCAGGTTCCGAGAATAATCAGCACCATCCCGTTCGTGAAAAGTCCGCCCAGACTGCCGTACCGCTCGATCAGGGCGACCTTCGCGCCCGTCCGCGCGGCGGCGACGGCGGCGGCGAATCCGGCGGGACCGCCACCGACGACCGCGACATCGACTTCGCTGAAAACAGGCAGTTCGCGCGCGGGCTGAATCACCTTGCCGTCACGGATGAACGCCGACGGAACGTCCTGCATCGTCGGATCGATCTTGAACAGGTTCCGCGCGAACGACGCGTATTCGGGATCGCCGTCCGTTACCATGTCTGCCCGCGCGAACATCCCCGTGCCCAACGCGGCGCCGCCGATTCCCATTTTCATCATCCAGTCTCTACGAGAGATTGCCATTTTCAAATCCTCCTTTTCACGGGTTCACTGTAACAAAAACACGATACCGCCTTCAACCGCCAATTTCGCAACGAGCACGCATCGGTTCACTTCGCCTTGCCAGGCTTGGTGTCGAGACGGAAGGTGCGGGCGGGCTTGCGCGCGTCGCCTGGGTAGAACGACATCGTCACGGCATCCTCCGCGACATCGAGGCGGTAATGCCCCGCCCCGTTGTTGTAGAAGTATTCCTTCACGCCGGACTTGAAGAAGCCAACCTCCTTCTGGAAGTCTTTGAGCACTCCCTCTTCGAGCTTGGCGAACCCGATCGAACCGTAGTTCGCGGCGACGTCGCAGATCGGTTCCGCAGTCGCCAGCTCCGGCTTCGCCCAAACGGAATTGGCGGTGAATTCGGTGAAGCCGCCGAAGCCGTTCTCGTGGCGGTAGAAGTTCGTCGTGTGCGTGTGCCCCGACAGGACGATCGCGCCGCGCCGGGACAACGTCTCGTAGAGGCGGGGACGCGACGCCTCGCATTCCATGCGTCCGCCGAGCCGCCACCGGAACGCACGGCTCGCCTCGTGCGGCGTGAACGGCCCGTGCGTCACGAGGAAGACGTAACGCGCGTCCGGATCAGCCTCGATCAAGTCGGAAATCGGATCGAGCGTCTTCATCTCGAAATCGCAGAAAACCCACAGGTCATCGCCCTGGCGGAACGAGAAGGCGGGGTACCTCACGCCCTTGCCGAGTTCCTTCGACAGGAACGGCTCGGCGAACTCGAAGTAAGCGGGACGCGCCCCCTTGCCTCGAAAGTCATGGTTGCCGACCACCGTGAGGAACGGCAATCCGGCGGGATACGGAGCGCGCAAGAGCTTGATGCAATCGTCGAGCATCTTCTTGTGCGTCGGCACGTCGTCGCAGTCGCCCTGAATGATGTCGCCGAGCTGAAGGACGAAACGTGTCTCGTTCGCCTTCGCCAGTTCCGCGCTGGCGGCAAGCATCTGGGGACACCGCGTGCGCCACATCTCGCCGTTGCGGCGAAACTCCGAATGCTGGATTTTCGCCCAGCGGTTCGACTCGTCATAGTGCGAGTGATAGACGCTCTCCGGCTCCGCGTCGTAATGCGTGTCGCCGAGAATAGCCACGGAATAGCGCCCCGCCGTAGCAGCCGAAGCGTCCTGTCCGAGAAACGAACCGCACCCCGAAAACGCCCACGACGCACCCGCAAAACCCGCCGTCTCCAAGAATGCGCGACGGCCCGTCATTCCAACCTTGTTTTTCATACCCCGCATTCTACCACATCCATTCCGCCACCGCAAGCGCACATTGCCCGCAAGGGCTACGCCCTTCGGGGAAGCGACACTCCTGTCGCTTCACGGCGAACGGGGATCGCGCCCTCTCGTTGCCCGAATCGGGAGGGACGCGCTCCGTCGCGTCCGCACTGCTGAACCGGCTTATCCGGAATATCCGGCCTAACCACCTAACCACCCAACCACCTAACCACCCAACCACCTAACCACCCAACCACCTAACCACCTAACCCGGCTTACCCGGCCCAACACGCTTGGCTAGCGTCCGATGACCTTCACGCCCAGGCGCTCGGCCTCCTTCGTGACCGCATCGACGGCGGCGGCAACCGCCGCGTTATCCTTCAGCGTTTGCGGCGTTCCGGGAAGATGGAGGGAGAAGACTTCGTTGCACAAGGCCGCGCGGTGGACGCCGCGCACCAGGTCCGGTGTCCAGAATTCCCGGTTCCCGTTGACGCCGACAGCAGGATACTCGGTGGCGTTCGACACGGGAACGAACAACGCGTTCCGCGAAAAGATCGGGCTGTTTCCGTCGTTGTTGAAAACGTAGCCGGAGTCCTTCCATCCCGTCTTGTCGCGTCCTTCAAAGAAGAGACGCAGTTCGCCTTTGCCCGTGCGGGTTACCTCGAAACGTCTGGCGGGATCCGGGAAAACCTTCTGGCGGATGAGCCGTGCGGTGTTACGATTCGTCTCCTTATCGCGCCCGGTTACGCCCACATAGTAGGCGCCGTCCAGCTTGAGGATTCCCACGCAGCCGTGACCGGTGTAGCGTGTGTATGACGAAAGGTCACTGGGACAAGCGAGCACACCGGTGGGATTACCCTTCGCCCCGTAGATACCGAAGTAAAACGTGTTGTCCTCGTAAGCGGCCGTCTGGATTCCCATCCAAGTAAACCCGCTGTCGATGTCGTGTCGTTTCACGAACGTGAAATCGGAGGTGTATTCATACACGTAGTTCTTCTCGTGCTTGAGAGGCAGTCCCCCGATGATGTAGAAGCGGTCTCCCTTCCACGTCATGCCGCCCGCGCCGTGGGGCACTTCGGGAAGCAGCGTGGTCTTGATCGGTTCGAGCGTCCTCGCGTTGTAAGCCGTCATTTGGCTTCCGCCCTGCTTCTCGGTGTTGAACTGGCCGCGGTTCACGGCCACATACACGACTCCGTCCTTGTAACACATATCGCCCTGATGGGACGGCGCCGGACGCGAGACCAGAACCTTCCCCGTCAAGTCCGTCTTCACCACGCACACCGTAAAACTCCAATAGATGCTCTCGCCGTCCGTGGCGACCCCCTGCAGATGTCCGCCGTACCCTCCTTCACAGGTAATCGTGTCCGGAAGGTTCGCGGCCGTGCCGCACACCGTCAATGCAATCGCGCCAAGCGCGGAAATGATAGAAGTCTTCACTTTTGCCTCTTTCGATTCTGGGTGGCTACCGGTCCGTGCGACACCCGTCGCTCCCCGACGCCAACACCGTATTCAAACAAACGCAAAAAGTATAGCAGATTCCCGCCCCCTCCGCAAAACCCGATTTTTCACCATGGAGTCAACGAAACGAATCTCCGTTTTCACCCATGCGCATCAGGGTTGGAAACACCCCTGTCACGATGCCGCACGACCGGGCGGCAACTGTCTTTCCATGCATTCCGCGGTTTTGTATTTTCTCAACTGAGTCCCCCAGACTGAACAACCGCACGGATAGAACCGGAGCGACATACCTTTTTTCGAGGACGCCACGTCTTGCCGACAGGGCTGCAAGTCACCGCCGTTCTCCCAGAAGCTCCCGGTAAAGCTTCTCCAGTTTTTTCTCCTTCTTCTCAATCTCGCCAACAAAATGTGTGAGCCCCTTTTTATTTTTACAGTCTTCCACACCGAATTTATAAACCACGTCAATGCTTTCCCGGTCCGTCTTTCGCAACCGGAATCCTTCTCCCGCAATTTTGCGATACCTCTCCAGAATCGCAATGCTATCTCCGACAGTCTCCTTGTTCATCTCTAGTTCAGATATTTCGTCCAGAATTTCTGCCCACTTCTTTGAGTTCTCCACCTGTGTCCGCAGCATGGCTTTCTTCCGCTGATTGTCGTCGTCCTCGACATCCGCTTCGTTCAACAGTTTATCGGCATCCGCCCAGTCCCCCTTTTCGACGGCGTTCGCCGCCTGATTCAGCTTTTGCAATCCCGCTGTTTCTTCCCACTCCCCCGGTACGGGAAGCGAAAGAGGCGTGTTCACCCGGACTGTCACCATACCTTTTTGCTCCACCCTGTCAGCCTTCCGGTAGATGAAAGGATATGGTTTCTCCCGTGGAGTCAATTCGAATACATCACCGGTTTTACGCAACGCGTCACCCACCTCGCACGTCACCCCCTTGTCCAGTCGCGGAACCGTCACTTTCACCGGAAGCGGATCCCACGCCGCGGGAGGCGGCAGAACCGCATCCTCGCCAACACGCAACGTGAGGCTTGCCGGTTGATCGCGCCATCCCGCTCTCCGGTAAACGTATGGATAGTTCTTTCCCGGTACAAGCGTAAACGACACTCCCGACACGCGAGGTTTCCCCGCCATCTCGCACGTCACCCCCGCACCCAGTTTCGGAACCGTCACCTTCACCGGTGTCGCCGTCCATCCGCCGGGAACCGGGAATCGCGCATCTTCCGCACCAACCGCAACGTCAAACGAGATCCCCTCCTGTGGGTCGTACCCTGCACGGCGGTACGCGCAGATATGCCGGCCGGGGTTCACCGGCACGCCCGCAGCCCCGACAACCCTTCCGTCCAGATCGCAAACAACACCCGCGTCCAGCCCGTCCGGAAGCTTCACCGTCACCTCGCTCGGAACGAACGCGTCATCCGCCAGCGTGACCGTCTCTCCGTCCAGACTCTCGCGCTTCACCGTCCCCGGTTCGTACCCCTTACGCGTCACCGGCCATGAAGTCCCCTTCTCGAAGACAACCGTCGCGGTCGTGCCCGCCGCGATATTCGTCCCGCCGACTGTCACCGCATTTCCCGTCCGATTGGCAATCTTGCCGACCGTCCATGACCGCCGCCTTTCGATCTCCGCCAGCATCCGCTCCGTCTCCGCTTCAGAGAACAGCGACCGCTCTTTCGACGCGGCCAGCCTTCCCTTTGCGTTCTCCAGCCGCTTCCGCCGCTCCGCAAGCGGTTCGATCCCCAGCGCGGACTCGTAGGCTTCCCGGACAATCGTGCGCTCTTTCTCAATTTCCTGCATCCGCTTCTCGGCAGCGCCCTTCGCGTCGCGGATCTCCGCAGCGACTCTGCCATATTCCGCCTCATTGGAAAAATCCTTCCATTTCTTTTGCCAATCCTCAAACGCCGCATTCGCCCTATCCAGATCCGGGCCGGTTTTCACCTTGCGGAAAAGGTCGGAAACTGCCTTGCATCCGTCCTGCATCTGCTTCTTTTCCAGCTTAACCACCCGAATTTCCGCCTCATCGTGCGCGCCTTTGATCCGCCCGTTGATTTCCGCATGCGTATCCGCCGCCAGTTTCTCGTTCCACCTATTCTGCCATACCCGATACTCCCTGTCCGTCTCTTCCAACGCCGAACGGACTTTTACAGCCCCGAACGACCTGATCAAGTTGTCGGCCTCCTCACGGCATTTTCCAAGAAGTTCGAGTCGGTCAACCGACTCTTTCCGAGCGTCTTGGATTACCTGATTGAGTTTCGCCAATTCCGCTCCGTCAATCTTTTCAGTCCACTTCTCGCGCCACTCCTGCCATTCTGCATCCAAGCGTTTCAACCCCCCCTCGTCCTTCGCGCTGCCAAATGACCTCGCCAGCATCCCGGCGGCAGATCTTGCCTCGCTCGTTCCAACCCGGCGCCCCGCTTCGACCTTCGCCTTTTCGATACTTCCGTCGAGGTTTGCATACTCCCCCTCGGCAAATTTGCCTTTCCACACATTCTGCCATGTGCGGTAAACTTTGTCGGCAGCCTCCAGTTCCGCAATTGTCTCTACCTTGACGAAAATCGCCACCAGTCCGTCCGCAGCCTCTTTCGCCTCCTGTAACGCAATCCGGCGCTCGGTGGCGGCGCGTTCGACTTGGATACGCCCGTTCTGCACGGCAAACTCATCTGCGCCCAGTCTCGCCTTCCACACATTCTGCCATGTGCGGTAATCTTTGTCGGCAACTTCCAGTTCCGCAGTTGTCTCTACCTTGCCGAAAATCGCCACCAGTCCGTCCGCAGCCTCTTTCGCCTCCCGCAATGCAATCCGGCGCTCGGCGGCGGCGCGTTCGACTTGGATGCGTTCTTTCCACGCAACATACGTATCCGCTACAAGCTTCCTATCTTTCCACGCATCCTGCCAAGTCTGGTATCTCTTGTCCGCCTCTTCTAAATCCGTCCTGTTCTCCGTTCTGCGGAAAGCGCCGATTAATCCGTTCGCCTCAACCGTACAGTCGGCGGTGTTCTGTATACGCCCTTCCGCATCATCGCGAGCCGTCTGGATGCTTCTGTCGAGCTGGGCGTAGATTTTTTCGTCCACCTTTCCTTTCCATGCCCCCTGCCATGCTTTCCATGCGTTTTCCAGCTGTGTCAATTCATCGCGTAGTTTGACCTTCTCAAATTCGGCAACCAGTTTCGCAACGGATTCTCTGCAATTCCTCAACTGTTCATCGAGTATTTGCTTTTCCTTTTCTTGTTGTTCCTTGGCGATGCTTCGCTCGCATACGTCATACGTGTTTCTCGATACCGCCCCCCGCCAGACCTTCTGCCAATCCCGGAATTTCTGATCCTGAACCGCAAGATCGTCGGCTGTCGTTACACCGCGGAAAGCTTGCTGCAACTCCTCTGCCGTTTTTCGGCACTCGTCCTCAGTTTTTTTGATACGTACCATCGCCGCGTCACACGCATCTTGGATATCTTTGGCTATTTCAGTATATTTTTCTTTTCCTTTGATTCCAAGTTTCTTCGACCATTTCTCTTCCCACGCTTGCTTTTCGTCATCCGCCTTGTCCAAGCCCTCGACGGTTTGAACCGCTTTGAAAATCGCGATAATCGCTTTAGATTCGGCAACGGCATCCGCCGAATCAAGCCGGAGTTCCGCCTCTTCATGAGCCGCTTCCAGTTTCTGGTAGAAGTCGTTGACCACTCTCTCGTCGATTTTCGCTTTCCACTCGTCCCGCCAGCGCTGCTCTTCCGCTACCGCCGCTTGAAGATCCTGACGGCTTTCGGCGGCCGCAAACCGATTCACGATTTGATTGACTCGCTCCTCACACGCCCTCGCGAGTTTCCGGATTCCCTCGTCGATTTTGATCTCCGCCGCCTCACACGCAATCCTGATGTCTTGATCGAAACCGTTGAACCTTTCCCCGTCGATCTTTCCATTCCACCGCTTTCCCCACGTATCCCAGTAGGCTTTCGCCTTCTTTACGTCATCGGCGTTTTCCGCGTTCCGGAAAGATTTAATCACAAAATCAGCAGCCACCCTGCATTCGGTCTCCAAGATTCGTTTCTCGGCCGCGTCACGCGCCTCTTTGATCCGCCCGTTGGTTTCGATGTAGATTGTTTGATCCACTTTCTCCTTCCACGCGGTCTGCCACGCTTTCCAGTCAGCGTACGCCTTTTCCAGTGCGCCACGATCAGCGGCCGACTGGAACGCATCGATCAATTGTTTCTTGGCTTCGTCGCATTGCTTTACCTGCCTCAGCCTCGACTCTGCTGCATCACTCGCATACTGAACCCTCCCGTCTAGTTCGGCATATTTCGCATCAGCCAGTTTCCCGTTCCAGTCCTTACGCCACGCTTCCCACCTTGCCTTTACCTGCTTGAATCCTTCTTCGCCTCTGACTTCTCCGAAATCTTCGACTAACACTTCACAGGCGTTGGAAGCCTCAACAATCTTGATTCTGGCATCTGCTTTATTTCTAGCGTCCAGCACAAGCTTCAACAGCTCTTTGTATTTCTCCGCATCAATCTGGGAACTCCATTTTTTCCCCCACTCTTTCTTTCGTGCCTCCGCATTTTCCCACTCCGCACGATTCTTCGCTCCCAGAAAATCTTCGACAAGTTCTTTCGTATCCCGTTCCGCCTGCTCCTCTTCCGTCACCTTCGTAAGACGGTCGCGGCACGTTTCTTGAGACATAGCAAGATCGTTCACCCATGCATCGTATTTTTTGCGGGGGATTTTTCTCACCCATCCCGCCAAGAGCGGATTCCACGTTCGTTCCCATTTGTCTTTCTTGCGATCCACGTCCCGAATTTTTTGGGGGGCATCCAACTGTTTGTACTCCGATACAATCGCGTCTTTTTCTTTTTCGGCACGTTTTGCCTGAAAGGAGGAAACACCAACTACGGTACCAATACAAACTCCCGAAACCGCAATCACAAGTACTGCGACAAGCGCCCACTTGCGGAAACGAACTGGTGTTTGATCTGGATGGCTATCAATCGTAACGGTGATATTTGGATCTTGATTGTCCGGCGGGCTGGGACGGGACGGTATCACGATGGGCAATACGTCTTTTTTCGGTTCGTCCAATGGCCGAAGATATTCTTCCTTCACCCCCTCCGTAACCGCAAGTTCGCGCAATGCTTGGTAAACATCTTCAGCAGTCCCACGTTTCTTTGCGTCAAGATTCGTCATCTGTTGAAGGAGTCCAAGAAGCCTTGTGTTTTTGCGAACTCTTGGATCTTCAAAAACGGGAGTTTTTTTCCTTTGTTTCAACCAATTTAGGTAGAACCGGTTGTTTTTCAACCTCGGATACCCAGGTTTTGTTGTCAACGCCTCGTACAGGCACAGTCCCAACGCAAAGATATCCCTACTTTTATCATCGCGATTTTCTAGGCTATCGGCTGGCATGTAGTCAGGAGTTCCGCAAGCTCCAGGGGTCGGAGTTCCGGTTGCATCAACATCGCGGACGATACCCAGATCCATGATTTTGGATTCTTCGGGATGTCCTGCCGGATAATATAAATTGCTCGGTTTGATATCGCGATGGATAATTCCTCTTTTATGTAACACACGCAACCCGCTGGCATATCGTGCGAAGGCGAGGAAAACATCTCGGGGCGGCAATCCGGCTCTACTCCTTTTGATCGCCCCGCGCAAGGAGTTTTCGGGCATCCCGTCCAGAAACTCCATGACGAGAAACCCTCTGCCCGATCCCAATGGGGGTTGGAAGAAATCGATATACCGTGTAAAGCGCTCGTCCCCGTACAGATCCATCATCGTGCGGGCTTCTTGCTCGAATTTTTTTATAGCAGACACATTGTCGAGTTGCTTGACCGCCACATGCGCTTCAATTATTTTTTGGGCATGGGTATCAATCCGTTTTGCCTCATAGACCGTTGCGTATCCGCCATGATCGACATAACGCAAGATCCGGTATGTGTATTTCCCATTTTTCAGTTCCCGGAGCCTGAGGTCTCGTTCAAAGCTCTCGAAATCCGGATAACGCAGCTTCCGGTCCCAATGGAGTGCGGACTCGAAAAAGCCATGACCGTTTTCCAACAAACCTTCGATTCGTTCATCGATATGAATCGGGCTCTCTTTTCCGCCATCGACAACCCCCTCCCACAGTCTGAGAAATTCCCCCAGGTCTCCAACCCGGTCATGGGGGAGTTTACCCGCCAGCGATTCATATAAAACCACGCCCAGGGAGAAGATGTCGCTTTTGACATCTCCCCGGAATCCTTCGCGGAGAAAGTCCGGAGCCATATAATTCCATGACCCCTTCATGCTGTCATTACCAGTGGTCGTAGACGCCGTACCGTCCGGATTTTCCTGCAGCGCGATCTCGAAATCGATTACCTTGACACTCCCGTCGTCGCAGATGAAAATATTTCCCGGTTTGATGTCGCGGTGGATGATGCCCGCTTGCGTCGTTGCCCGCAATCCTTGAATGGTTGCGCGAATGATCTTCAGGGTATGTTCCACATCCAGGCAGGGGAGGGATTTCTCTCGCCGTTCCTCGAAAATTTCCCTCAGGCTCTTGCCTTCCAGAAGTTCCTGCACGACTACATGGTAGCGCCCGTATGTATCAGAATATTGAAAGCAACCGTAATAGCGGACGACATTCGGATCCCGCAGCCGCACCAGCGCGTCCGCGATCTTCTGAATCTTCGGCCACAAGCCTTTCGTGTCGCCGCGGTCCGGCATAATCTTGAGAGCGACCCGCTTCCCCACCGAAACCAGGTGAGAGGAATCGTTCACGCAAACAGCTTCATAGACCGTCCCCGTGCCGCCCGAACCGTTGTGGACTTGCGCCCGTACCTCGAATCCGCCGATTACAGGAATATGAACGGGATTTGTCTCTTCCGTAGGCGGCTCATTCGACGTGACTGGCTCGATCAGATCATCGGATCGGTGCATCTTTCCTTTTCCTGCGCCAGCTCTCATCGCCAGCTTCTGTAGCCGCAACATGATCCGGCGGATTTCTCCCTCGCGCAAGTCGGCCGACGGGTTGGTCATGTCGCGGAGCAGGGCGAGAACGTCAGGTTCTCCTTGAACCCTCAAATCGTCGAAAACCGGCGGTTCCCCGCTTTTCGCCCGCTCAAAAAAAGCCCGCAGTGCTGCATTCCCCGCCGGAAGTCTCGGATACCCCGTCTTCCCTGTCAACGCCTCGTACAGGCACAATCCCAACGCGAAAATGTCCATCTTCGCGTCGCCTCGGTTGTTCGGGAGAATCACCTCGGGCGGCATATAGTCGTATGTTCCCGGAACCCCGCCGTCCTTCGTCTGCGTCCCATGGATGTCACGGATGATTCCGAAGTCCATGATTGCCGATTTTTCGGGATTCCCCCTCGGATAATAGAGGTTGGACGGCTTGATGTCGCGGTGGTAGATCCCCTGCTGGTGCATCAGGCCCAACCCGTACGAATACCTCTCGAACGCAAGAAACACGTCTTTCTGCGGCAATCCCTCCCCTGATTCCCGGATCGCGTCACGCAGGGAGTTTCCGGGCATCCCATCCAGAAACGCCATGACGAGAAAGACATTGACGTTACTTTCGTTCCCAATGTGGAAGAAATCAACGAACTGGACGAAGCATGGATCGCGCAGTTTCATCAGCGTACGCGCCTCGCGAGTAAACCGATCTGCGTAAGATGTCTTCAGCAGATGTTTCACCGCCACCAGTTGTCCGGTCTGACGGAAACGCGCCTTGTACACTTCCCCGAAACCGCCCTTGCCGATATATTGCAGGATGCGGTAGGTGTTCGCGCCGTTCTTCAAGTCCCGGAGACGGATGTTCTTGAAGTCCGCGAGGAAAGCCGCGAAATCCGGATACCGCTCCTCCCGTCTCGGCGCAAGCGCGCGGAGAAGGACCTCATCCGCGTACGCCAGCAGCCGCTTGATCCGGCTGCTGATGTGAATCGGGTTGGAGACCTGCCCGTCCCCTGATTTCGCCCAGCGGGCGAGGAACGCGAAATTCGCCTGTTTCTCCTCTCCGGGCAGCCGCTGGTACGGCGTCTTGCCCGTCAGCACCTCGTGCATCACCACGCCGAGCGAGAAGACGTCGCTCTGGACGTCCCCGTGGAATTCCGGATCGGTGAAGTCCGGCGCCATGTAATCGAAGGATCCCCGTATGTTTCCAGAAACGGAAACGCTCGTCCCGCCCTCCTGACGCGCGATCTCGAAATCGATCAGCTTGACCGTTCCGTCTTCGCAGATGAAAATGTTCCCCGGTTTGATGTCACGGTGGATAATCCCGGACTGGACTGTATAATTCAGTCCGGTGATGGCCGAATGGACAATCCTCAGGCCCACATCGACATCCAGCCCGGACTTGAAATCCTCCGCCAAAAGCTGTTTCAGCGTCCTCCCGTCCAGAAACTCCAGGACCACGACATGAAGGTCGTTGAAGTCCCCGGGTTCGGAAAAGCATCCGAAATAGCGGACCACGTTCGGGTGTTGCAGGCGGACAAGCTCCTGCGTCCGCCTTTCCAGCTTGCGCCAGAGGTCTCCCTCGTCGTCCTGCACCGGCATGATTTTGAGCGCGACAACCGTGCCGACCGGGACGAGTCCGTACCGGTCCTCCTCGCATACGGCCTTAAAGACCGTCCCTTGCGATCCGGAACCGCCCCGTATCTCCTGGAGGATTCGAAATCCCCCAACACCCCTGTCCTTTCTTTCTCCCATCTGGTATTGTACAGGTCAGGGTTTATGGCACCGTTCCCGTTCGGGAAGCCGCGTATCCTCACGTGCCGTGACGGCGGCCTTCAAATGACACAATTTCAAAACCGCAGAATACGCAGATTTGCACGGAATCAAACGAGCTGCGACCGTTCCTTTTTCCGTGATTTCCGCAGTTTCCCCAGTAACACTGCGCACGGATTTTGAAATTACCCCGAATGAGAAAGCTATGTTTGCGAACGGGAAAAAAGTGGTCGATCCTTCACCAAACGGGGGAATCAAGAGAGGCTGCGGAGAGTAGGCAGTGGGCCGTAAGCTCACCGCCCACGTACCGCGCTGGAATGTACACGAGGGTAACATTGTCTCCATTTCAATCACACTTCTCAGCTTTTTAGCTTCCCCGCTTTTCAGCTGGCGCGAAGTGCCTCGCTTGACACGCTTACCCGGCTTAATATGCTTACCCGGACAAGTTAAAAAAGAGATCAGAAACCACCACAAACCTACTGAATCCACGCATCCTCGCGCCTCCGTGTGAGAGTAACTTCGCTGTCCGGTAACAGAGGAATGTAGATCCATATCTTTTCCCAACGATTCGTTATTTCTGTGCGGGGTCTTTCTTGGTAACCGACTCGACAAATTTCGTCATGCGGGAAATCTTCGACCCTGTCCCTTCGTCTTTTCCAGAAAAGAATTCCGTACAGGCGTCCTGAATCCGTCGATATTTCGACATGGTCACCTCATTGCCACTGATGGAATCCAGCTCGGCAGCCGCATATTCATTCTCCAGAGAAACGACATCACGCAACAATTCCCAGATTTCCTCGCATTGCCCTTCATCAATCCTCGCGGACGCATGAAGCCGTTCGGCTGCGGATGACAGCTTCTGCAGGAGTTCCGGGCTATTCTTCATATCCGTGGCCAAGACCTCGAAAAAAGCCTCCTTCTTGCGGATGAACCTGTCCACAAATTTTTTCCATTCTACATCTGTATTCTTCGCATCCACCTCGCCCGAAACCGTTTTTTCCCCAACCGGGAACGGTGTTGGTTTCTGCGTCGCAACCGGGTTCCCTTCGGGTGCTTGCTCCGGTTTCTTCATCGGTGACGTGAGCGATTTCTCTACCGTCTTCGCCGGTTTCCACGTCCCCGGCTTGGGGAGCGCGAGCTGCTTGTTTACCTCAACGGAAATCTCCCCCTTTTGATCTTCATACCCCGCCTTGCGGTATGTGTACGGATACTTCTTTCCAAGTCGAAGCGCAAACACCTCGCCCCCTTTTTGTACCCTTCCATCCACCTCGCACGTCACCCCCGATTCCAATTTCGGAATCGTCACATTCACCGGTGACGCCACCCACTTTTCCGGTTTCGGGAACCGTGCGTCTGTCGCGCCAACCGCAACGTCAAACGAGATCCCCTCCTGTGGGTCGTACCCTGCACGGCGGTACGCGCACACGTGCTTTCCGGGCTTCATCGCCATACCCGATGCGGACACGTCCGTCCCGGCGAATTCGCAAACAACACCCGCGTCCAGCCCATCCGGAAGCTTCACCGTCACCTCGCTCGGAACGAACGCGTCGTCCGCCAATGTGACCGTCTTGCCGTCCAGGCTCTCGCGCTTCACCGTCCCTGGTTCGTACCCCTTACGCGTCACCGGCCATGAAGTCCCCTTCTCGAAGACAACCGTCGCGGTCGTGCCCGCCGCGATATTCGTCCCGTCGACTGTCACCGCATTTCCCGTCCGATTGGCAATCTTGCCGACCGTCCATGACCGCCGCCTTTCGATCTCCGCCAGCATCCGCTCCGTCTCCGCTTCAGAGAACAGCGACCGCTCCTTCGACGCGGCCAGCTTTTCCTTTGCGTCCTCCAGCCGTTTGCCGCGTTGCTCCACCGGTTCATTCGTCAACGCCAGTTCGTATGTCTTCCGGACATTCGCCCGATTTCGTTCTGCCTCTTGGCTCGCGATTGCAGCTTCATTCGCCAGTCGTTCGGCAATCTCATCACGCATTTCACGAATGGTTTTGTGAAGATTGTCAAACGCTTTCTCGTCAATCTTTCCCTCCCATTTCTTGCGCCAGTTCCGACAAGCGTTCTCCTGTTCCTTCAGCTGCGCATCGCTCTTCGCCGACTGGAAACCACGAACCAACGCTTCTGCGGACTCTTTACACACGCGCTCTGCTTCAATCCGTTTCTGCGCCGCGGTATGCGCCGTCTGGATTCGATCGTTCTGCGCGGCATAAGCCCCCTTCTTGTCTCTTACCCTCTCCTTCCATTCCTCTTGCCAAGCCGTATGCGCGACAACCGCCTTGTCAAGCGTCTCTTGGGTCTTCGCCTTTCCGAATGTGTCAATCAATTCATCCGCGCCCTTTCTGCATTCCGCCAATAGCCGTTCCGTCTCCGCTTTTGCCTTCTCCTCCGCGATCCGTTTCTCCTCGTCCGCAATCCGCTGTTCCGCAGTGTCACGGGCGGCCTTGAGCTTCCCGTCGAAATCGGCAAAACGTGTTTCCTCCACCTTCGCTTTCCACGTCGTCCGCCACACCCTCCAGTCGGATTCCAGCTTTGCCAGTTCCGTGCGGTTCTGCACCTGCAGGAATGCGGTCACCGACTTTTCCACCGACTCTTCGCACTCGCCCAGAAGAATCCGTTTCTCCGCTTCGTTCCTCGAAGCCAGCACCTGTTCCTTCAATCCCCGGTACTTTTCCGCGTCAAGCCGGGAACTCCATCTCTCCTGCCAGAGGCTCCAGTCTTTCTCCACCTCAAGCAAAAGGTGTCTTTCAGAGACGAGACGGAATGTCTCCACCAATTCGATTGCCGTTTTCTCCGCCTCCGCTTCGGCGGACTCCTTTTCGTGCAGAAATTTCAATGCGGATGTCGTAGCAGGAGCTTCAGGATTTTCCGGGACGTTCCCGCCGTTACGAAGGAGGAAATAGTCTGTTCCGGCAACCCCGCCTAACAGAAGAAGAATCCCCGCCGAATACCCGATCCACCTGCGATTTCGAGAAGAGGAAACCGTCCCTCGTAACATCTTGGGGGTAGCGGGAGCATTGTCTTCCGTCGAATCATCATCATCCGCCGCTTCGGGAATCGTCATCGTCGATCCGGTCTGTTCCTCGTCCCCGCCCGGATCGGTCGTCGGTCCGACCGAAAAAAGATCTTCGGAGGATTCCGAATCGGGTGGAGTGCCGTTCCCGCCGGCGGTTTCCGAAGTCTCCGCCCCGCTGGACGAGGTCCACGTAGCGCTCGTCGCGGGCGCGGTCGCAACAGCGGCGGTTGCGACGGTTGTCGGCAACGGAATCGCGGGAAGCGCTTCGGGCAACGCCCCGATCTCTATCAGCTCCACCGTGATATTGTCAACGCCCCCTGCGGCATTGGCCGCCGCAATCAACGCGTCTACCGCATTTTCAAGCGAAAGGTTCGCACGAATCAGTGCCAGCAGCTGCTTGTCCGGAACCATACGCGACAATCCATCGCTGCAAATTAGGATGCGATCCCCCTCGCGCACGGGGAACTCCGTCATCTGAAGTTCCACCGACGGCTGGATTCCGACCGCGCGCAGAATCATCCCTCGGAACATCGGATTGATGTCCTTCTCATCCTTCGCCCCGATCAGTTCCGCTGCCGAATGATCCGTTGTCACCTGCTGAATCGTGCGCCCGCGAATCCGGTAAAGTCGGCTGTCCCCCGCATGCAACGCCACGGCCTGATCCGGATGGGAGGCATCGAATACGACCCCGACGAACGTGGAACCGCATCCTTTCAGAGCACGCTCCCGCGCCCGTCGGAATATCCACGCAGAGGCAGAATTCACGCTGGCACGGATTCCCGACAGAATTCCTTCCCGAGTGTAAGTCACCTGGCGCGGGAACGGATGCGACTCGCAGAACCGCTGCACTTCTCGCACGGTTGCTGCGGAGGCGACCTCTCCGTCGTCCCCACCGCCCATGCCGTCGGCCACACAAAAGATTCCAGATGCAGGGAAAATCCCGAACGAGTCCTCGTTGTTCTTTCTTTTCCTGCCGATGTCGCTCTTGGCGGCAAACCGGATATGATTGAAAACCGACATCTATTACTCCTTGCGAAAAACACCCGTCTCCTGACCGGGGACGGGTGCGAATCCGAACTACTGCTTGCTTTGCTTGTCTTTCTTCACGTCCTCGGACTGCTCAAGAGCCTTCTTCTTGTTCTCCCGGTCATCCATTCCAAACCAGTATGAGGTCGTCGGGCTGAGGCCGATGATATCGACCTGGCGGTCTGCGTCTTTCGGGAATTCCGCACCGAGCGTGAGTCCCGCGCGATCCTGCAGGATGAAGTCAATCGCACCGATCGCGAGCGGATTCGCAACATCCAGCTGGTCATGCAGGAAGACTGGAGTTCCGAAGATACCCTGTTCGCTCTTGAGTTCGGGCGTCTGCACCGGAAACGCTTCGGCGGCACCCAAGCTCGCCTGCATCATAATATCGCCGCCCGCGAATGCGCCGTTGATGAAGCTCACCACCCCATTGTTCAAGATAACCACCTTCGGAACACTTCCACCAGTCTGGAAAGATGCGATCACATTACCATTCCCTGCGATATTGTTGACTTGCAGGGTGGAACCGAGCGATGCCGCGTTCACCGTCGAACCATACGTACCCGCACTCACGATTGTCTTGTCAAATGCCTTGATTCCGTCGGCGGTCAATGTTCCCAATGTATAGATTCGCACAGTACTACCCACCGCACTAGCTACCCTCAAGTTGTTGTTTCCAGCACTAGCAATCGAAACATCGCCGTCTTTCGCAAGAGCACTAACAGTACCGCTGTCTATGACCACGTAGTCTCCGCTCCCGTCAGTTCCGTTCGCGTTACCACCGATTGTTCCGCTGGCTTCTAGCGTAACTGTCCCGTCTGCCTTAATCGTTCCGGTCAAAGAACCAGAAGCATACCCTTTATCATCGACTTTGACATATGCGCCACTACTTTGTGTGATGTCGCCGTCCTCCGCCGTAACAGTCGCCGTCTTTCCACCGTCAACCGCACCGCCAACCGTCACACCTTTAGAGGCCGTCACGGTCGCACTGTCTGTCCCCTTGACCGTCCCAGAGACCGTGATGTCGCCGCCTTTCGCAGTCACTGTCGTATTCTTTCCGCTCACGGACGCGCCGCCGTTCACCGTCACGCCCTTTGAGGCCGTCACGGTCGCACTGTCTGTCCCCTTGACCGTCCCGGAGACCGTGATGTCGCCACCTTTCGCAGTCACTGTCGTATTCTTTCCGCTCACGGACGCGCCGCCGTTCACCGTCACGCCCTTTGAGGCCGTCAACATGACATTACCTGCATCGGTAACGGTTGACGCGACCTTTGCGGCGGAGACCGTGCCGTCCACCTTAATTTCGCCGTTCACGGTTTCCGCCTTGACGGCTCCATCTGCCGCCGTCACGTCGCCGAGCGTCAACGCATTCGCATCCTTGAGCGAAACGTTCGCGCCGTCCGCGTTCACCGCGCCCGCGAAGTCGTTCGCCGTGTTCTCCAGCGTGATGTCCTGC